>JANQLH010000400.1 GCA_028280735.1 SAR324 cluster bacterium | reverse complement strand
AATTAACCAAAATAGATATAATTTTTAGCACAAAATTTGGAGATCATTTATGGTCGAGCCAAAAGGCAGAGTTGGAATTCTATCACCTGTTTTCAGAGTTTATGATTGGCTTTTAAAGGACGTTTTAAGCATCCTCACTGAAATCAGATTAAGCTATATTCCGCCGCTGATGGTCTATTTTGCTGCAGGGGTTTCAGGATTCACAGGCATCATTGAAAGTTTTTTTGTTAAAGAGGAATTGGGCCTGACACCTGCTTTCCTTGCAGGTTTGGGATTCTGGACCGGATTGCCGTGGGTTTTAAAAATGCCCATTGGCCATTTGGTAGATCTTTATTGGCGGCGTAAGTACCTCTTTGTCTATTTGGGTGCGTCTCTCATGACTCTCAGCCTCATGATCATGATAGGTTTGACTGGATATAAAGAGGTTATGGAACGGTATATCGAATTAGAAACCTGGTATATCGTTGCCACTCTTTTATCCCCCATCGGGTTTGTCCTTCAGGATGTTGTTGCAGACGCCATGACAGTTGAGGCCGTGCCGGAAACAGATGACCAGGGAAATCAATTGCCTGAAATCACGCTCAAACGCATGCATATTACCATGCAGACCCTTGGCCGGATCGCCATTATCGGGGGAAGTGCCCTGGTCGCCGGCCTCGGTGGATGGCTGGCACAATCAATTTCGTATAAAATCATGTACAAGTTCGCCTTGATCATCCCGGTTATTTCAGTTTTAGGGGTTATTCTCAGTCAAATTAACCTGCAATATGAAAAGTATCGCTTACACCGGACAGAAAAATCCAAAGAGAAAGCAGTAAACGGCCATTCCGGAGAACCATCAAAACTTACTCCTGACTGGAAACTTCTTGGCGGTTGTGCGGCCTTTGTTTTAATCAGCCTCTTGTTGGGTCTTTCAGATTTAAGCCTGAAAAAAGAAATGATATTTTTAGGCTCCCTTGCGGTAGTGTTGTATCTCATGCATCTTCTTTTAAAAGACCTCACACCGGCCAAGAGAAGAGAAATCATCAGCATTGCGGCGATGATTTTTATATTTCGGTCCATGCCAGGATTCGGTGCCGGGGCATCCTGGTGGCAGATTGATGTTCTCGGCTTTGACGAATCGTTTATGGGGACCTTAAGACAGATCAGCGCAATCCTGGCGATTATGGGCCTTTTCGCCCTTAGAGGCTGGATGAATCGTCGTCCCATACCCTATCTCGTCGTTTTTTTATCCGTTTACAATGCCGTCATGATGTCGCCATTTATCGGAATGTACTATGGCCTGCATGAATGGACTGAAACACACTTTGGTTTTGGGGCACGAACCATAGCCATTATTGATACCATGGCTGATTCTCCATTGGGTCAGGTGATGATGGTGCCGATGCTTGCGTGGATTGCCCGGGAGGCTCCGGATCATCAGAAAGCCAGCTTCTTTGCCGTCATGGCGGCATTTACCAATCTTGCGTTATCCGCTTCCAGTCTTCTGACAAAGTATGTGAATCGCACTTTTGTTATAGAGCGGGGCGATTATTCCAGTCTTGGATATCTTCTGATCGCTGTAACAATGGCCATGCTGATTGTTCCGATACTGTCTGTGCTAATTATAAAATTTTGGAACAAAGGGGCTGCAGCAGATAAAAACAATGATTGACAGCATAAATAATCATTATAAATTTATATGAAATAAATGATCACAGAGAAACTTTTAAGATATAGGAAATATTGAAAATGGAAAAAGCGCAGCGAATTAAACTGTACTTGTTTATTTTTTTAGGTTTCTTTATTTCACTCTACCTTTTTGAAAAGTACGGGTACAAATTCATCAGCAGTCAGAGTACGCCAAGAGAGGTGACCCCCCGGGGGAGTCTTGCTGATTTTGAGAAAACGACCATTGATATTTTCAATACAGCAGCCCCGTCTGTCGTCTATATTTTCACTGAAAACGCCACGGGTGGTCTTTTCAGGCCGGGTTCAGCTCCCCAGGGTGCAGGGTCCGGATTCCTCTGGGATACATACGGGCATATCGTCACCAATTTTCATGTCATTGAGGGTGCCAGACGAATAAAGGTACGGCTGGAAAACGGAGAAGCTGTTGAAGCCACATATGTCGGGGGCTCCCCGGGGCATGATCTGGCGGTGATCCGCCTTCGAAAGTCTGTATCCAATATCCAGCCGCTTCCAATCGGGACCTCAAGCAACCTTCAGGTGGGCCAGACAGTACTGGCCATCGGTAATCCGTTTGGATTGGCCCGTACACTGACAACGGGTGTTGTCAGCGCGCTTGATCGACGTCTGCCTACTTCTGCAGGACGGGAAGTCGTGGGCGCTATCCAGACAGATGCAGCGATTAATCCCGGGAATTCCGGCGGACCTTTAATTGATACTGCCGGACGGTTAATCGGTGTTAACACGGCTATCATATCCCGATCCGGAAGTTCATCCGGCATCGGTTTTGCCGTACCGGTGGATGTGGTCAACCAGGTTGTCCCGTTATTGATATCCAACGGAAAAGTTCCAAGACCCGGGATCGGTATAGTTATCTTAAAACAAGAAGTTGCTGCAAGCCTTGGGATCACAGGGCTGGTCATTGAACGTGTAACGCCGGGTTCTCCCGCTCAACGTGCTGGTTTACGGGGTGTTGATTATAACAATCGCATCATCGGTGATGTGATCGTCGGAATAGACGGCAATACCGTCACTGATATATCCGATTATGTGAGACACCTTCAAAACTCTAAAATAGGCCAAAGCGTTACTCTGGACGTTTTGCGGGGAAATGAGGTCATACAGGTCAGCGTTGCTTTGATTGATGTTTCATGATTTACGCTTTATTCAAATGAAATGGTACCATATCTGTCAGAGAACTTCCTTATCTCACGAGAACGATGATATACACACGGACATTGATGTCATAAATGCGGGCATTGAGTTGAATTTCGCATATTGAGATTCTTGTAATTTATCATCTGCTCATGTAATGTGGATATGTTTTGAATAGGATAAACGTTTCGATCTGAACCGAGTCAAAATTAGCTGAATATTGCCAAAACATTTTATTCTCGGAAGGAAACAATCTGTATGGGGATAAATACGGGCTGCCTCCTGAACATCTTTGGAGATTAGAATGAGAAACAAGCTTTTATGGTTTTGCCTTTTGGGCCTCATAGTACTTTTCTTTTGGCCCGACATTAATACTTTTTTAAAAAATTATAAAAATACCGCACCCAGGGAAACGTCAACTGAAACGTCCGAAGTCTTTAAACTGTCCCTGGGTCATGATCACGTCACAAGCAGTCCGCATCATCAGGCTGCACTGAAGTTTGCCGAACTGGTGAATGCTAAAAGCAAAGGGCGGGTTGAGGTAACAATTTTTCCGAAACAGGAGCTGGGTACCGGCCACCAAATGGTGGCACAGGTGCGTGATGGAACTCTGCCCATGGCGCTCCTTCCAACCGCCAGATTAACCGGTATTTCCCCGGCGATGCGGTATATCGATCTGCCGTTTCTTTTTCCCAAAAGAGAGGATGCCTACGAACTGTTGGATGGGGAGATCGGTAAAATGCTTTTTAAAAAGCTCGAACCACTTGGTATTATAGGCTGTGCGTTCTGGGACAGCGGATTTAAGCAGTTCACCGCGAACAAACAGATCCGGACACCTGCTGATTATCAAGGCATCAGGGTTCGGATAATGAAAAGCCCTATCATAAGGGATCAGTTTGAATCTTACGGCGCTAAAGCCATTCCCATTGACTTTCAGCAATTGTACCAGGCACTCAAGGATGGCGTGGTTGATGCACAGGAGAATCCTCTCATCGGCATAGCAGAGATGAAATTTTA
>JANQLH010000384.1 GCA_028280735.1 SAR324 cluster bacterium | reverse complement strand
TATATCGTCAGGGTGGATGTTGTTGGCATCAAAGAGTTGGTTCGAGGGCTTGTGACTTTTCAACCAGGTATTCCTGAAGGCTTGGATCCTTTATTTTATGCTCATCTATTTCTTGTTTCAGTGCTGGCAATCTATTTTCCGTTTAGTAAATTGATGCACCTGGGTGGCGTATTCTTAAGTCCCACCAGGAACCTGCCCAACAATAGCCGGGCTGTCAGGCACATTAATCCATGGAATCCCGACATAAAGATACGTACCTATGAAGAGTACGAAGATGACTACAGGGAGAACATGAAGAAAGTTGGACTACCAGTAGATAAGGAGTAATATGTCAAAAATGCTTGAACCGGAAGAACTGGCGAAGGACATTGCGGAATCTCCGACCCTGTTGCATGGGAAAAGTCCTGAAAAAGAATGGATGGATACACCGGCAGAATTCAGAGAAGGGAACTGGGCATATAGTGCAAAACAACCAGCCCTTGAAGCTTTGAACATGCCGTATCCAAGAGACTGGTCGCCAGATGAAGAAGACTGGAAACTTCCGGAAAATTGGAAAGAGATAATTAGTGAAGGTTTTCGCGAAAGACTGGATAAATTCAGGTCTTTCAAGATTTTTATGGACGTCTGTGTGAGATGTGGTGCTTGCGCGGATAAATGTCATTTCTTTCTCGGTACCGGTGATCCTAAAAATATGCCGGTTCTAAGAGCCGAGCTGCTGAGATCAGTGTATCGAAACGATTTTACCTTGGCAGGAAAACTATTGAAGAAATTTGCAGGCGCCAGACCATTGACCATGGAAGTGGTAAAGGAATGGTTTCTCTATTTCTTCCAATGTACTGAATGTCGACGATGTTCTGTTTTCTGCCCTTACGGAATCGATACCGCCGAAATCACCATGATGGCCAGGGAATTACTGAACCTGGTGGGTATCAATATCAACTGGATTATGGATCCTGCTTCAAATTGTAACAGGACCGGAAATCACTTGGGAATCGAACCACATACTTTCAGAACAGTAGTTGAATCCCTGATGGATGATATTGAAGATATCACTGGTGTGTCCATTGAGCCGAGTTTTAACAGAAAAGGCGCTGAAATTCTATTTATCACACCGTCCGGAGACGTTTTTGCCGACCCGGGTGTTTACACCATGATGGGTTACATTATGCTCTTTGAGCATATCGGCCTTGATTACACACTGAGTACCTACGCTTCAGAAGGTGGTAACTTCGGTCTTTTCAACTCAAATGAGCTGATGAAGAAGTTGAACGCCAAAATGTATCACGAAGCGGAAAGATTGGGTTCCAAGTGGATTCTTGGTGGTGAGTGTGGACACATGTGGCGTGTGATTAACCAGTATATGGATACCATGAACGGTCCGACTCCCGGCAATATGGAAGAGCCTGTTTCCCCGATTACCGGAACCAAGTTCGAAAACGCCAAGTCAACCAAGATGGTTCACATCTCAGAGTTTACAGCCGACTTGATTAAACATAACAAGCTCAAGCTTGACCCAAGTCGAAATGATCACTTGAACGTGACTTTCCATGATTCCTGTAACCCGTCCAGGGCTATGGGTATGTTGGATGAACCTCGTTATGTGATCCAAAACGTCTGTAACAATTTCTTCGAAATGCCTGAAAACACCATCAGGGAAAACACTTTCTGCTGTGGTGCCGGTAGTGGATTGAACACTGAAGAAATTATGGATGTCAGAATGAGAGGCGCACTACCTAGAGCAAGTGCTTTAAGACATGTTCAGGATAAACACGATGTCAATATGCTGGCTTGTGTTTGTGCGATTGACCGAGCGACATTGTTGGCTCTAACACAGTACTGGGCTCCAGACGTCGAAGTTACCGGTGTAACCGAAATGGTTGCAAACGCCCTGGTAATGGAAGGCGAAAACGAAGTGAGAGATATGGATCTTCGTGAGGAACCGTATTTAGGCGTGGAGGACTGATCATGTATGATGCAGGAAAAATAATAACCGGATTGGTCATTTTTGTTGGAATTGTTACTTTTCCCATCTGGGGAAGCTTTGGTGATTCCGATGTAGTACCAAAACCGGTAGTAAAAGTTAGTGGAACTTGTGTTGAAGATGCTGCTTGGATGAGAACCCACCATATGCAAATTCTGGATGAATGGCGTGACGAAGTTGTTCGCGACAAAGACAGGGTTTATGTAAGTAAGGCATACGGTACCAAGTTTGATAAAAGCCTGAGCAGTGCCGGAAAAACTTCATGTATGAGTTGTCATTCCAATAAGGGAGAATTCTGCGATGCGTGTCATACATACACTGCAGTCACACCTTATTGCTGGGAATGTCACATTGAGCCAGAGGAGGAAATCTAATGGATGAGAATAGAAGAGATTTCTTAAAAAAAGCAGGTGTCGGTACCCTGGTTGGGCTTGGTGTAGCTTCAGCTGTTGGTGTGGTGACTGAAAAGGAAGGCAAAGCCGCAAGTTCTGTCGAAGAAACTTCAGGTACGCGCTGGGGTATGGTCATTGATACCAGAAAAGGCTCAGCGTCATTTAGCAAGTGTCAAAAGGCTTGTCATTCCATTCACAATGTTCCGGAGTTTACCCTGGATGATGGAAGCCCGGACCTGAAGAATGAAATCAAATGGATCTGGCAAGAACCTTATTACAACTCCTTTCCAACTAAGGCAGGTGAGTTTTTGAGTGATACCTTGAAGTCCAAAAAAGTAACAGTGCTCTGCAATCATTGCAAAAATCCACCTTGTGTTCGGGTTTGTCCGACCAGGGCAACGTTTAAACGTGATGATGGAATCACCCTAATGGATTTTCACCGTTGTATTGGATGTCGTTTTTGTATGGTTGGCTGTCCTTATGGTTCAAGAAGTTTTAACTGGAAGGATCCAAGATCAGACGACGGAGAAACAGTAGTTGGTGGCGGTAAGATCGATCCTAAGTTCCCTACCCGTGAAAGAGGGGTTGTTGAAAAGTGTAATTTCTGTGCGGAAAGATTGGCCATAGGCCAAATCCCTGCCTGTGCGGAAGCATGCGAGGACGGAGCTATAACCTTTGGAAATCTGAATGATCCCAACTCTGAAATTCGCAAGGTTCTCAAGGAAAACAACACCATTCAACGTAAGTCTGAGCTCGGAACGGGTCCATCAGTCTTTTATATAGTGTGAGGATGTTATGATTGAAAAGGCGTTAACAGGAAATAAAGCCTATTGGACATGGGTTTTTGTCCTAATAGGTTTGATTGCAGCAGGGACTTACGCTTATTGGCAGCATTTAACCCAAGGTCTTCACGTGACCGGAATGAGCAGGGATGTATCCTGGGGTGTATATATTGCCCAGTTGACTTTCCTGGTTGGGGTGGCCGCATCGGCTGTCATGCTCGTATTACCCTATTACCTGCATAATTATAAGAAATTCGGAAAGATAGTAATTTTAGGTGAATTCCTGGCAGTTGCAGCGGTAACCATGTGTGCGTTATTCATTGCGGTTGATATGGGAAAACCGATGAGGATATTGAACGTGTTCCTTTATCCAACACCGAACTCGGTTTTGTTTTGGGACGCTACTGTGCTTCTTTGCTATCTCGCTCTCAATTTATTATGCGGTTGGGTGGTTTTGCAGTCGGAAGCTAAGCAGATAGCTCCACCAAAGTGGATTAAACCATTTATCTATATATCAATCCCCTGGGCTATCAGTATTCATACCGTAACGGCGTTTTTATATGCCGGTATTCCCGGAAGGCACTTTTGGTTGACAGCTATTTTAGCACCAAGGTTTTTAGCTTCTGCCTTTGCTGCAGGACCCGCATTGTTGATACTGCTATGCCTCCTCCTCAGAAAGATTTCTGATTTTGATGCAGGTGACGAAGCAATTCAAAAGCTGGGTACTATTGTAACCTATGCAGTGCTAGCCAATTTCTTTTTTGTTGGAATGGAATTGTTTACAGCATTCTATAGTAATATTCCAGGTCATATGCACACCTTTGAATATCTTGCCGGTGCTTATGAGCAAAATGCTCTGACACCAATGTTCTGGACTTCAATGGTTCTTGGTCTTGGAGCCTTAGTATTACTGATCTTTCCACAACTAAGAAGAAATACAAGCATTTTGGCTGTAGCTTGTATTGCTATCTTTGTTTCTCTTTGGATTGACAAAGGAATCAGTTTGGTGATTGGTGGATTTGCTTTTAATCCATTCGAAAGAATTACTGAATATACACCTGGATTTTACGAAATCCTGGTTACAATCGGGATTTATGCGATTGGTGCCCTGGTTTTGACGGTTCTCTATAAAGCCGTGCTAGGTGTAAAAAGGGAAACTGCCAAGTAATATCAGCTCCAATTACAGAAATTGAGTTTAAACGGGCACATCTTTTCGCTTGAATAAAGAAAAGATGTGCCCGTCCTGTTTTTAAGGGGTACTTCTATGGCATTTCATTAATCTATAAGCAAAAAAGAGTAAAAAATGACATTTTCACAAAAGGATATCGACCTTGCACTGGATTATGCGGAAACAGTTAAACTGACTGCAACTATCAATCAAGACGATAAAAAAACCATCGATTTTCACGTTTCAAAAGAGATTCCGGATACTATTAAAAACGAGGATGTCAAAGACTTGTTGGAAATTGCTGTCAAGTACTATCAAAGATCAATTTTTACAGGTGAATATTTAATGGCAGATGACGACCCGCCGACCCGAACATCTAGTGAGCCTATTGATGATATAAATTTTTATCTCAGCTATTACAAAAACCATCTCCAGGAAGAGTTGAAAAAAGCCTATGATCTGGATGAAAACTTCAAAGTGATCGCGCATAGCAATGGCCCCAAGATGTCACCATACGCACAGGAAATGCTGAATTTTCGAAAAGAAATGATGGGAAGGAAGAAGTAAGCGAGGTATTTTGCATCCTTCTTCATAAGGATTAGTCAGCCAACCATATATTCAAGTTCCAATTCAAGCTCGACTAGCAAGGAAAAACCACAACTGATGCATGATTAATCTTGCAAAGATGTATGGAAATCCTCCCGTAGTTTTTCCGGTTGATTCTTTAAAACCCACACTCTTGCAGTATTTGTGCTAAACCTCAAGATGTCTATTCCCTGCCAAACACCTGAAAGAATTCGTCATGGGACTTTTAATCCCACCATTGAAAGGGCGACAGCTTTTATTGTTTATACCTGCAATATTATTTCTGAAATAACCCGGACGGACTCTTTCCAAATATTGGCATGATGGTACCAGAATTCCTGTTCGGTTTTATTGCAGAGCCGGATGGATTTCGCGTGATCATCAAAAATGGTGCTTTGCTATTGCACTTAGAAAAGTATGTTGTTACAGATCTTTAAAAGCTAAAAGCTAAAAGCTAAAAGCTAAAAGCTAAAAGCTAAAAGCTAAAAGCTAAAAGCTAAAAGCTAAAAGATTTGGGGTTAACTCGTGACTATTGTCACCTACCAACTATTAAGCTATACCAAGACTGCATACCTGTAAA
>JANQLH010000347.1 GCA_028280735.1 SAR324 cluster bacterium | reverse complement strand
GGAGCGGAGGCAATCGAGGAGCAGGGTGCCGTGAAAATAAGCACAAAAAATGTTTCTATTAATAAAGCACTTGATGGTTTTGAATATATAGTCCCGGGTCAATACGTGTTGTTGACAGTCAGTGATACAGGCGTTGGCCTTACTGACAAGGATATGGAAAAGATCTTTGAACCGTTTTACACCAAAAAAGAAATGGGACGAAGCGGTACCGGACTCGGCATGACCGTTGTGTGGGGGACTGTTAAGGACCACGAGGGATACATTAATGTTTCCAGTGATTTAGGCCAGGGAACCGAATTCAGTTTATACCTGCCTGTTTCATCAGCTCCATTGGCTGATACTCGTCCAAGTAACAATATAAAGGATTACAAAGGGGAAGGGGAAAGTGTGTTGGTTGTGGATGATATCCCTGATCAGCGAGAACTGATAGAAGAAATTCTTCAGGAGCTCAATTATCAGGTGGTAACAGCTGCAAGCGGTGAAGAGGCATTGGAAAAAATCAGACATGATTCATTTGATCTGGTGATTTTGGATATGATTATGGATCCGGGAATTGATGGTTTGGAAACCTATCAAAAAATACTGAATCTCAATCCAAACCAAAAAGCGATCATTGCCAGTGGATATTCGGAAACAGATCGTGTCCAGGAAGCGCTGGATCTTGGTGTAGGACAATATTTAAAAAAGCCGTTTACCATGGAAGAATTGGGATCTGCGGTATTACGGGAGCTCAAAATGTAACTATTTTGCAAAGCTCAAGCATCACGTTGATTACCCTTCAATTATCATCTGCACATATCCTCAATGGCTTTCATTTCTCCAAAGCATGTTTAAAAAAGAGACACATCTGCATCACAGGTGGTCCGGTCAAAAGGTTTATACAGCTTGGTTTCCGGTAAGGCGAAACTGTCTCAAACTTATCGATCAGACTGTGTCGTGATAGAAAAATCTATGTTTTTTCCAAGTTTAATCCACGTTTAGTCACACTTGTCACCCCGGACGTGATCCGGGGTCCATTAATTATTTCAATTAGTTGCAAATGGATTCCGAGTCATGAGATGCGAAGCTTGCAGCATCGATCAGATTTCTTTTAACGAATACTCCTTTGAACCCATACCCAATTTGACTCCATGATTAATCTGGATTAACGGATCATGTTGCGGAAATGCCAACTTGCTGAGGTTTTCCCGGTTTTTTTGCTGGGTTAGATCCAAGGTTGCCATATCCAAGGCAATGGGATCATAAGAGGCAAGAATTCCGATATCGGGAATCATTTTCTCTTTGCTTTTCATGCAATCACAATCTTTAGTCATATTAGTCAGGAACGTTATGTAAGCCAGCTTTTCTTTCATCTCCAGATGAACCCCGTATGCATGTTCAACCATTTTTTTCTGCATGTTTTCGCTGGTGGCATCCCATGAGAATTGAACAGCACCTGTCTTGCAGACAGCAATACACTCTCCGCAGCCGATACACTTTTCTTCCTGAATAAAAGCGGTTCCATCATTTTCCAGAATACAATCTTCCGGGCACCATTTCATGCATGTTTTACAAAGATCACACTGGGAAACCTCTACTTTGGGTGCCACCTCGGAATGTTGGCTGAGTTTTCCCATGCGGCTGGAAAGACCCATTCCCAGGTTTTTGATTGCAGCGCCCAAACCGGCCAGCACGTGCCCTGTCGCGTGGGAGACAATCAACATGGATTCTGCAGCGATGGCGTCTCCCGCTATGCCAACATTTTCATAATAATCTCCGTTAATGGTGATTTGTCTTTCCCAGACGCCGAGAAAGCCATCAGACATGATAATTGGGGCTCCTACATTCTCATAGGTGAATCCGTGCTCGTATGCCAGTAAAATATGATCCAACGCATTTGATCGACTACCCCTGTATAAGACACTGGTTTCCGTCAAAAAGGGTTTTCCTCCACTTTCCTTTACTTTGTCGACAACCGGCCGTATTTGGTCTGCAGTCAAATGTGTACGATTTCCCTTTTCCCCGAAATGTGTTTTGATCGCAACGCTTTTGTTTGGTTTTATGATGGAAGAGAAACCCGCCTCATCAAAAAGACGTTTGATCTTTTCATCCATTGTGTCGGCGGCTTCATTATCCAAAACGGGCATAAAATAGACAGCGGAACGGTTTTGATTCATCGCTAACCTCTCGACTGGTTATAATCAGAATTGAATGGTTCAAAAGCATTTAATAAGTTTATTAACAATCTCGCGTGTGGCTTTAAAAGTCAATTTCTCAGGAGAAGGGTTTAAATCAGAAAAGATATCCCGGGGGTAAAAAATCGCAATATAATCTATTGATAAATATAGGTTTTAGTGCAGGTCGAGATTGAGTGAGTATCGGTGAGGTGAGTTTGCGGTTATTGACGGGGTGTGGCTGCACAAGTGCATCTGTTGTCTGATACACTTGTGAGTTTGGTAAAGGCCGGACTAGTCTCCGGTTGCTGCCAGATGATCATCGTACATCCTTTCAAGGCCGGCTTTGTGTTTCAATTCTTCATTGGCCAGAATCGAAAAGATGCTGCTTAAGTTTTCTTCATCAGCAGATTCTGCCAGTTTGAGATAAAGCTTGTAAGCTTTTTCTTCGCGCTTCATGGCAATTCTCATTACGTCGTAATAGTTCATGCCCGGCGTGTACTCCATTTCCATCATGTAGTCAGCTCGTTTGATATCTTCTATCTTTTTGAACTTATACTGGGCAATCGCCTCTTTATCGAACGAAAACTCTTTAAGCATTTTTTCGTGTTTTTCTTCTTCTTCAGCATAGTCGTATAAAACATTTTTATTGACCTGCAACTCTTCATTATCACCTGCTGTACGATAAAAATCGGCAGCTTCTCTTTCTTTTTCAATGGCAAATTTTACAACATCTTCTATTGATCCGAATTCCATATTTTCCTCCTCTTATATCTGAATTGAAGATATCAATCAGGCATTACATTTAAAGTGTTATATGAGTGAAAGTCATAGCACTTGCCCTCTACTATTGAAATTAATGTGCCAAACTAAAAAAAAACTGAAATAAACAAGCGGGTATTGGCGCCAAAGCTAGTGGAAATAGTGGTTTATATGGCTGAAGCTTTTAAGGCATTAACCGTTTTGAAAAATCAATCCCGCCAGTTTAGATACCTTCCAAAGAACAGTTCGAAAAAAGTGTCTCAGGTTTCGTTTGGACCAAAGAGGCCGGGGACAATCATTGTTTGTTGGCTCTTTAAAAGAGCTTGTTGGGGTTAAATTAATAAAAGTTTGATTGCAAAGTTTTTCTTTTGTATAATTATTCACATCACATCTTGCAAGTTTTGTTTCCGTTCAAGAACAGCCGAAGATTCAATGACTGACTCCAACGAACCAGGCAATATAAGACATTCCCTTCAATCTCCCCTGGTTGTGTTTATAGTCACATTGGTTGCCGGTCTGCTGTTTTCCGTCTTCGTTTCAATTGCTGTAAAAAGATGGGAGGATTCCAGGCATCATATTGGATTCTCCAGCAAAGCTCAAAATCTGGCAAACGCTGTTGAAAATGCACTGAATGAATACCTTGGGGTGTTAACTGTTCTGGGTGAGATTTTCAGCCATATTGAAGACGTGGATCGTCGCAGTTTTTCCGAGTTTTCCAAGGGGATACTGGAAAGGTATCCCGGAATCCATGCCCTATCATGGAATCCTCTCGTGTTGGATCATGAAAGGGCTGCTTATGAAGCCAGGGCAAAAAGTGATGGATTCCCCGGTTTTCAATTTAGGGAACGATCGTCTGAGGGTGTTTTAGCCAGGGCTGCCCAAAGAAAGGAGTATGTTGTTGTTTTTTATATTGAACCACTGGAAGACAACAAATCCGCGTTAGGTTTCGATATTTCGTCAAATCCGGTACGAAAAAAAGCGATTGAAAAAGCATTTTCCGGCAGGATGCCCGTGTCGACCGGAAGAATAACTCTGGTTCAGGAAAAGGGAAGTCAGTTTGGTATTCTTATTTTGTTCCCGATTTATCGGTATGATCAGGCAAACAACGGTGGCGTGAATTATCCAAAGAAACGCAAGGGGTTTGTCGTTGAGGTATTGCGTTTGGGAGATCTGCTCCGGTCAGCCCTTTCATTGTATGAAAATGACGGTTTTGATCTGTTTCTGTTTGATTTGTCTGCAGATCCGGATCAACAGCTTTTAGCCGGTTTACACGACTCTGAAGACTCGAAATCAGCGCCGATAAACAGTGCTAAACTAAAAACCGGTACGCATTGGAGCAGAATTGTGGTGTTTGCGGGTAGAAAATGGGAAATACTACTTGTTCCTTCCCGGGAATACCTGGATACACGGAGCTACTGGCAGGTCCAAAGTGCATTTCTTTTTTGTTTTTTTGTCACTGTTTTTCTCGCCTTTTATCTGTATCGCAAGCAACAGTATGCAGCTGCGATTGAACAGGGCATAATCGATCACGCCGAAACGAACCGGGAACTGCAAAAGGAGATTCGGGAAAGATACCAGGCCGAGGAACAGATTAAAGCTAATTTGCAGGAGAAAGAGGTATTGTTGCATGAGATTCATCACAGGGTTAAAAACAACTTGCAGGTGGTCTCCAGTCTCCTCAAGCTTCAAGCGGATTATTTTCAGGATGAGACAATAAAAACAGCCCTTGAAGAAAGCCAAAACAGGATTTATTCCATGTCGGCTATCCATGAGACTTTATACCAATCTGAAAGGCTTTCGGAAATCAATCTACGTTCCTATTTAAAGAAGATCACCGATAACCTTTATGCCACTTTCACATCGGAATCGAACAGGCATATAGAGTTAAGCGTCGATGCAGAAGAGATAGAAATGCACATCGAACATGCCTCTCCCCTGGGTTTAATTGTGAATGAGCTTGTAACCAATTCTTTTAAATACGCTTTTGAAAACCATACCTCCGGTAAAATCCAGGTGATCGGTAAGGCAGTCGCTGCTGATGAACTGGAAATAACTATCAGGGATAACGGCAAAGGGCTTCCGGCAGATTTGGATTGGAAAAACACTTCTTCAATGGGGTTAAAACTTGTTGTTCTTCTCGCAGAAAGCCAACTGGACGGAAGCATAGAAAAATCCTCCGGAGCCGGTGCAGCTTTTACAATACGCTTTAAACGATCACTATCAAAATAATTGAATGAAATGAAAAAGATCCGGGTGCTGATTGTCGAGGATGAATCCATTATCGCCTTTGAACTAAAAACAAGGTTATGTAACCTGGGATACCTGGTTACCGACATTGTTGATTGCGGTGATCGAGCACTGGAATCGGTGCAAAATCAACCGCCGGATGTCGTTTTGATGGATATCACATTAAAAGGAGGGATGGATGGGATAGAAACCGCCTCTATTATTCGGAAACAGGAATCCATACCAATTATTTTTCTCACGGCTTATCTCGATGATTCTCGACTGGAAAGAGCTAAATTTACCATGCCCTTTGGATACATTCTCAAACCTTTTCAAGAAAGGGATATAAAGGTTACTCTGGAAATGGCTCTTTATGTTGCCAAGGTGGATGCAGAAAGAAAAAGATCCCATCAATGGATGCGTGAGAACGAAAAGAGATATCGCAACCTTCTATCAAACATTGGTATACTGGTGTGTGAAGTGGACGAAAAAGGAAAGTATACATATGTCAATGAACGGTTTAAGCCTGTTCTGGGGTATACTCCGGAAGAACTTATCGGAAAGCCGGCGGCAGATATCATTCATCCCGATGATCTGCAGCAGGCTGCAAAAAAACATGATGATCTGCTGCAAAAGCAGACCACCTCAAAAGATGTTTGGCGATTTAAAAGTAAAAACGGTCAGTATATCAAATTCGAATGCAGCGGATCAGTTTATATGGATGAAAACGGGAACATTAAAACCGTTGTTGCAGCCAACGAACTAAATTCCAACCAAACACCCCAGGGATAAACACAACCCGGGAAATCTCACCATGAACCCTCAAAAGCCTAAAAAAGAGCCTTTTATTTTAATCAATTCAACCTTGAAAATCAGGACTGAATTCGGCGGAATTACTCCCGGTATTCCTTTGGTGCCATAAGCCAGCTCAGGCGGTATGAAGATCTCCCACTCGCTGCCTTTTTTCATTGAAAGCAAGGCTTCTGTCCAGCCTTTAATAACAGCATTCACTTTGAATTGGGTTGGTTTTCCACGCTTGTAACTGCTGTCAAAAACAGTTCCGTCGGTGAGTTTGCCTTCATAATGCACAGTCACGGTATCAGAAGTTTTGGGAGATTTGCCC
>JANQLH010000224.1 GCA_028280735.1 SAR324 cluster bacterium | reverse complement strand
TGGTATATTTCTCGACCTGTACAAGGGAAGTATGACCGTTGTTTCCTTGGGAAAGATCGGAAGTCGGCTCATCTTTGACCAATACATTCACGTTGCCGTACTTGCAAAGACTGTCCGGATTGCCTCTCTGAACAGGATCATACCATCCGCCTTCACTGATCTGGATAACACCGGATCGGATATCATCCGAAACAATAGCTCCGGCGAGAATCTGTCCGCGATCATTAAAGATCCTCACCAAATCTCCGGTTTTGATTCCTCTTGCCCTGGCATCTCGTGAATTCAGGGTGACAGGTTCTCTGCCGGCTACATTATATAGCTTGCGCAGCGATTTAACCTGGTTGTACTGGGAATGAATCCGGTATTTCGGATGTGCTGTGAGCATATGCAGCGGATGCTTTTTAGCCTCAGCGCTTCCCAGCCATTCAAAGGGCTCGAACCACATTGGGTGGGGACCACACTTTTTCAGATTCATCTTCTCGATGTCCCTGGAGAAGATCTCAATTTTACCTGATGATGTTCCCAATGGTTCCATGAGTGGATCTTCACGGAAATCCTGGTGAAGTACCCATTTCTTGGCAGCCTCGGAAACAGGGAATTTAACCGGTTCTCCTTTCGCCCAGAATTCCTTGAATGTCGGCATTTTCAGCTTCTTCTTGGATGCATTTTTTCGAGCACCATTGTAGATTTCTTCAATGATATCCATGGTTGTTTTACCCTCGGTGAACTGTTTCTCGACACCCAAGGCTTTTGCCAATGCAGTGAACGCTTCGTAGTTTGGTTTGGATTCATACAAAGGTTCGATCGCCTTTTTCATTGGGAAGATCATCGTCTTGGAAGTATTGCTGTAAATATCATTCATTTCCACCATGGTACTAATCGGAAGAACGATGTCAGCCATCCAGGCGGAGGAGGTCCAGAACATTTCATGAACGACGATGGTATCCATTTTCTGCCACGCCCGAATCATTTTGGCTCGTTCGGGGTGCCTGTTTTGGGGATTACCTACTGCCAGCCAGAGCATCTTGATATCAGGGTAGGTGACCTTTTTACCCTTGAACATGATCTGTTTACCGGGATAAAGCATGGCGTCGGTTGTTCTGGAAGATGGAATCGGTGTGGGAGCGCCTTTTGGCTTCTTACCGGGACTTAAGGCGGACAGACCGGGAGCCATACCTTTGGGAACGCCTCCATCTCCGTAGTGATGACCCAAACTGTATCCACGACCCGGAAGGCCGATCTGACCGACCATGGCTGCGAGTGTAACAATCATCCAAACCGGTTGTTCACCATGGTCCGCTCTCTGCATGCTCCAGCCTGAAATCAGTATGCTAGGAGTTTTAGCGATCTGACGAGCCAACGTTTTAATGGTTGAAGCATCAATTCCGCTGATCTTCGCAGCCCACTCAGGTGTTTTCGGGGTTCCATCGGTCTTACCCAGCAGATATGGGAGGAATTTTTCATAACCCACCGTGTATTCATCAACAAAATCCCGATCAACCAAGCCTTCTTTTTCAAGGGTGTAAGCCATCGCCAACATCATTGCCGTGTCAGTATTAGGTCTTGGTGCGATCCATTCGGCTTTCAGTTCTTTTGCACTTTCACTGTAACGCGGATCGATAACAATAAATTTCTTGCCACTGGCCTTTAGCTTGTTGAACCATTCGATTCCTTCACCCAGACTGGCAGTCCATCCGATTCTTAAATTGTTCAGTGGATCTGAACCCCAAAAAACCAAGGTCTCGGTGTTGTCCATAATGGTCGGCCAAACCGTTTGCTGGCCATAGACCTCAGAAGCACCCGTCACGTAAGGCATGATCACCTGTGCAGAACCGGTACTGTAATCGGTAATTCTAGGAGTAAATCCACCCATCAAGTTTGCCAGTCTTCCGATACACGCAGGTGCGGTGTTAGCCCTGGCCTGGATCGGCCATCCGGTTGTCGGTGCCAGAATGGATGCATTGCCGTGTTCCTTGATGATACGTTTCATCTCTTTGGCGATCAATTCTGTGGCTTTATCCCAACTGACTCTCACAAAACCTTCACTACCGCGGGCTTCTCTATTAGCGCCAGGACCGTTTTTCAGGTAGCTTTTTCGAACCATGGGGTATTTGATTCTGGCGGGAGAATAAGCATATTCCGCCATATTTTTAACCACTTCGTTCGCGTGAATTGTGCCTTCATACGGCTTTGTCGATACCAACCTGCCGTTTTCGGTTAAGGTTCTGAAAATGCCGAAATGACAGGAATTGATTCCTTCGACTTTGCCGGATGCGGCCCAGGCCTCCGAAAATAAAGAAGGTACAAGCATGGTTGAAGTTGCTGCCATTGCAGAGACCTTGATAAAATCCCTACGGCTAAATGTTTTGGACTTGTCTGACATTATCCGCTCCTTAAAACTAATAATGAATGATTGCCGCCTTTAATTACCCAAAGCGACCTAAGAGGGAAAACCTGAAAACAAAACCCTTTTCTGAAACTCCCGACAATTCCAGATCGCTTGAATCCAGGGCTGTTTCTGCTAACTGAATTCAATTTTTTTTGGTCACGCTTAATAAGAGTTTTGTCTATTTACCATTATTGCAGACCGCTTCGGCTCAATTCACAAGTGATATGTTCTGAACTGTGACGCTTCATGGTGTTACTTGTGACACACAGAAGAAAAAGGCAAAAATATCATATAATTAAACAGATGAGCGGTTTCACAGGAGAGTTCTGAGTTGTGAATGTGGTTGATTTGGAATGTGAGGAGGCGCGATTAACGAATTGTGCATCAATAGCTGTCTGCCATTTGCTTCAATAGCCGCTTCTTTTGGTATTGTGTTTGGAGCGTTAATCTTGCTGGGATTTATCGGCGTGGAGTCTCGTCGCAACGGTTAAGGGGACATGTTGATATTGAGATGATTGGATGTTTGGATTTGTGAGCAGGTTTATTTCGTTACTATTTCTGAAGCGTTTAAGGATTTTACGATCTCATGGCTCAGGCGTTTGATTAACTGACTTTTTGCCGCGACAATCATTTCGATATTACTGCTTTTAATATTCTTTTCAAACTTGGAATGATTCACCCGGGCTTTGTTCCCGGCGTTTGGACCATTGACTATCCAGGATGCTCTCAAAACGGCTTTCTCACCGGGAATCGCTTCCAGGGTTTTAAAGGAGATCTGAATATGAAAGTCCGGTTTGATGCTTCGTTTCCAGGGGTATACAACTACCTTCTCAGATCCCATCAACAAGGAGATGTTTTCCGAAATCGTCCTCAGCAGCTCATCTTCCAATGAACCTCCCCAACGATGATACTCATTGATCTTTAGTTTATTTGGACTGGATCGTGTGACAATCCTTGAGCTTTCCAAGTATTCCGGAACCCTTATTGGTCCTATTCCAATTAACGCCTGCTTATATTTTAGCATTTGCGAATTCTGATCAGCGGATAGCTGCATCGGACTAAGGGTATAATACTCCACCGAGGGTGTCGTATTCCCGCAGGCAGCGACAAACAGTGATAAGACTGTCAGGTAAAACAACGTTTGAATCATAGCTTTCATTTATTCACTCCTTTGCCAAAAATCAGGGAGTCGGGATGGCGTTCAAGATAGTCAACCAATTCGTTTATGGATTTTGCCGCTTGTGCAAGTTCGCGGATCATGTCGCTCAGTTCGGTCATCATGGGAGAGTTTTCATCTATTAAGTTCTCGGCAGCTGCAAAGGTTTTCTGGCCTTGAGAAAGCATGCCTACCATATCCTTGTTTAACTGGCCGTTTAAACTGGCTGTCAGGGTTTCAATGTTCTCCAGGCTTTTCTGCAGGGACTCGGCAGACTGAGTCAACGGTTTTGATTCCATCATCTGATCAATCTTCGCGGATATGCTTGCCATATTCTCCATACTGGCTTCCAGGTTTGCTATTGATTGCCTGACCTCATCGGAACGAATGATCCGGTTTAGTTGGTTAATAGTATCAAGAATCTCATTTCCCAAATTCGACCATGGAACCTTATCCACCTCTTTCAGGATTGAAACCATACGATCCGGAAGCTCATTGATGGAGCTGCGAATTGTTGGTAGTTCCTTGTAAGGTTCGGAATCAATTATTTCAGCGTAGGCAGCATCCGGATAAAAATCCATATCGATATATAGCTGACCGGTTAATAGCATTCCTGTTCTCAGTTGTCCTCTAAAACCATTCCGCACCAGGTACATCAGCACCGACTCCTCGTTTCTTTTGGCATAATCGATATCGGTCAGACCGAACCTTTCGGGTTCGATGGCAACCAGGACCGGGGTTGAGAAGTTTAAGTACCTGGCTGAAAACTCCATTTTTATATCCGCCACTTCACCAATTTTATACCCTTTGTATTCAACCGGGGCACCTACGGACAATCCGCGAATGCTGTCTTCAAAGTGGAACACATAGTACTCTTTGAAGTTGTAAACCGGTTCATTGACTTTGGAGCGACTCTCATAAAGGGCAAAAATCGTGTTTTCTTCTGCCAGTTCCTCGCTGCCAAGTGATTCCAAATTACCAAAAGAGATCCCTCCGGCCAGAATGGAAAGCAAAGATTCCGTATTGACTCTCACGCCCGTTGAATCCAGCTTGAAATCCAGACCTTCCGCGTTCCAAAATTTGGTGGTTTTAAACACCTTCTTATGATGAGGTGCCTCAATAAAAACAATTATATCAAGCTCCTTTCCATCATCAGATAGAGAATAATTGACCACATGACCAACCTGTATTCTCCTGAAAAAAACCGGTGAATTTTCATGAAGGGAACCCAAATCTGCAGCTTTAAGTCGATAAAACCTTCCCGGTGTATCCAGGGTCACTGTCGGTGGAGACTCCAGTCCGGCAAATTTTTCGCTCGGTTTGCCGTCCGCAAAAGGGTCTATCCCCAAGTAAGCTCCGGATAGCAGGGTTCCCAATCCCGTCACCTGACCTGCTCCCACGCGTGCCCTGACAACCCAAAAACGCGTCTTGTCCGTGAGGTAGGGTTCCATTTCGGCATTCAACTGCACGCTTAGCACCACATTGGAGAGGCTTTCATTGAGATGGACGGATTTTACCAATCCCACGTCTACATTTTTGAATTTGACCTTTGTTTTTCCCGCTTCAATGCCTTCAGCATTGCGGAATTGAATTTCAATGACCGGTCCTTTTTCGGAAACCGCCTTGAACAATAACCACGCACCTACAACAAGAGCAAGTAGGGGAATAAACCAGATCAACGAAAACGCTTGTTTCTTCTTTACAACCGCTGGTAGTACTTGATCGACAGATTCGGAATTTGTGTTTTCTTTCATGATGATTCCAAATTAATGGAAGTGGTAGGTTAAAGATTACCTGATGTTGAATGATCCCAAATTAATCGAGGATCGAACGTCATAGCCGCAATCATTGTCATGATGACTACGGCTGCGAAATAAACAATCCCCGGGCCGGCTTCAATGGTAGCAATAACTCCCAACTTGACCATTGCAACCAATACGGTAACCACAAATACATCGACCATGGACCACCTGCCCAGGGCTTCCGTGAGACGATACAATTTAGTTCGTTCCTTGCGTCGTTTGGAATAGCCTGTTTGAACCGATAACAAAAGCAATATTAAAATAATCAATTTCAAGATTGGTATAAAAATGCTTGCGGTTAATATCACCAAGGCGATTAGGATCGATCCGGTATTGAGAAAATAGATAACGCTGCTGATAAGCGTGTCTTCCTTGACTCCGGCAAAGGAACTGATAATCGAAACAGGCAACAGGATTGCGGGAATATATAAAATGGCAGCAGTCAGGGTTAGAGCCCAGGTTCTATTGATACTGTTTGGTTTCCTTAAATAAATCGTTGCTGCACATCGGGGACAGGCCAAAGAGTTGGAGTTTTCCCCCGCAGGGGCCACACAAAGCTGATGACAGGAATGGCAGCTAATAGTAATGGTATGATCTCCCGGGGTTTCGTTTTTAATTTGGTTTTTCGGGCCAGGGGTGAGTCCCGACCAGACTAATGAAGGATCAAACGCCCTTTTCGTCGCTGATACGACAAAAATGAGAGCCATGAATGCATAAAAGGCCGGGCCAATTATAACCTCTGCCATGGCCATAATTTTAACCATTGATACCAGGATGCCCAGCATGAAAATATCCATCATGCTCCAATGGTACAGCTTGTGGATTACGCGGGCAACAATTCTCGTACCCGGAAAAGCGGACTTATTCAATTTTAATGGAATCAGAATGTAAACAAGACCACCTAGTTCCAAGGAAGGTACCAAGATAATGGTAAGAAAGACCAGAATAGCCAACCAGACCAAATCCTGATTATAAAGTTCCAAAATGCCTGAGAACAATAAGGTCGATTGATTTTGCCCTTGCACCTCCAAAGATAAAAATGGATAAAGATTGGCAATAAAAAACAGCACCAAACCTGTTATTGCCAGAGCAAGAGTGCGGTTAACACTATCCTCCGGATTCCCTGTTAAAAATGCATCACAACGGTAACAGCGGACCTGTTGCCCCTCTTTCTCAAGTATAAATGATTGAAGTCTGTCACAATCAGGACAGCGTATGAGTTGATTGCTACTCATAAGGTAACAGAAATTAATCCGGAAAAAACAGCTCGATAGATATCCAACAAACAAGTTAAAGGCATTTTTTTTTAAAAATTCATGAACGACCTTGTACTGTTCGGTCTTAATATCAGGTATTTAAAATCGTAAATCTTAATTGAATCGGCCCGGGTTTTCAAACCACTAAAGCGGAAATTTTTAAGCCGATTGCTCCAAAGTGTTTACCTACCTGGTTATATAAGAATGTTATTAGTTGTTTTTCACTGCTGTTTTCATTCCATATCCGGTTTTCCGAGAATGATTTGTGCCAGTTACCGGTTTGTTAAGTTGCACACATCCAAGGTTTTAACCGGTAGATAAAAAGTATTCGGGTTTACCCAAACCATGTAGTTATGCCGTTAGTTCTGCAGCAGGTATGCCGGAAAGCTATTCCGGATTAAATGAATGCTGTTAATACCTAAATTTTGCAATTAGTACCTGAAGGGAAAATCGTTAATCCCTAATCCTGTCTAGTGCCGGATACCGGAACTCAGCTTGAAGATTAACAGCTGTCAGCTATCAGCTTAAAGCATTACAATTACAGGCAAAAACCGGCTGATTGCTGGAATCACTAAGTTTAGAAGCTCCAAACTGCTTTTAAAGCTTTTTTTGGTAAGGTTTAATTGGTTTTCATTCGGGCACCAAATAGAAAGGAAGGTAATCCCCGGCAAAGGTATTGAAGGATTTGAAGAGAACCGACTAATATTAAGCTATCTCTTTGTTTTATTGAAAGATTAAGAATGAACCAACCTTCTTTTCACAGGAAAGACGTTGGCTTTAGCATCACTCCTTGTTTTGAATCTTAGTTGCCGGAAAATTCAATTGTTCCATAAGGTAATCCTTGAAATCCTCCTTGTAAGGCTGCTCTTCCAAGGCTCTTTTCATGCAGAGTAACCAGGCGTGTTTTTCTTTTAAACCGATGGGAAACTTACTATGTGCAACAGGCAGTTTAATAGAACCATATTTCTCTTGAAAAAGTTTTGGACCTCCCAGCCAGCCGCATAAAAACCTGTAAAGCTTGTCAATTGAAACCGTCAGATCTTTCGGATGCATATCACGAATTGTTTTTGCTTCAGGCAAGGTATCCATTTTGTGATAAAAGGCTTCAACCAGCTTTTTTATTCCTGCTTCCCCACCGGCAGACTGAAATGAACAGTCTCCATCACCATATTGCCGAGTCTCGGTTTCTGCTGTCTGTTGAGTCATAGGATAACGCTCCTTTTAGTTCTTAATAAATTGCGTAATACAACAATAATATCCTGATCAGCTTAGGTATTCAATTCAATTGTAACCGGTTTGGTTCACAAATCAGACCTCCCCTGGAAATCTCGCTCTTGTGACATTTGAGATTGATTAGCCATTACATTCCTGAACACCAAAGAGTTTCCCGCAAGCTCTCAAAAGCCGGACCCAATAGGCACTATACAGCCGGCAGATTAGAGGCAAAACAAACACTATCCGGGACGTTCTGTTTTTGGCCAACCAAAAAAGGCAAGAGAATACAGACTAGTCTCATCCGGTGTTATCCCGGCAATTTGGCATGTTCCCGGGAGTCGGGAACCAAGGGTGAATAAGTCAAGAGAAGGGCTGTTAACAGCATTCCTTTTGCGGATTTATCGAGCAGAGATTTTAAGAACTACCTGCGGGATTGTATTATATCGTTCATAGATATAGTTATCCGATATTTCGCAAGTTCACTTCGAGCATTTTTTGAAACTTCGTTTTAAGATCCCGGACAGTGTGGTCCGGAACCTCAAAAAGACAGGACAGGGTTGCAGATAATTACCGGATCTATGATTTTCGTTTCAACATATTCTTGGGTGTGCTAATTTCAACATAAGAAGCGCCGGACTCCGGTCCGAAATGTCCGGCTAAAACGGTTATCAGATCGTCTTCGGAGAATCGCTTTTCTTTTAGCAGTCTTTCCAGGGTTGGCGGGAGAAACTGATGGGTGTTATCTTCTTCAATAAAATGGGGTACAATTCCGTAAGACAAGACTAGTTGTCGCACTACACGCCTGGAATAACACTGGGCATAAATGGGACTTTTACCTCTAAAAGCTGCCATGCTTCTTATGGTATTACCGCTGATGGAGTCGGCTACAATCGCTTTGGTGTGTAGTCTGAGGGATGCTTTAATTGCCGCTTTGGCCAGATAACTGGTTACTTTTTGTTCCGACTCGTATGGTGCATCGATAAATGTTTCATGACCCTGACCGATTTCCCAGGCGATTTTTGCCATCATTTGCACGGCTTCCAACGGATATTTGCCGTAGGCTGTTTCACCGGAAAGCATGATCGCATCGGTGCCATCCAAGCAGGCATTGGCCACATCGGAAACTTCAGCACGGGTTGGCCGGGGATTATCGATCATCGACTGCAGCATCTGGGTTGCTAT
>JANQLH010000195.1 GCA_028280735.1 SAR324 cluster bacterium | reverse complement strand
TCTTCTCCTCAGCTATGGTTGTGCTCCACATTCCCTTATAATCATGCGCAGGATAGACAATGGTTTCGTCCGGCAAGCTGAAAAGCTTTTTGGTTACACTATGATAAAGATTTTCGGAAGATCCCTGTTGGAAATCCGTACGGCCGCAACCCCTGATTAACAGGCTATCACCGGTAAAAACCATGTTTTCGATCTGATAGCTTGTGCAACCATTGGTATGACCGGGTGTGGACAGGGCCTTCACAATGAACTGACCAAAAGCCAGTTCCTCGCCGTCTTCCAGGGTTAGATCCGCACAATCGACACCGGCATTGGCTCCGTAGACCACCATCGCGCCCAGTTCCTTCCGGAGTTTATCGGCTGATGTGATATGATCAGCATGCACATGGGTTTCCAACAAGTATTTTACATCGACTCCCAGTTCCTTAATCAGTTTGAGGTCCCGATCCGCCATTTCTTTTACCGCATCGATCAACACCCCGTCCATGGATCGGGAGTCATACAGCAGAAAAGTATGTGTGCAGGTTTCTTCTTCAAACAACGGTCTCATTTCCAGGAAGGAATTCGTTTTTAAGTTTGTCATTTCAATTACCTCCGCAGTATTGTTTTCCGGGGATTTTCGATTTTATATCGCTAACAACTACCAAATATTGAATCCCCAGGCAAGATGAAATGATTTTTGACATTCTTGATATTGTTGATCATTTTTGTTGACATTAAAATAGCTGACGATCATTCCAAGATCTTGCAAATAGAACCGGATGCATTTACCCTGATTCGGTTAGGAATGCTTTCTGCAATTATCATAATTAGTTAGTGTCTGAACGAAAGCCAGTTTAATCCATACCAATCAATGCTTAAAAAGCAGCTTGGTACTCTGAAATTCAGTGCTTTCAGCCTTCAGCGATCAGCCCTCAGCCAGTTTTTACCTGTCTTTGTAATGCCTTATGAAGCTGAATGCTGACGGCTGACAGCGGGTTAATCTTCACGTTGGATTTCAGTATCTGGTACAAGGCTGGATAAGATATTGCGATTTTCCGTTCAGACACTGGTTAGAATAGGTAACGTTAATTGTTCAGTGTTTATAATTTTTTATCTAACCGATAATCCAACAATTGGAGGATCTATGAAGGAATTAATTGGAAACACAGCCCTGATCCAGCCCATAATAGGCGGGATTTTAATAGGACTGGCCAGTATCGGGCTCATGCTGTTTAACGGCAGAATTGCCGGTGTATCCGGTATTCTGAAGGGAGTTATTCGTTATGAAAAAGGTGACTATTTGTGGCGCGCCACCTTTGTGGCCGGTATGGTCTTAACCGGCTTTGTCATGAGCTTGATCTATCCTCAGTTTGCCGTGATAGAGATCAATCGCTCCCTGGCAGCTTATGGTTTCGCCGGCCTGTTGATCGGCCTTGGTGCCGGTTTGGCCAACGGTTGTACCAGTGGTCATGGAGTGTGCGGTGTCGGTCGGCTTTCCAACAGATCCGTTACCGTTACCATGGCGTTTACTATTAGCGGTATCGTTGCGGTATGGACAATCAATACTATTTTTGGAGGTGCGATATGAAAACACAAGCCATAGCCAGTTTTTTCAGTGGAGCCTTGTTCGCGATTGGTTTAGCTGTGTCTGGAATGACCCAGCCGGCAAAAATCATCGGCTTCCTGGATGTATTTGGTGACTGGAATCCAAGCCTGGTATTTGTCCTGGCAAGCGCCGTAGGTGTTTATTATCTATCTTTTCAGTTGGTAACCAAGCGTAAAACACCGTTACTCGGACCCAAATTTTTTGTACCGACCAGAAGCGATCTGGATGTACGTTTGATCGCAGGGGGTCTGTTGTTTGGAGCCGGTTGGGGAATCAGCGGACTTTGCCCCGGCCCCATACTATCCACTGTAGCTACCGGAACTGCACCTGTTTTAATCCTGCTGATATTTATGCTCGTCGGTCTGTATTCATCCGCTTTAATAGGCAAGAAGTAACAGTAAAGGTACCAGGTGTTAGTCTTTAAGAACTGGCACCGATGTTCAATCAATTAATTCTACCTTTGGGGACAGCATGGAAAGTTTCCTACAACGCTGGGTTCCGGCTTTCGACTGGCTCAGAAACTATAAAACAGAACATTTGCGGGGAGATGTCGTTGCCGGTGTCACAACAGCAGTCATGTTAATACCCCAGGCAATGGCTTATGCTCTTCTGGCTGGATTACCACCGGTAATCGGACTTTATGCTTCAATAGTTCCGTTACTGATATACGCTATCTTTGGCACTTCACGGCAATTGGCGGTGGGACCGGTGGCAATGGTAGCGTTACTTGTTTCAAGTGGTATCGCTTCAATAGCAACACCGGGCGACATGGCTACCTATATCAGGCTTACGGTTTTGCTTAGCTTACTGGTCGGCATCATCCAACTGGGTATGGGTGTCTTTCGCCTGGGGTTTATAACAATTTTTCTCTCTCACCCTGTCATTAGCGGTTTTACTTCTGCCGCTGCTCTTATCATCGGGTTTTCCCAACTGAAGCACATTGTTGGCCTGAATCTGCCTCGCTCAGAAAACATTTTAAAAACCATTTACCTCACGTTTGAACAGGCAGCAGACATAAATCCCCTGACTCTGATCTTGGGACTGACAGCCATCGTTTTTCTCATCATGATTCGAAAAATCAGCCCGTTAATTCCCGGTGCTTTGATCATGGTAGTGATTTCTTCCCTGGTAGCCTGGTTTTGGGATTTACAAAAGCTGGGAGTCGGCATTGTCGGTGAAATTCCCGCCGGTCTTCCGCCTTTTACCGTTCCCGCTTTTCAAATGGAAGAGCTGGGCGCTTTGCTTCCCATTGCCTTAACCATCTCTTTCGTTGGATTTATGGAATCCATAGCCGTTGGCAAGCAGATAGCAACGGAAAAGCGATATGAAATCGAAGCAAACCAGGAACTGGTTGCACTGGGTGCTGCCAACCTGTTTGGGGCTTTTTTCAGGGCTATGCCGGTGACGGGTGGATTCTCCAGAACGGCTGTCAACAAGGATGCCGGGGCAAATACCAGCCTGGCGGGAATAATTACGGCACTGGTTGTTGGAGTAGTATTAATGTTTTTCACTCCATTGCTCTATTTTCTGCCGAAAAGCATTTTGGGGGCGATCATCATGGTTGCCGTATTCGGATTGATCGATCTGCACGAAGTTACTTATCTTTGGAAAGTCAAAAAGGATGACCTGGCTCTCCTCGCCATCACCTTTTTTGCCACCTTGGGTCTTGGAGTGATGGAAGGAATATTCGCGGGTATCGGGATCAGCATGCTCTGGTTTGTGGTTAAAACCACCAGACCCCATTACGCAGTGTTGGGAAAACTTCCGAACCGCAATGACTATAGAAACGTGAAACGCCATATTACCGAAACTGATGACAATATTTTAGTAATCCGATTCGATGCCCAGTTTTATTATGGAAACGTCTCCTTTCTCAAGGAAACCCTGAAAAAAGCGGAACTTGAAAAAGGAACACAACTACGGGCCATTGTGATTGATGCCGGTTCCGTGAATCAATTGGATTCTTCGGCTGTCAGGGCCTTGGAAGAAATCACCCGGGAATACCGATTGCGAAACATCGATCTCTATTTTGCCAATGTAAAAGGACCGGTTTTGGATGTGATGAAACGTTCGGGATTCCATGAGATGCTGGGAGAAGACGGTTACTACAAAAATGTTCATGAAGCTGTTGAAGCAGTTCCACCCGATGGGTAACGGAGTTACCCATCCTACGGTACTATTGGTCGAGATGGAATGCAGGATGGGCCGGCGATAGCCTGGCCATCCTGACTAACTTGTGACCAGGACCGGATGTAGGATGGGTAACGTGTTACCCATCAACTCATTATAAATGGCTTTTGATCACGTTCCACCCGATGGGTAACGGAGTTACCCATCCCACGGTACTATTGGTCGAGATGGAATGC
>JANQLH010000187.1 GCA_028280735.1 SAR324 cluster bacterium | reverse complement strand
AGCAGTTGGAAAACAGGAGGAATATAACGATTGGCAATCAGAAAAAACAGATTCTCGGGAACGCCCCGCCTGATCATTCCGGCAACACCAGCTGTCGTGGTTTCGAAACCTATTGAGAAAAACACAAAAGATTCGTCAGGGTTATTCTCGGCAATATTTATGGCTTCCAAAGGTCCGTAAACCATTTTCACTGAACCGCCGTTTTTACGAGCATCATCCAATGATTCCCTGGTTGCCGGTACCCGCAACATGTCACCGAAGGTTAAAACCGTAACACGGTCCTGGTAGGATAGGGTAATTGCTTTGTCAATCAATTCAACAGGACAGATACAAACCGGACAACCCGGACCGGGTATGATTTCCAAGTCGGCAGGTAACAATTGTCTGATCCCGTATTTAACAATTTCGTGCTCATGGGTTCCACACACGTGCATCAACCTTGTTTTACCGAGATTTGCCATCGATTTTTCTATCACCCCGGCTAACCCTTTTACCAGTTCCTTGTCTTCGTATCGTTTTAAGGTCTGATTAAAATCCATGGTGTTTCCTTAATAATTTGATTTTGTTCGTGTCGTCCATTCGCCTTGGTGTGTAATAAGCCGAATTTTCAAATATAAAGTAATGCTTGTACCTATAAATGGGTATTTCCGATCAGCCTGGACTTCCTGACTGCCTCGTGAGAGGAATCAAAGCAAAGATGCTGGCTCCATGTTATTCCGTGCTTGACCCCATAAGCGCTAAGTTACTCTCAATATCCCCTTCTACAATCGTATGCTTTATATCTGGAACTCTTAGAACCGTAGGATGGGTAACTCTGTTACCCATCAGGTGGAATGTGATCAAAAGCCATATATAAAGAGTTGATGGGTAACAAGTTACCCATCCTACATTCTGGTTTGTAATGGAAAAATCTATGGTTTTTCTATTTTTATAGACAAAACATCACACTTGTCACCCCGGACTTGATCCGGGGTCCATTTATTATTTCAATTAGGTGCAAATGGATTCCGGGTCATGAGGTACGAAGCTCACAGCATCGATCGGAATGACAAAGAGTCAAGTTCTTAGCCAAGAAGACATATATCCATATTATGACACGGCCTGTTAACCCGGACTCTAAACAAGCATCTAATGTATTAATGTGTTTCTTTAGCATAAGAATCGCGTCATTCTTCTCTACCTATCTAATCCCCGCATAGATCTGCCCCAAAGCTATTCCCCCATCATTCGGGGGTACACGTTGATGCCAATAGGGCTTAAATCCCTTGGTTTTTAATCCGGATATTGTCCTTTCCGTTAAATATTTGTTCTGAAAGCAGCCACCGGACAAGACAACTCTTTCCATTTTCTCCTTTTCGGCCACAGCTACTATAACGTCGGCCATGGTGTTATGAAATTTCGCCGAGATGATACCAACGTCGACGCCCCGGCTTATATCATCTTTGAGCTGTTTAATCATCGGAAGCCAGTCTATTTCAAAACCCAAATCAAATCCATAGCTTTCTTGACAATCTGTACCGGCCAATGCGAACTCCAATTCCATGGCGCCTTGACCTTCGAATGAGACTACCTGACACAATCCCACCAGGGAAGATACCGCATCGAACAGTCTACCGGCACTGGAGGTAAGTGGCGAATTGAATTTGGAGTTAAGCATCTGAATAATCAGTGATTTCTCCTGGTTGCTAAAGGCTTGTATTGTAGGCAACCGGTTGAATTGAGCCAGATCCTCTCCAAAAGCCTCATGAAGTAATCCCAGTGCGGTCCTTCTGGGCTCTTTAACGGCCTGACCGGAACCCGGTAAAGGAAAGGTTTTCAAATGCGCCACCCTTTCCATGTTCTTCTCATTGCCTTTCAGAAACTCCCCTCCCCAGGTTATCCCATCCGTTCCTGCACCGGTGCCGTCCCAGGCCACACCCAAGACATCCCCGGACAGCTGATTTTCAGCCATGCAGGAAGCAATATGGGCATGATGGTGCTGGATTGTTACCAAAGGGAGTCCAAGTGTTTTAGCGTGTTTGGTCGAAAGGTAATCTGCATGCAGATCCGAAACAACTGTCTTTGGGGACACTTCAAATAAAGATTGAATGCCGGTGATGGACTGTTGAAATGCTGACAACGACTGCTCAGTTTCCAAATCCCCCAAATGTTGGCTAATCACTACATTAGAACCGATTAGGAAAGCCACTGTATTTTTTTGGTGTGCTCCGACAGCCAAAGCCAAATTCCCGGTTTTGCCGATGTTCACAGGTAAAGGAGCATAACCCCTGGCCCTCCTTAATACCAACTCCCGACCAGCCATGATTCGGGCCACTGAATCATCTACATGCCTCAAAATTGGCCTGTTATGAGACAGAAACAGGTCTGCTATACCAGAAAGTCTTTCAAGAGCTTCGGATTCCTCTATACATATCGGTTCATCGGATAGATTTCCGCTGGTGGCAACCACCGGTCCTCCCAAAGCCCTCAGCAATATATGATGAAGAGGTGTATAGGGTAACATTACGCCAAGAGTCGGGTTGTTTGGTGCCACATTATCCGCGATACTTGACTGTAATGCGCTTGAACGTCGGTTTAGCAATACAATGGGCGATTCGGAGGATTGCAACAGTCTCCGCTCCGATTGATCCAGCTCACATTCTATTTCAACCTCATCCGGGGATGTCAACATGACTGCAAACGGTTTTTCATTTCTACGTTTGCGTTGTCTTAATGTTGCCACCGCATCCCTGTTTCCGGCAGCCACCATCAGGTGAAAACCTCCCAAACCTTTGACTGCGACAATCTTGCCTGCTTTCAGTTCATTTGCGATACCGTCAATGGCTTCCTGATTCCTGGCCAGGATATTTCCTTTTGAGTCTGAAATATAAACTTGAGGTCCGCAACTCGGGCAGGCATTCGGTTGGGCATGAAACCGTCGATCATTGGGATCATTGTACTCCGTCCGGCAGGCATCGCACATGGTAAACGCGCTCATGGACGTCCCGGATCGATCATATGGCAAGGAATCAATTATGCTGTACCGGGGACCACACAATGTGCAGTTTGTAAAAGGATAAAGGTACCTGCGATTTGTCGAATCAAAAATCTCAGACAAACATTCCGGACAGGTCGCAATATCGGGCAGTACAAGAACAGTTTTTTCCCCGGTGTTTTCACTTTTCCTGATCTCAAATCCTTGGTAACCAGCAACATCCAGAAAGCTGGATTCAAGACTTTGAATAAAGGCATGGGGTGGCTTCTCGGTATCGATTTTGAGCAGAAACGTTTGGAGAGTATCTTGAGCGCCTTCAATCTCAAGAAATACACCTTGCGAGGAGTTAATGATCCAACCGTCGAGCTGCAGGGAAGTAGCCAGTTTATAGATAAACGGCCGAAACCCCACCCCCTGGACAGCACCACGGATCACAACCCGCAGTCTTTTTTTGTCTATCATTGCGAACGGGTCAATCTAAAATCCGGTTTTTTCGCTCAACCAGTCAAAAAACTCTTTAACTCCCTCCCCTGTTTTTGCAGAAACGGGAAACACGGTAAGTTGCGGATTGATTTTGCGGGAAAGCTCGATACAACGCTCCAGATTAAAATCCAGGTAGGGAATCAGGTCAATTTTATTGATCAGCAAAACATCTGCAGTCATAATAAGGTCCGGATATTTAACAGGTTTGTCTTCACCTTCCGGACAGCTCACCAACGCAACTTTGAGATCTTCTCCCAGGTCATAAGCAGTAGGGCAGACCATATTTCCAACGTTTTCAATTACAAGCAAACGGGTATCCGTCAGCTCCGTTTTGTGCAGCGCTTGATGGATCATTTCAGCATCAAGATGACATGCAGCACCGGTATTTATCTGAAGGGCCTTGGCACCGGCATCTCGGATGCGTTGTGCATCGTTGTCCGTTTGTTGGTCACCCTCAATCACGAACATGGCCAGTTCAGACCCGTAATCCTTGATCAGCTTCTCTAACATGGCGGTTTTACCTGAACCGGGTGCACTGATCCAGTTCATGGTAAAAACACCCTGAGCCCTGAGATGCTCACGATTATGTTGTGCAATATGATCGTTCTTATGCAGAATGCTTTGTTTAATGCTGATTTCCCTTGCATCACCATGGTCATGATCATGGGAGTGATGATGTGAATGACCGTGGTTGTGATCGTGGGAATGATGATGGTGTCCGCCTTTGAGAGGTTTACCATCGATTGAAATCTCGTCCGTTTCGGAGCAGCCGCATTCCAAGCACATTATTCTACCTCGATTGATTTTATATTTAGTTCCTGTCCTGATAAGACTTTGGCAAAATTACCACATTTTTCACAAATCAGAAACTCCTTGGATTCAAATTGATGACCGCAATTCAAGCATTCGCCCATTAAGGGGATAGCTTCAATCTCAAGTGTCGCTTGCTCGGCTATGGTATTTTTACTGACCATTTCAAAAGCAAACTCCAGCGAATCAATAACTACCCCGGATTTGGCACCGATTTGCAAAGCAATTCGATTGATACGCTTGGCCTGCTCCTGTTCCGCTGTTTTCACCGCGGTATCAATAATACTCATCATCAACGAAACTTCATGCACAACAAGTCCTGATTATTTGTAGGATAGGTTAAGGAGCGAAGTGAGAAGCGAAACTGGCGATTTCCAAAGAACCCGTCAACGGTCCTGTTACATTAACAAATCCGCGGCAGTTGCTCACCGGAAGGCATATCCACTATTCGTCTGGTTCCAATGGAAGTTTCCAGTATCACTTTTCCTGCGTTTTTTTCGACAACCCGACCGATCGCACTGGATTCCCTTCCTTCATCAAATGACTTCATGGTATTCAATGCTTTATCCGCGTCGGTTTCTTTCACGATGACAAGCACTTTGCCTTCGTTTGCAATATACAAGGGATCTAACCCAAGCAGTGAGCTGATGGCTTTAACCTGATCGTCCAGTGGGATTTGATCTTCAAACAGCTCTATTCCCGCGTTAGCTGCTGTTGCAATTTCATTGAGTGTTGCAGCAATCCCCCCTCTCGTCGGATCACGAAGGACGTGAACATCTTCCACCACGTCAAGCAAAGCTCCAATCATTTTATTCAAAGACGCGCAATCTGTGATCACAGCGGATTCAAACTCCAGTCCCTGTCGTTTGGTCATCACCGCAATGCCATGATCAGCGATTCTGCCGTTGATTAAGACTATATCCCCCACTTCTGCTCTCTTTGGAGATATCTCAACGCCCTGTCTTACCAATCCAATTCCCGATGTATTAATAAATACCCCATCCACACCGCCTTTTTCCACTACTTTGGTATCCCCGGTAACCAGCGCCACCTCTGCATTCGCTGCAGCGTTTTTCATCGATTCCACTATGGTCTTCAAGCTCTCCAGCGGGTACCCTTCTTCCAGAATAAACCCTGCAGAAAGATACTTGGGATCAGCACCGCACATGGCAATATCATTAACGGTTCCATTTATTGCCAAGTCTCCGATATTACCACCGGGAAAGAATATGGGATTGACAACAAATGAATCGGTCGAAAAAGCAAGCTTTTGTCCTCCCATATCAAGAATGGCACCGTCGTGGACTTCATCCAGGAAAGGATTGGAAAACCCGGGTTGAAATATCTCCTGAAAAAGATCCTGGGACATCTGCCCTCCACTGCCATGCCCCAGTTTTATGGTACTGCCTTGACTGCTTGTTTTGTTCATGTTTTTAGGGATTAGGTTTCGAATACTTCTGTCGGTTTAGGGGAAACATTCGTTTGATGCCTGCTTTCTATGCTTAATTCATCAAGGATTCTGACGGTTGATATCAGCAGGATGGTTTTGCCTCAATGAGTTAATGCCCGAAAATCAGGCACTTAGTGTCGAGGGCGACGCGCTACCATTTGTTATACGCACCGGGCATCTTGGTCACTTCTTCTATAAGCTTCAGGTTTTCCAGTGCTTCCTCCTTGTCAAGGATATTTATGGCAAAACCTGCATGAACAATCACATAGTCTCCCACTTTCGCTTCGGGAACCCAATCAATACAAATATTTTTGAAAATCCCGCTGAAGCTGACCTTGGCCATGATCATCGGTCCCTGGTCATTAATTTCCTCGATTTTCCCGGGTACGGCAAGACACATAACTCTCTCCTGAATGCTTGTCCTCAATTTGAAACA
>JANQLH010000161.1 GCA_028280735.1 SAR324 cluster bacterium | reverse complement strand
GCCAAGGTTGCTCCTTTCTATCTATCACATTGCAGATCTGCTATGCACAGGTTGTGTGTTGTGTTTTTGAAAAACAGGCCATTTGCTTGTTATGCCGGTGATCTTATTCTAGAAGAGGTTGATTATTCTTACCTGATCGATTTTTCTGCATGTTCGTCGAGCAAATAGTTGGGGGAATTATGGGAGTAGAGTAACAGGATGTCAATGAATATCTATTTTCTCATTTTCGGGTAAGCGACCGGGTTGCTTTGGTCATTGATTGATAGGGATGTTGTCATTTTTTTTATTTGATTAACTTTGTTTCAAAATAATTTCAACAGCGATTTCCAGGGTGATCGATCGGGTATGAAATTACTTTATGAAAAACAACTTTTGAATGAAGGGGGTGTGAAGGGGTCAGTTCACCTGGATGGAGTTTCTTATCTCGGTGACATATTTATTGCCGACAGGAACATTTTCTATTTTTGAGTTGATAAATTGAAGCTCGTACCGACGATTGTTTCTGACCACTTTTCTTGCTTTGGAAGGATTGACAATGTAGGCCTTTGAACAACGCATGAGTTGATTGTTGGTCCCAAAAATCTCGGATATTCTCTTTAAGGTCAAATCCAACTCAAACAAGTGCTCTCCGCCGTCACCGTATACGATAGACCCACCGGATTCGGACATGATGTAGGTGATTTGCCGCAAGTTCACCCGGATCTTATCCACCTGGCTAATGCTTTCGGAGTCTGTCAGGGTCTGGTGTAAAATGCTGCTCCTTTCTTTTTCCGCCAGAAAAGCCGCCTTCTCCACATGTGCCTGTGCAATGGCTCTGTATTTCTCGTTTTCAGCTTTTTCAACCAGTTTGTATGACGAAGCGAATTCTCTAGCGTTAACGAATACATAAGATAAAGAGAAGAACAAAATTCCAATTGGGACAAACCTAGGATTGCGGGCAAGTTGATTTACATAGGCAACCTCTAAAACAACGGCAATTGCATACACACATAATCCCAAGAATATGATTATTGAATCTCTTTTATTGTTTAATATTGCCCTGCCCATTAAAACCAGCCAATAGCAAACGGACAATAAGATAACCCCATGAAAAACAGGTAATACAAGAGCAATGACCTTGACACTGGCAACAAGACATATTACCGAGAAAACGAGAGATGATTTTTGAATAATTTGGTAAAAAAATGGAATTTTTTCATTTGGATACATGAGATTCAACAGATTGTTGTAATAAAAAAAATGCAAGGCCATACACAAATGTATTAGCTTCATAAACAACAACCAAGGAAGAACGGGAAATAGGGAACCTAAAACATTTTCACCTGTGCCTGCAACGTAAATACAGATAAATACTAAAAATAATATGAAGTAAAGTAGCTGTTTTTCAGGTTTAAAAATGTACATCGAGGAATAAACAATAACCAACACCGTAAGTATTGCAACAGCTAAAAAATCAACGGCTAAAAACCCAAATCTTGTTTTTTGGACTATCTTTGAAGAAGAAAAAAGAATTCCTGTTTTAATTCCTCCTGTCAGATGATGATGATTACTGACGAGTATAGTAATTTCAAGAGATTCATTAGGCGGTAAATCAAAATAAATCACTTGAGTTTCTCGGTGTGGTATCTCTTCTCCCATGTTTCTGCCAACTATTCCATTCGATCCTCTTTCAATTCCATTAACAAACAGTCGGTAGGCACTGCCAACTCTATTCAAATATAATCCGTAGGTTCGGATTTTTTGAGTTTGAGGAAGTAATACTTTCAACCGATATGTCGCATGTCCTTTATTTTTATACTTTTTTTCATGATTCCAGTCTTCTGGAACATAGTTATAGGTTTTGTTTTTTGAGGAAATTCCTGGGAAAACTTGCTTTGCCCAGTAAAATTCCCATTCTCCGTTTAGTGAAACGATGTCTTTATCTAAGTCATAACCGCCCAGATCAATCGTGCCTTTTTCTGCAACAACCTCTTCTATCCAAAAGTTATTGGTAATCGCTTTAAGCCCAATCAGGATAAAAACAAAAACTCCAAAAAGAAAATAGAGGTTTTTAGCCATGAATCTTTGATAAATGGAGGCTGACATGAAGTATCAACTAGTAAAAAATAGTAAAAACAACTTATACAGCAAACTTCTCTATAGCTCCTTTAATAGTTTAACCACAAGCTGGATAATGAATAATTATCATATTAACTATGATGATTGCTCCATGACGCCCGGAGTTGAATTTTACAGCCTGAAGCATTATTTACTTCGATATTCAGATCAAATACTTGCAGGGATGTCATTCAATTTAAACTGCCAAAAAGAGTACCAGGTGGAAAAAATGGGTTTCAATTTAACTGATGATCAAAAGCATTCAAGCTGTGAAGTGTTAAATTTTTTCGTGATCAGTATCCCAAACAGAAACTCCTTCTACGTAGGGCAGGCAAATGTCGAGTTGGTTCAGTCAATTCTAAAAACCAACAAACTGAAGTCGGTTTTTGCTACATGCTTACCGAAGATCTTTCCGATTTATTCCCGTTTTGGTTGGGATTTAGCCGATGAACTGGTTTTCGAAAATTACAAAAAACTTTATTTGATTCAATACAGCCTCGAATAGTGCATTTGTATAGATCTATTTCGACGACGAGGGTTTTGGTTTTCGCCCTGACCGGAAGCAATTTTATCCATTTCCGAAGGTGTTTTGTACAGTGGGACAAACTCATTTTTTTTTGGGGCGGGATTTGGATAAAATTGCCACTTTTTCTTAGTAACTGTTTTTACTATGTTTAATTATGTTTTAATAATCGGCTTTTTACCATAAAAGGCAATCTTATAAAATTTTTTACAACCTTGGTACATTTTGGTGTATTCTACCGGCGATGTTTTCAGGTTTGAATTTTCATGAGCGATTCATTTACGGAGGGGAATGAGTCGGGTTGATTTGACACGGCCGGATCATTCGGACCTGAAGACCAGACAAGTATCTGTCGGGCTTCAGAAGCAGGCAGCAAATCGAAAGATACAACTGAACTATTTTGAGCACCTGTCAAAACATTGGTAATGCCGAACCATCTTTAATACCAGGGGATTCAAATGAACAAACTCGTCGAGCTGTTAAACGGATATACAGCTGTTTTATTCCAAACCGAACTACCTCCCCATGCCAGGGAGTATTATGTAAATCAGGTAAAACATGGGGATGATCATGCGCAGTTTTATCTTGAATTCTTAGATGCGAGAGAAACCAAAGATTATCACAAGCTGGCGGAGTTTATTCCTGATAACTGGCTTGAGCTTTACAAGGAGGAATACAAAAGCGTGATGCCGGAATGTAAAATGGAGTTTATGGATACAATGTCTCTGATGATACTTGGAAAACCCGTTCTGAAAAATAAAGAGGACGAGGAAGAGATGTATGAAAGACAAGCAGACGAGTTTGGAAAAACATTGGATGAAATCCGGGAGACCAATGCTCAAACCATTGAAGGAATTGCACGGACCAAGGTTTTTTTGAATCTATTTGGTGATGTTTTGCCTTCTGATGATAAAGGAGAAACCATGATCCCAACTCCAATGATGGCCAAACTGCTTGGTATATCCTTTGCGCAGGCCGACAAGCTGGTTATGGAATATCTCCCGCTCTCTTTTGATCATCATTCCTCTCTTTCCAAAATCAGTAAAGCTCCGCTGTTCAATCGGAAAATACTGTTTGCTTCTTAGTGAGGCATTGGTTTTCATGGAGATTTTAACAGTCAAGGGTTTATACAATGATAATTAATGTCTGACCGGAAACGAGAGCTGATCGAGGATTGATTTAATGCCAAGAACGGGTCAGCATGGGATGCGTTCATAAGCCTTTCACTGTAAATAATTAAAGCGATAGTCAGCAAACAAATTAGGACAATGGTTCAGGCCGGTTTGAAGGAGTGTAAGAGCAACCAGATTGTTCTTTTGCAGTTTGTTTCATCCGCCAAATACCGTAAGATGTATCGTTTGTTTTTGTTGTGCCTGATCCTTCCATCCTGCTCCGCGTTTATGCTGTGGTTAAGCTTTCCCCCCTTTAACTGGTGGTGGATGGCTTTTTTCGCTCTCGTTCCACTTATCGTATCACTCCAATCATCCCCAAGCATATTGTTTAAGGCTGCGAGCGGATTCTTGTTCGGGTCGTTGTTTAGTTTTCTGATGGGTTTCTGGGTGGTTGATACCCTGGTTCAGCACTACCAGACATCACTGGTTGTTGCTTCTCTATTTGTGGTTTTAGCGCTTGTGATACCCTTTGGTAGTCTGTATTCCCTCTTTGGTATTTGCTTCGCTTTCATTCAAAAACAATCAAGCTTTCGTTTTTGTCTCTCTGTAGCCTCGCTTTGGGTTTTGTTTGAGTATTTAAAAGAATTGATTCCTTTCCTGATCCCCTGGGGAACAATTGGCTATGCAACGCTTCACTGGAAGCAATTTGTGCAGGTTGGCGATATTGGCGGGCTTTACGGCATTTGTTTTGTCATTTTGGTTGTTAATTGTTGTTGCTCCAATTTAGTTCAAGCTGTTTGGATTCTCCGAAAAAAATCACTCCGTTTTAAACTTATTAAGAGAGTTTTTTTAAATGGCAGCTCGATTCTACTGATAATAATGATCCCGGTAATTTATGGAAATTATCGTTTGGACCAATTTCAGACCCGGTGGAGATCACTTTCTGATGCGACTAAATCCCGGATTTCCCTGGTACAAGGAAATTTTAATCTTAAGGACCGCTGGAGCGGATTCGGATTTCAAAATCGTCTCAACCGGTATTTACAATTATCCGAAAAAAAAGATGAACATGGGTTTCGACTGATCGTTTGGCCCGAAACTGTTTTGAATTCGTCCGGGGGAACAAACCAAGCATTGTTTCGGGAAATTGCAGACCGACTTGAAACTCGGGAAATTCTGATTACGGGGGGATTGAGAAAATCGAAGCATTCTCATGTTTTGTATAATTCCGCTTACGCGATCAGCGGAAAAGGCAAGTTGCTTTGGTATGACAAACAGATTCTGCTGCCTTACGCCGAGTATTCTCCAATGAATCTTCAATTAGGAGCCTATCGGCAGGCGCCGGACAAGTTTGAACGGGGAAGCATTGCACCGGTTTTCAACACTGGTAATCATCAGCTGGGAATATCGATATGTTTTGAAGTTCTCTACCCTTACTATATCCGAAGATCTGTGCGCCAAGGTGCCCAGGTGCTGATTAATATTTCCAATGATTCCTGGTTTGAACAATCCTCAATGCCCGCCCTCCATTTGCAATCGTCGGTAATGAGATCCATTGAAACCAGGCGTTTTTTGCTTCGAACATCCAACAGCGGAATTTCTGCCATTGTATCGCCAACGGGTGTGGTAATGGGAAATTCAAGCCTTGGAACACAGGAAGTTGTGCAGGGAACATTTATGTTTTTGGAAACCCGGACATTTTATGTTCGTTTTGGTGACTGGGTATTGATTGTTGCAGCGATTATTATTGCTGCAGCTCTTTTCAGGATTATTTTTGCACGGATTTAGATTGTGTTTTTAATGCCTCCAACCCCTTTCGAATCGCCTCACGACGGCGGAAGCTTTCAGCCTGGTCTCCAAACGTTTCATTTTGTAACGCAAATACTGCCTCTGTTTTTTCTTCTGCAGTCAGTTCACTATCATTCAAGATTGCTGCCTGATCCTGAAAATACTTTTCTTCGGTTGCTTTTTCGGAGGCTATTTGGCTATCCACGGCTTCAAGCCTTTGAACAACCTCCTCGGAGAAAAAAGACTCCCTGAACTCGTTGATTTTTTCCGATTTTTCATCGTCAGATAATTCATTGAAATCTCGGGAGTAAATTTGAAGCTTTTCCCGGTAGCGATTGTACGCTGTAGGCTTTTGTTCCACCCGGGTTGCCTCATCCCCCCACATATCATCATTTAATTTTTCCAATAACAGTTCTTTCTCTGCTCCATACAGATCATCATCCACCAGTATTTTAGATCGACGGACAGCATACTCCTTTGATTTGACTTCAGCTCCAAAAAGGGCATCGGCCAGTTCAACGCCCAGGATTCTCCTGCGGAATTCATGATGTTTAATCAACAAATCCAGAACTTCCTGAAAACTGCCGGGAGGAGCCCAATGTGCCGATTCAGCCGCCAGGTCTATTTCACACTGCAGGTATTCCCGGTAGATCTTCAGTAACTTCTCCGCTTCATCGGGAGGCAGTTGCTGCTTCAACCTTTTTGAGACGAAATCCAGGTGATCTTCGAGGTTACCGCTTTTGGCATATAATCGATGCAAATAACGGAAGAATTTTAAAGTCTGATAATCAATGTTTGATACAAACCCGGCAATCCGTGGCGCAGACGGTACTTCAACAGCTTTCTTTTTGTCAGAATTGGGCGATCTCTCTTCGATATAGAATCCCTGGTCCGACATGTTGAATGTGACAGGTTTCCTGGCTTTATTCACATCTTTGAGAGTGATTCCGCTATTTGCTTCAAAAACGTAATCGTTTGTTAAATTCGATTCCCGCTCAAAAAATACCAACACCAGGGCCAGAAGTACCAACAAACCGGCCAGCGCAAAAATCCTTTTCCGAATCATTTGTTTCAATCACCTCATAAAAAAAGGGTACCTCCTGATCCGGAAAGTACCCTTAAAAACGATTTTCATCGCAATCTCTAGTATCCCATATTCTTGAGTTCTGCGACGAGATCAAGATAAAACTCGTCGCGATCAAATCCCGGTGTTATTCCAAAAGGTTGACCAATTATATTAAGATGATCGCAACCGGCACTATACCAGGATGCATCTTCGACGCCCCTGAAATTACCCCATTTGGCGCTGTTGACGCTGACCAATCCGTCATTTGCACCTTCATGCAGCAGCATAACAGGCCATGTTCCAATGAAATACCAATTTCTGGCGTTGACAGCCATCGCCTTAATCTTCGCGGCCCAGCTTTGATAATAAACACCATCAACATTCGGTGTGTTGGGGTTGAAATTGTTGATCATGTTGTCGCGGGTGATATCGTAACCGTTTTGCAGGCTATCCGGATTTTTATCGCCGAACAAAAAGGCATAAATAAAATCCAAAGTGTCCGCTACCAGCCATTCAAGAGAATCGGGAACCAAACCCAGCACTACATCGGCTATGACACTTCCTCGATGAGGTCCTGCAATACTGCTGTGAGATGCTGCTTTGTCTCCAAGACCCAAGTTCGATAAGGCGTACCGCGTGTAGATAGTACCGTGAGAATGACCGATGATGTTGGCTTTTTCTTTGCCCGAAATGGCAAGGATCTCCAAATACTGTCGCTTGAAATCAGCCGCCTTGGCAGCCGAACTGTCCATTCCATTCACGGAGGTTATGTAAACATCAGCCCCTTCACCTCTGAGCACATCCTCCAAGCCCCACCAATAGTCCAGAATTCCCAGGATCTCGGCTGAAGCCCCCATGCCATGGGATAAAACTACCGGATATTTTGTTGCCGCCATATCGGACTCTCCGACTGCAAAAACAATTACAGACATTGAAAAAACCGCGACCAGACACAGAATAATGATTTTCTTATAGAATCGAATCAAACAGGATAAATAATCCATGCTCTCCTCCCTTTCCAAAAGGTTTTATCGTACAGCTGCTTTGTGAAATCCCATGTCTGGCTATCATGTTTTTTGACTGCCCTTCAAGAAAAATCTGTATTTTAACCTTTTTTGACCTCAAGAAATAGCAATTGGACAAATTAAAACATTGAAACTTAAAAGAGATACGATCAGGCAAGATGAAAGACGATCAGAGGGTCAAATGAGGAAAAAAGGAGCCAAAATGTTGGATCTGGAGACAGAGATCGAGCGTTTTTTTGAATTGTATCGATTCAGTTCATATCAGAATAATTCAAAAAATCTGGATTAGCTGATCGTTTTTACCATGAACAAGCTTCCTTTTTTGTTTGGCACTCCTCCCGGGTAAGAATGAAACTCACATTCGAAGTTTTGATAAAGTTTGCTTACGGCAGGGTTATCTTCGTAGACAAAGAGAGAATAGTTAATGACTATTCAGAGCTTTTTTAAAATGCCAGCCTCACACCAAGATCGACACTGCTGCCTGATCCGTCTATAGTGCCGGAAGCAGAGTCTTCTTCATAATCAAAGCCGGCTGAAACCACATGCGCACCCAGACGAATTCCAAAAGTTTCACCGCCCCAATCCAGAAATAATCCACCTGACGATGTGGTAGCCGTTTCCGAAATCTCCAAATTGGCTTTTTCGTTGGAGTATTCAACAACTCCCGGGCCATAGCCGACATATATCGCCAGGCGAAAATCATCTTCACTCCCCAGAAACACCCAATTAACTGTCAGGTTCATGTTGGCCATCAATAATTCTTCATCGCTGTCTGACGAACCTGTTTTATAAAATTTATGAGTCCGAATGCCCAGGCCTATTTCATCAAACAGGTACCATTCAATAAATTCGGAGCCATAAATGATGTTTTCCATCTCTTCAAAATCCTCGTCATTATAATTGTAGGAACCCAATCCAAATCCAATCACAAAGGTCTGGCTGTTTTTGGCAAGAGCAGCAGGGGCGCTGCAAAACAAAAAAAAGGTTAAGACAACAATAAATTCAAGAACTCTTCCGGGCATATTTTCTCCTGACAAAAATCCAATCAATCTCTCCTGTCAGACCATTAACATACCTGCCTGTTCTTTTGAAAGCGCCGGATGTGGTTTAACCTGATACCTTCCACCAACGAAAGGTTTTACACAGCGAGCGGATGAGCGTATAAAACAGAGATACAAGGGATACGTAATAGTATAGCTTTTCAAAATCAAGATCTAACAACTTTTTAAGCTCTGTATAAGAGATGATATGAGGATTATTAAGGGGATATCAAAATGAAAACAATTATCGAACCGTTTCGCATAAAAACCACCGAGCCGATCAAAGTAATCAACCGGGAGGAACGAAGAGAAGCACTTGAAAAAGCACACTTGAATGTGTTTTTACTGGATGCTGAGGATTGCTGCATCGATCTGTTGACTGATAGCGGAACGGGAGCCATGTCCACCGAACAGTGGGCTGCCATGATGTTAGGGGATGAAAGCTATGCCGGGAGCAAATCGTGGAAGAAGTTTGAAAAAACCATCCAATCGATCACAGGCACCAAACACGTTTTACCGACTCACCAGGGGCGGGCAGCTGAATCTATTCTGGCTCATACTCTGATCAAAAAAGGGGATATCATTCCCAACAACAGTCATTTCGATACCA
>JANQLH010000157.1 GCA_028280735.1 SAR324 cluster bacterium | reverse complement strand
GAAATCAGCTGTTGTCACTAAAGCCTGGTCATCGGAAATTTTATATACTCCAGCGTCGTCGCTGCTGTCGTAGCCAACCAGTAGATTTGGGTCATTATTTTTTGGCAAACTAGCCAATAGTTTACTCAGTCCGACCGGACTGACTTTCGCGGCTCAACCGCAGGTTTTTGAAAGACCTGTCAGCGTAGACTTTTGAAATGGATTCCACCTGGCCATACAGTTTTCTCACATTCAAGGTGATAATAGTAACTGGTGTCTGAACGAAAACCAGTTTAAACCATACCAATAAAAGCTTTAAAACCAGCTTGGCGTTCGAATTTCAGTGCATATAGCGATCAACTCTTTACCGGATTTTGCTTGCCTTTGCAATGCTTTAAGCTGAACACTGAAAGCTGACAGCACGCTCATCTTCAAGCTGAATTAAGGTATCTAGTACAAGGCTGGATAAGGATTTGGCGTTTTTCCGTTCAGACACTAGCTAGCTTAAATGCTGATGCACAAAGTATCATATTAGATTGCAAGCTGAAAGTCCGTCAAATATAGATCTCTGAACATCCGGAATTAGTTGGGTAAGAACATATTAAACAAGTTTTCAATCTCATTGTAAAAGCTTTTGCCAGTCATTATATGATCCATGAAAACGAATGAGCACATCAAATTGCTTCAACAATTGTTACAGGAACAAGCACTGCCGAGTAAAAAAGAGTGGTGGGAAAACTACATGAAGCATGTCATCTCTTTCCGAGGCATTGGTATTCCGGATATACGGGAAACCGTTAAAACCTGGTATCAAAATGAGCAGGTCTCGGCTCAACCTTTGGAACGCCAGCTTGCTATAGCTCTGCAATTGCTGGAGCAACCATTGGCTGAAGACAAACTAACCGGCATTTTGATACTGCAGTTATTTTTATATAAGCAAATCGACTTCCAGGAATTGATCAAACACTTTGAGAAACTTTTTGAGCAAAAAGCAATTTTTGATTGGAACACCTGTGATTGGTTTTGTATCAGAGTTTTGGGTCCGATGATTGAGTTGTATGGTACACCCTGTGCTGATATTGTCTTAAGTTGGAGTCATGCGGATTACTTGTGGCAAGCAAGGGCTTCCATCGTACCGTTTGTATATTATTTAAAAGACAAGAGTTTTCACACCGGGCTGGTGTCAGCCTGCAAAAAATTGATTCAAAGAGAAGAACGATTTGCCAAAACCGCTGTCGGATGGGTGCTGAGAGAGCTTGCTGAACATAATAGGAAAACTGTAGATCTGTTTATACAAGGAAATTTAAAACACTTTACAAGCGAAGTACTTAAAAATGCATGCAAACATTTTGAAGCTCAGGAAAAAAAGAGATGGTTGCAACAACTAAAATCAATTAAGTAAACGTTCCCTATGACACCTATCGTTACGGACCTGCTTAACAAGCTTCGCCAAAAGAAATTAAAACTTTCCTTTATTACAGCCGGTGGAGGCGTTGGTTTATTCGACTTGTTTAAAGTTCCCGGCTCCGGCAAGGTAATGACAGAGGCCAGAATGCTGTATAGCAGAGAATCTTTTGAATCGTTTCTCGGAAGATCCTTTACCGTTCAATTTGTATCACAGGAAGCAGCAAATCAGCTGGTAATTCAGCTGGATCATTCTTCAGAAGCCGATATTTGCTTTGCATTCACCTGTGCATTGAAGACAGATAGGGAACGTAAAGGCGACAACCGCGGTTATCTTGCGATGTGCCGGGAACAACAGATCAGAGTTCGACAATTAATCGATGTTGAGGGAGAAGATCGGGCGGATCAGGACAATCATGTCACAACGGTGGTTCTTGAACGGATTTTACATTACCTTAATGAGGAACGATGAAATACTTTGACAAGTCAGGACAGTTGCTGCCACTGGCGAAATTGGCTGATGTCAAAGACCTGGCGGTATACCCGGGTTCTTTTAATCCACTGCATAACGGGCACAAAGGACTGGCCGAGTTGCTGATGGGACAAGGATTCAAAGTTATATTTGAAATTAGCCGATCGCGTTATCAGAAACCTCCTTACGAAGAAAACCATATGAACAAACTGGTATCGCAATTCATCGGATTTGCGGATTTGCTGGTATCCGATGCACCTTTGTTCAGCCAGAAAAGGGACCAATTGGCTCAATTCAATCCTTATTGGGTGATGGGATACGATACCGCGAAAAGATGGCTGGATGAAAACGAAAAAGTCGATGATACCGAGTTAAAAAAAATCTCCAAAATGAAGGTAATTTTTGTTGGAAGACTCAGCAACGGAATATATCATGATCCCACATATCTTTTGAAAGGTACCGAACCATTTGAAACAAAGATTTTTCACTTCTATTGTGACATTTCCTCAACCAAAATAAGAGCTTCCAAGCAGTAAGCTGTTAACAGTCGGCGGCTGCCACCCCTGATCAGAAGAACCTTCCTTGTTGACCTCAAAAGGTGTTAGCGTATAATACAATTATTAATTTATAAACAATAACAATTAAATGAAGAGCTAATCCCATAAATACTCACTTAAAATTTCCAATTAATTCCAGAAGGTAAGTTCTTATGGAGAACCTTATTATTGAAGCAACCAAGTACACCCCGACTATTTCCTTTGATGCCGACACCAATATCCTGGAAATACATGGAGAAACCTATCCTGAAAACACTGCAGAGTTTTACTCCCCTGTTTTCGCCTGGCTGGAGGAGTATCTGACTCAACTGAAGGACCAGCAAGTGACTGTCAACATAGAAATTGTTTATTTTAACAGCAGCTCTTCCAAAGTTTTGATGGATGTATTTGATCGGTTGGAAGAAGCAGCCAATGACGGGAAAAACATCACCTTGAACTGGATATACGATCGAGAGGATGAAAGCGCCCTGGAATACGGTGAAGAATTCCAGGAGGATCTTGAAATTCTTAAATTAAACCTAGTAGAGAAACCGGGTTAAAATGGATACAAGGTCACTGTTCAATCTATTCAAGATCAACCAGGATTTTGATCGAAGGGGTGTTTTTTTAAATCTCTGCGGACCACTTTCTCAAAACCTCATGGTCGAGATGGGTGGTCTCATGAAAACTAAAATGGCGTTGGAAGGTTCTGATGCAGCTACCATTAAAAAGGCATTCTCGGTATTGGTAGAACTTAACCAGAACATTATCCATTATTCAGCAGAGAAAAAAACCGACAAATCAAATAAACATGCCGGTTGTTTCAATGGCTGCGGAATCATTTCGATTGGAAAACAAGATAGTAACTACTTTCTTTTAAGCGGAAACCAGGTTGAAAACAACAAGGTAGAAAAATTAAGATCGCGACTCGTCAAGCTCCAATCCATGACAAAAGAGCAGTTAAAAGAGGAATATCGTTCCCAAAGGAAAAAGGAACCGGAAAAAGAAAGCAAAGGAGCAGGGTTGGGCCTTATAGAAATCGCCCGGAAATCTGTTTCTCCTTTAGAGTTCAGATTTAATCAACTCGATGCTCACGTTACATTTTTCTCTTTAAAAACAATTATATAATGACTCAAAACCCATCCGTCATGAGGTTTGGTACCGGCGAAGCAGACCCGGGGACAAATTGAGTTCTATCCAAAAGGCAATGACAGACCAACAAGCAAATACCATCGCAAAGCTGGAAGAAGATAAGGATGAACTACTCCAGCTTAAAAGCGATTTGAATAAAAACGGCATCTTTTTGAGTTTCAATGGTCCTATTTCCCAGGATTTAATGGTGGAACTGGGAGATATTCTCAAGAAACAAATGAAAATGGCAGATGCCAGTACTTCTACAATTGTAACGGTTTTCTCAGCTTTGGTTGAACAATCTCAAAACATCATTCAACATTCTGCAGAGACTTTGCCGGTTAATGGTGAAAATGATGACAAATTGATGTTTGGTACCATAGCTGTCGGCTATACAGATAATAAGTATTTTGTTTTGGGTGGAAACAAGATCAACAAGGCAGATGAATCGAATTTAAAAAACCATCTCAAACAAATTCAAAACCTTAACAAGGAAGGTTTAAAAGAGCTGTATCACCGGCAACGGAAAGAGGGAAAGCTTGAAAATGGAACATCTGCCGGACTTGGATTGATAGAGCTTGCCCGCAAAGCAAGCCAACCGATTCAGTATGAATTTTTTCCCATAGATGAAGAACAAACATTTTTTGCCATGCGTTCCTTCATATAGCTTGATACCGCGCGAGCATCACTAGTTCCGGAGAAAACGTATTAATATGAAAAACCATTCACTATTCAACAAAGAAAAAGAGATTATTGCCCATAATCAAGCGACGGCAGAGAAGTATAAAAACAATGACAATCCACTCTACTCCGAATTCCTGCAATTATCGGATCACTACGCTAAATTGTTTAAACAATTTTCCCGAATCGTTAAAATAAGCGACAAAACCCAGGAACAGCTTAAGGAGTCGCGCGAATCGATTATCCAGTACAATGATGAGTTAAAACAATTGAATGCCACCAAGGACAAGTTTTTTTCGATAATTGCTCATGATTTGAAAAGCCCCTTTCAGGCATTTTTAAATCTAAACACTTTCCTGGTGCAAAGGCTGGATGCCTTTTCAAGAGAGGAGATCACAGATCTGATCACCGAGCTTGGTGATGTGGCCGACAACCTGTTTAAACTTCTGGAAAATCTCTTGACCTGGTCTCGAATTCAAATGGGTAAAACCCAGTTTTCACCCAATGTTTTCCCTGTTGATCAATTAGTCAATATGACCCTGGAAGTGCTGGCCATTTCAGCTGACAATAAAAACATAAACCTGGTTAAAAATATTGAAGATGACATTGTAGTCTATACCGACCCAAATATGTTCAGCACTATTCTGAGAAACCTGGTCTCCAATGCCATCAAATTTACACCCAAGGAGGGTCAGGTCACTATAGCGGCTAAAAGAGATGATCATTCAACCATAATATCGGTATGCGATAACGGGATTGGTTTAAGTGATGAAGACCAAACCAAATTATTCAGACTGGATGTCAACCATTCCACACCGGGGACCGAAGAAGAAAAAGGTACGGGATTAGGTTTAATACTCTGCAAGGAGATGGTGGATAAACATGGCGGCAAGATCTGGATAGAAAGTGAAAAAAACGTCGGCACCAGTTTTTACATCAGATTTCATTCCACCTCTCCCTCCTAGTTTTAAAAAATGGTATCCAAGCATTCCTCCTACGTAGGACAGGTTTTAAGTAATCGATACAAAGTCCTTGAACTAATTGGCTCCGGAAGCATGGGGCAGGTTTTTAAGATTCAGGACATCAAAAAAGACCAGGTTAAAGCCTTAAAACTGGTAAATATCCATAAAAACAAAGTCCCTTTTGAAGCATTGATCCGTTTTCGTACAGAAGGTGATATCCTGCGAAAGCTTCAGCATCCTTATATTATTAAATACTTTGATTTTTTCAACGAAGGAGATTTATACGGGTTAGTGATGGAGTACCTGCCTTCACCAAACCTTTCGAGTCATTTAAAAAAAGCGGGCCCGTTTTCGTTAGACAACGCACTAAAGTTGGTCAAATCAATAACCGAAGCCCTGGTCTTCATCCATAGCAAAAAACTGGTTCACTTGGATCTAAAGCCATCTAACATTCTGATTTGGAATGATAAATCGGGTCAGATGCAGATCAAGATATTGGATTTCGGTTTTTCCCAGATTATCGGTATGTCGGAAAGCAAAACCGGAGGAACGCTTTCTTACATGGCACCGGAACAGACCGGCATTTTGCACAAAACCATAGATCATCGGGCAGATCTTTACGCACTTGGAATCATTCTCTATGAGATCCTAGTAGGACAAGTGCCCTTCAAAGACAAAGACCCCGCAGTTCTCGTATATCAACACATTGCCAAAGCTCCCGAAAACCCTACTCAATTCAGGGCTGATATTCCGGCTGTTTTCGAAAAAATCTTACTGAAATTGATCAGTAAGGATCCTGACGATCGCTACCGTACAACAGGAGGGTTGTTAAATGATCTGGAAAAATACCAGCGTTTGACAGCCGATGGATCCATTGATCAATTGGAGTTTGTCCTGGGGGAAAACGACCATTGGGACAGTTTCCCCCTGATCAATCCCTTTGTCGGAAGAGAAAAGGAAAAGGAAACTGTTTTTTCCATAGTCAAACAATTGACCCGAAGAAACAGTCATTCTGGTCCGGAGTATCCGTTGCATGTTTTAAAAAACAAAGCTCTGGAAAAAATACATGGAAGATCGGAAGGAAACGGCGCTTTGACCCTGCTCGAAGGTACAAAAGGGACAGGTAAAACTTACTTTCTTTCTGAAATATACAATCAACTGAAGTCTCAGCCCGGAATTACCTGGTTTTATCATGCCTCTCCCGAAGAATACGAAACACCGTTTCGCACTACAAAAGAAATCCTGAGTAATCTGGAAGGGTACGTAAATCAGCTTCAGCATGCTCAACAATATAGCGTTCGCAAATTCCTTCATAAACAGTTTAAAGGTGACCTTGGCATACTTAAGGATCTCATTCCCGGAATTCCTTTTTTAAAGGATCTTGAACAATCCGAACGTGCCCATCAAATGAGATCTCGAACTCTGGATGATTTTCTGGAAGCCGTTTTCTCCTTACTTACGAGGGTCTTAAAAAACGAAAAACAACTGGTAATAATTATTGATAATTTTCAGTATGTTGAATCTTCTTCAACTAGGCTGCTTTTCAAGCTTTTAAAGAAGGTTGCTAACTTGCCGATTTTATTAATTTTTTCATATGTTTATGAAGAGTTGACCGAAGAACATAAAAGCCTGTTCAGCCGTTACCAAAACAACCCGAACGTTCATCATTTAATCCTTTCACCTCTCAGTGATTCTGAAGTTGCCCGCCTTATTCAACAGCTTTTTTCGAATAAACTGTATGAAATGCCGAAATTGCTGGATTCTTTGTATTACTCAACCCAAGGGAATCCTTCTCAAATAAGAAATCTCTTGCAAAAGCTGATAGACCGCAGACTAATCTATTTTGAGAAACAGGCTTGGCACGCCAAGACAGGAGAAATCTACTCATTTCTAAAAGAGCAACGAACCGTAAATGCGACGCTTGCTCCGTTAATGGATTGGAGCCGGGAAGAGATGAAAGCCCTGGCAAGGGGTTCCATTTTTCTGCGTTCCTTCTCATTCGATGCCCTGAAGGCACTTAGCAAGGTGCCTCCATCCGTTCCCCTGTTTGAAGATAACCTGCTTGATTTGCTTCAACGGGCTGTTCATGCCAATGTTTTAACCGTCAGTTCCAAAAAGTTGTATTCATTTTCCAATAATGACACGCGCAATGCCCTGTTTAACGATTTGGAACCTGGTCTGAGAACTAAGTTATATGAAAGTGTGGCAAACTATCTTGAAACCAAGATTTTGCCACACTCATCGGAAGCCGTTTGTGACATAGCAAGACATTGGGAAAATGCGGGAGATTTGAACAAGGCAATGAATTACTATGTCAAATCTGCACAATTGACAGACAATGGTATGTTTAATGACCGGCAGGCCGAGATTTATTATCAAAAAGCCTACCTGTGCTTAAAAAAGCTTGGCAGCAAAGCTTCGCAACATCCGGACACGCAGTTTGATCTTCGACACAACGCGCTGAAACACACAATGACCTTTAGTCGGGAGTATGATGTACATTGGAAACAGTTGTTGGAGATGGAACCCTACATTCGTGATAATGAGGTTCGACTTCTGAAATACCTGGCCTTAAAAGCAGCTTTGTCATTTATTCGGGGCAAAAAAGGAGACATGCTGAAGTACGGGCAGCAGCTTCTATCGATGAAGATAAAACCTGAGAACGAATTATACACGGTGGAGACTATCATCCAGTTGGGGAGTGTGGTCAGTGATAAAAAGTTCTCGGAGCGAATCAACTTGCTTAAACGAGGGATAGAACTGGCTTTAAAACACGGCTTGTTCCATCTTACCATTGGTTCATCCGCGGTTTATTGCGTTCTGAGCAGTTATCTCCTCCGGTTTAAGGAAGCTGAGATAACCCTGGAAACATTTATTAAACGTTTGGACGGACCTGAGTTAGCTGAATTCAGAGATCTTCTGGTTAACTGGTCCAAAATGTACCTGGAACTGGAAAAGGGCAATTTTAAGGTTGCCTTGAAAATCGGTGACAGGTTGATGCAATATATTCATTTCACCGGTCCTGTTGCATCCGGATTGCTGCAAGCAGCTATGGCATACAGTCATGGCATGCTGGGTAACTTTGGTGAGTCTCTGCAATTCTTCGACAAGATTCTGCCAACCCTGGAAAAAGCGGAACAGCGTGTCGAAGCAATCTCAATTCTCTTTGGTAGAACCCAGGTCGCTTTACGGATGAAGGAACCGGAAACCGCTTTAGCTTATATTGAAGAGGCTATTTCCATCCTTAAACTAAGGCCGGACCCATATATGGAAGCCATGTTCAAATTATTGGCAGCCAATGCTTATCTGAACTTGAACCAATTACCCGAGGCCGCCCTTAGTTTGGAAAAGGCCGGACAACTATCAATTCAACTGGAAGCACCGCTGCTAAGTTTTCACTATCGCTATGCAAAAAATCGATTCGATTGGCTGGAAGCCCCTAGCAACGAAATAATAGAAAAAACCAGGCGTTTGCTGGATGACATGCTCAACAAAGGAGTCAACGGGTTTTATGAAATTTACAAGGAACAACTGGATGGATGGCAACAGCAAACGGCTCGTTCCTCTACTTCTGCATCGCTTTACAGTTCAAGTGATACCAGTATTTTAAAGCTTTTCGAGATCAGTCAAAAAATCACCACAACTCATGCATTGGATGAGCTGTTCGAGGCCGCCCTGGAAGGGGCAATGCAACTTTGCGGTGCAAATCACGCCTACCTCTTCACTAATCCGAAAAATGATGATTGTAACGATGTTGATATCACAACACCCCTTGTAACAAGGGATGCCACCGGAAATCCCATTCCCGAAAATCAATACCAATACAGTCTGTCAATTTTAAGCAAAGCTATGGAAACCGGTGATGTCATCATCACGAGGGATGCCAGAACCGATGCAAGCTGGAAATCATCCGAAAGCGTTGCCAATCATCAGCTGCGCTCCATTCTTGTTGCACCGATTGTTTTTGACGACACCTTGAAAGGTTTTATCTACCTGGATAACAGTCATGCAAAATCGGTATTTACAGCCAAAGACCAGGAGACTGTCGGTGTTTTCGCTACCCAGGTTGCAATCGCATTAAATAACGCGGAAAGTTTTACCAGGCAGCAGGAAATATCAGCAGAAAACCAACGTCTTTATCAAGAGATCAAAAAAGTCAATAAAACCCTGGAACAACAGGTCGAAGCCAGAACCTTGGAACTGAATAATAAGACCCGGCAGTTACAGGAGTTGAACAAAAATCTGGAAGTTCGGGTTTCGCAAGAATTGGATCACAGGTTAGAGCAGGAACAATTGTTGATCCAGCAATCAAAAATGGCCGCCATGGGTGAAATGATCGGTATGATTGCACACCAGTGGAGACAGCCGCTTTCGTCGATCAGCACTGTTGCGGGAAATCTCCAGATTTTTCTGGACCTTGACCGAATAGAAAAAGAAGAGTTTTCACAAATGCTTACAACCATCAACGAACAGGTCCAATACCTGTCGAATACAATAAACGATTTCAGGGACTTTTTTAGTCCCAAAAAAAGAGCGGAATCGGTTAATTTGCAGGAAATTCTTTCCAAGACGTTAAAGTTAATCGGAAAATCGATGGATAATAAAAACATTTCCCTGGAAACGGAATGTCACTTTTCACGGCCAATTGTTACTTTTTCAAACGAAATCATGCAGGTTTTTCTGAATATTATAAAAAACGCCCAGGATGTGTTACTTGAAAAATCCGTTGCCTTGCCCAGCATAAGAATCGTCGGAGAAGAATCGGAGGAGTTTCAGAAGGTTGTTATTTCCGACAACGCCGGCGGTGTGCCTGATGACTATCTGGAGAAGATTTTCGAACCTTATTTTTCAACAAAAGATGAAAAAACCGGCACCGGGCTTGGATTATACATGTCGAAAATGATCGTGGAAAAGCATTGCGGAGGTGAACTTAATGTTTTCAATACAGAAGAAGGAGCATCCTTCGAAATCATACTGCCACTAAACAATAACCTGCAGGAGAATCATTAACCGCACCATCGACAATAAAAAACTTGTCAGCAGCCTGTCTTGAAACCTATCACCGTCACGTCATCCCTTGTTTCATTGTTCCCTTTGTAGCGATTGAACTCGTTCAGTACATAATGTTGCTGTTGTTCAAACGGCATCTCATGGATAGTTTCCACCATGCTTCTGAATCGTTTATTACCAAAACCGAAGTTTTTGTCACCTCCTACTTGATCAATAATCCCATCGCTAAATAAATAGAACGACATTCCGTTTTTGATATCAATAATACGTTTGGAAAACTCATAGTCCAGCTCTGATTTGCGATATCCGATGCTTTTTTTATCGCCCTTGATCAATTCCGCGTTTCCTTCATAAACGGTTATCAATGGTAAACGGGCTCCTGAAAAGCTCAACAGGTTTTCTTTTAGATTAACGAAGCAAATGGCGGCATCCAGACCATCATCGGACATGCTGAATTCGGTGTCCTGCTGAAGAGACGTTTTTACAATGAAGTTCAACCTTTTTAGTATTTCAGCCGGATCAAGGCATTCTTCATCGCGTGTAATTTGTTGAAACCCGGTAGACGCGATCATGGTCATAAAAGCTCCTGGTACACCATGACCCGTGCAATCCATTACCCCAATCAAAAAACTGTCTTCAAAAAACTCGGTAAAAAAGATATCACCGCCGACAATATCACGAGGCATCCAAAGGAAAAAACTGTCAGGCAAATTCTGTTGAACCACTTCCATATTCGGTAGCAAAGAGCGTTGAATAACCGTGGCATAATCGATACTGTCCATCAATTTCCGGTTAGCCCTTTCCACTTCGGCCAAACTGCGGTTCAACTCGGCAGTGCGCTCTTCCACTTTTTGTTCAAGCGTCAGGTTAGACTGTTCCAGTTCCCTGTTGAGTTCCGACAATTCCTTGGTTCTTTGTTCAACCGTCCCTTCCAATTCTTTCTTGTAATCCGTCTCCATTTGACGAAGCCTTACCAACTCTATCGTTTTTTCGAGAACCAGAAGAAACTTCTTTATATCAAGTGGCTTAAGGATGAAGTTGTTTACTCCCATACTAATCAACTGCAGCAAGTATTGGGATTCATCATGAGCAGATGTGATTAGGATGATTTGGTCCTCACTCAACTCTTTGATATTGCGTACCATCTCGATACCATCCATTTCCGGCATCCTGAGGTCACTGATGACAATTTCGTATGATCCCGTTTTATACTTTTCGAGCCCTTCTTTCCCGTTAACGGCAGGTTCGATGTGCTTGAAGAAGGTCGCCAACAACCGCAGGGTATCTTGCCTTAGCTGATCGTCATCTTCAACATAAAGAACATTGATATGTTTTGAAAATTCAATGAGTTCTTTGAGTTTGGTAACATTTTCCATGTTATGCTTTTTTTTCTGCCGCTTGAACGCAGGCTTTGTGAATCACTTGTATAAATTGCTGAATGTTCAATGGCTTGAATATAAAATCATCAACTCCCGCCTTGCGAAGTTCATCAACATATTGCTTTTCATCATGAGCAGAAAGGATGATGAAAATCTGTTCGGGATTGGTTTTTTTGATACTGCGGGCCAACTCCATTCCATCCATTTCAGGCATGATATAATCGCTGATAATAATTTCAAAATCTCCCTGTTTGTGCATTTCCAGAGCCCGTTTTCCGTTTTCTGCAACAGAAATATCCCGAAAGAATGTAGACAACAATCGAAAGGTGTCTTCCCTCAGTTTTACATCATCTTCGGCATAGAGTACTCGTATGTTCGTCGAATACTTTAATAACTCCTTGGCACCTATCATCTTATATCTCCTCTTCGCTAAGCATCGGCATGCTGATAATGAAACAGGCTCCATTATCACGATTCTCTGCTGTCAATTTGCCTTTACAATGCTTTTCAATGATCAATCTGGACATATACAGCCCGAGTCCGGTTCCGGTTTTTTCGTCCTTGGTGGAAAAATAAGGATCAAAAATTTTGTCAAAGTCCTCACTTGGTATTCCCCCGGCGTTGTCATGTATCTCGATTATTTGAGTCTGGTCTTCTTGATAACCGCGAATATTGATTTGTGCTTCATTTATTTTTCTTTCAACCAGGACGTCCTGGGCATTTTTTAGAATATTGAGGATAACTTGGGTGATTTCGTTAGGATACGTAACAATCGGTGATAAAAATGAGTAATCCCGATGCAGGTTTATACTTTTATACTCCAAAGATCTACCGATAATATTTATGGTCTGTTCCAGGATTTCATCCAGTTTTACCGATTCTTTTTTCTTATTGGGGTTAAAAAAGTTTCTGAAATCATTAATAGTTCGAGACAAAAACTGGGCATGATCGTTAATATTTCCCAACAATTCCAAAAACTGTTCCCGATTATAATTATCCAATTCCAGGTATACCATGAGATTGCCGGTAATCGTGCTGATGGAAGAAAGTGGCTGCCTCCACTGGTGGGCTATCATACTCAACATCTCACCCATTTGTGCTTGTCTTGCACTACGTAGCATTAGCTGATCTTTTTTCAGGTTTTCTTCGACTTCTCTTCTTACTCTTTCCTCAAGAGTCCGGTTTAGGTCTGCCAGTTCTTCCGATTTGGTGTTCAATTCGGCGGTTCTCTCTTCGACTTTCTGCGAAAGGGTATTGCTGTAATTCTCCAACTGGTGTCGGGATTTCTCAAGAGCTTGGCGCATCACTTCATGAGTATCAGCAAGCTGGCTTAGTTCTTTAATATTACAAGTAATCGGAGCACCTTTTTTGAGATCTCCCTGACTTATCTTTTCACTTTGCTCCAATATTTGTTGAACCGGCAGGACATATCTTCTAGCCATTTTTTTTGAAACAAATACAGCAATCAATAAAGCCACAATCAACACAAAAATAACCGACATCCCGCGGGCTGCATCATAATGCATCACATCAGACATCGGGGCCAACATACCGATTTTTGCTATCGGAACACCTTCTTCGGGAAACTCGACGATGGTTCCTACCCAACGCTGATTATTGCTGGCAAAATGCACGATCTTCGAAAACCTTTTTCTCTTTTTCGAGTACCAGTCATCTATCAAATCCTTGATAGGAGTAAAGTCTGTCTCATACACCGATTTGAGAGTAAGATCCTTGATATCCATGTCACTGCGTTCCAGGATATTGCCCGACAAACCGACAAGCCTGTCATCATATGTTGAGACAAAAACAATCCCATTATCAGATATTACCGTATTCTGCATAATATCCTGCAATTGTGTCAGCAGGATGTCGAAAGCCAATACATATAATTGCCCGGCCCTGCCTTCAACTTTGATTGAAACGGTCATAGCCAGTTCCTTCGTATCCTCCCAAAAATATGGTACGCTCCATCCAGGTTTATCAGGAGCTCCGTTAATCACGATCTGATACCAGTCCTGCAGTTTTATGGCTGTTGCCGTTTTGCTGCTTTTTTTTGTTTTTATTTCCAGATCATTGTTCCATGTTGTGATCAAAACATTCGATTCAGCCAGATCAGCATATGTTCGAGTCGTTATCCAATTTTCCCCATCTCGCCTAAGAGAGAATCCGTTTCCTTTAGCATCACCGCTTTTGATGCGGACTATAGAGCCGTATTCGCTGATGATAGGTATAAACATCTTCAGCATCTCTTTGTCTTCCAGATCGGTATACTGTCTGGATCTGCCCCAGTAAGCCGAGATATTGATATTTTTGATAACGGGCTGGAAATCTTTCTGCAGTTCCCTGTCCAGTTCCACCATGGCTTCTCTAATCAGACGGCGACTCACAACGGATAACTCCGAGTATTGTATGATGAGAAATGCTGTCGTAAAAGACACCAAAACCAGGACAATCATAAGGGAAAAATTACGCAACAGACTGGATCGTATGGAAATACCTTTTATCTGATGCTGATAGTCTTTTCTTTTAAAAATGCCTAACATTCGTACTCCGTACCGGACCGGATATCTTTAAGGATTGTAATCCCGGGTTGGAAATATTGGATTATTGCGTTAACTGCTCGATAAACATTCCTAAAATATCCTGATCGGACTTTTTGGAAAAAAAGCTGATCGTTTCAATGTTCAATTATCCTTCTATATTAAAAAACAATTGTAAAAAATGTTTTAAGGATTAGCTCGCAAAATTATTGGGTGTTTATCAAAGTTGACCTTCCTGACATCTTCGGCAACATAAAGGCTTGCCCCATTGTGATATCACCCAAATTCAGATAACAATAAGAATCAAAATGCAGCGTCAAGAGTGTACACCCCTGGAGGCAAATCCTTCTTAAAGCTCAGCATCTAAACCGCCAATATTCGGAGTCTTAGCAATTGATTACTGTTTTAAGGTTTATATTCAAGTTTATCATTCCCCCTTGTCTCATTATGGTTCTGATTATCAGGTCATTATCGGAATCAGAGAGCGGTGTAATTGACCACGCTTTATACCCGTACCTTGATATAATCTTCAAAATTCTCCTGGCATCAATGGTGGGATACTATACCAATTTTCTTGCCATTACCATGTTGTTTAAACCAAAGGAGAAGACCAAACACGGCATTCAGGGATTGATTCCTAGAAATCAGGAGCAAATTGCAGAGAAGCTTGGTGAAGGTATCTCCGACAATTTTTTCGATCCAAAAGATTTGAAAGCATATATCATCGATAACAATGTAGTTGATGAATCAATTTCTGCCTTAACAAGGTATGCGGAACGAAATCTAGAAAATCCCGAAACTCAGCGCCTGATTACAAACTGGATCTTGCGCAAATTCCAGATGAATTCTCCCAAGATTTACTATGGTTTACTCCAGGCATCGGAAATCAACATGGTTAATTACCTGCGTGAGAAGGTAAACTTAAAAAAACTCATGGAGGAGCTTTCTTCGCTAATTGAAAAAAACATCAAAAACGGCACAATCAATCTCAAAGAGGTATCAAATAAAATCTCCAGTCATTTGGAAGATCATACCCCGGAGATATCCAGGTTTATTTATGATCAGTTGAATAAAATGATTGACCGGCAAAATACCATCAAAAAAGGGATGATGAAACTTGCCGTCTGGACATTTGATGTGGACCAGGAAACCATTGCCAAAATACTTTATGATGCCCTTTCATCAGACAAGTTTCGAAACAACGCCTACAAATTTCTGGAAAAAGCCGTACAGGATTTTTCTGATTTCCTGAACTCAGACCGGGGAACCAAGAAGATAAATCTGACATACCAACGTCTGGTCATAGAATTGAACGAACAATTCCGTGAAAAGGGGGTTCCCAAAATCCTGCACGAAATAAACCGCTACCTGGAAAAAGAAAGCTCCTGGAAAAAAATTGAGAATCTGTTAAAAAGAGGCCTTACATTTAGTCAGGAATCGATTGACGAGTTCGTGGCCAGCGAAAGATTTGATGCTTTCCTCACTAAATCGATGCCGGCTGTATTGGAAAGAATTAAAATCTCCCAAATTGTTACCGATAAGGTCAAAGCTTTTGATACTGCTGAGCTGGAAAAAATGGTCAAGGATGTTTCAGGCAGGCATCTGGCTGCCATTGAAGTCCTCGGGGGCGTCTTGGGAGGATTTGCAGGAATCGCTTTGTTCGACCCGATGCTGTTTCTCATTATCCTTTGCCCGCTCACAGCTTTAGGCTTAATCGAATGGTTATTGACAAGGAGGCAAAACAGAGCCTCCGGTTAAACAATAGAATGCCGTATTTTATAATGCCATGATTGTACTAAATTCTCTCTTCCCGGTGTTTGGACTGCTTATTCTCGGAAGTCTGCTTAAACACTGGAAAATCACCAACGACACCTTTCTAAAAACTTCAGATAAACTAATCTATTTTATTTTTTTTCCCGTGATGCTGTTTTGGAAAATCGGCAGCGCACCCGGAGAGATAGACTCTAATGGGGGACTTTATCTGGCAGCTGTCACTGCAGTTGCAATTGTGTTTCTGCTCAGCACGCTTTCCCTCAAAATCTTCCGCATCAGTAGTTTTCAAGCCGGCTCGTTTTCACAGAGCTGCTACCGGTTCAATACCTATGTTGGAGTCGCTGTTGTTATGAACGCTCTCGGGGATGAAGGGATACAATACTTCGGAATCCTGATTGGACTGATTATCCCAATTATCAATGTTTTGGTGATAATCATTCTGATCTGGCATTCAGGCGAGGATTACACCCCAAATGACAGGTTAAAGTATACCATCAAAGCCTTGGTATCCAATCCCCTGATCCTGGGATGCCTGGCTGGGATTCTTTATTCAAAGACGATTAACTCCTTCCCGGTTTTTCTTGATAACACTTTTTCCCTGGTGTCGATGATCACGCTGCCGCTGGCCTTACTCTCCATAGGTGGAACCTTGACCTTTCAATCGGTCAAACGCCACTTTCGGTTATCCCTGGTAGCCTCGGTTTTCAAGCTATTGATATTACCCCTGGTGGGATATGCTTTGCTCAATTATTGGCAGGTGACGGGAATAGCCTTCAAAACCGGGATGATTTTTTTCACCTTGCCAACATCAACTGCCTTGTATGTTCTTTCCGCCCAGCTAAACAGTGATACCAACCTGGCCTCGTCATCTATTGTCCTTTCCACCGTGATCTCGTTTCTGCCGCTCTCCGTCGCACTCCTCCTGTAAATACCGGCTGCATTGGGAAACCGGTAAGGCCGTCTCCCGGGCTCTATTCGGCTTCAAACCATAAGAGAAGCATCACAAGCATTCATTTAAAAATAGCTTTTAAGGAACTGCTCAAGCATATTCCAGTATTCTTCGCTATCCGGATATTTGTTCCATAGCGCTCTTGAACCATGTTTTCCGGCTGTATTCGGCACAAATGACAGTTTTGTATCGGTATTGACGGCATTGTAAAGTTCTGTCCAACGGTTCTTCTCTTTTCTGGCAGAGGTAATAAATACAGGAACGGAAATGTTTTTCGCCGATTCCAGTACCCAGGTATGACTCATCCCGTTTTTCACAAAATATTCGGCCGGTGAAAAGGCCATGACGCCATCAACCAGGCCGGGATTATCACCTGCCACTTTCAACGCCAATCCGGCTGAATATGAGCTACCCAGCATTAACAACCGGGGAGGATTATATGTTTCTTTAACGTAGTTTAGTGCTGCCACCATATCCTGCATGGCATCGACAAAACGAGTTTGTTTACCCTTTTCCCTCGCTTTAAGGGCAGTCATATTTGTGACGCCCGCGACTTTGTTTCCCGATCGCAGATCCACTGCCAGGCAGTTATACCCTAAACGATTCAACCTTGGTGCGGTTTCCCTATACTCTCCTCTACTCCATTTGGCCTGGTGGAACAAAACAATGAATGGACGTTTTTCGGCGTTATTGGTGAGATAAACATCAGCAGTGACCTGTAAACCGTCTGCTGATGGGAATGTCAGGCTTTCAGCTTCCTTAGCCGTCACAATTCCAACAAATATATTTACAATGGTTACAAGTATTCCCACTGCAAATAAACTGCTCATAATCATAACCCTTCGTCGAGTTAAGATTCCTCTTTTTCTTTTCATAGGGCTTATTCCTTTCATTGATCACTCGTTTGTTAGTTTAAGGTTCATTCCATTCGCGACACTTTTTCATGAAACAACCGACCTTATCAAGGGAAATCCCTTTGCAGGATGTTTGACAGCAGTTTGATGTAAACAGTAGCTTCGCTTCGCAACAAAGCCACTTTTCTGCCTTGTCTTTATATTTCAGTAACTTGCACAAGTAGCACCCAACAATCTGAAACAGGAGCTTTGTTGCCACCTCCAATCACTTTAACGGCTTATTGTGAACTTGTCTTTATTTGACTGGTGATACCTTCGGAATAATAGTTTAGCGTTATTTGTGAAACAAAACCCGTTTATTTTAGAATCAAAAGGAATTTCCCTCTTAAAATCGTTTTTAAATCAAGAGGCATTCAAATGCAGTAATATGCAGTTATATCTGGTATCTTGAGCGACGCTATGAAGCATCCGGATGAAGACAAAAAATGAATAGTCCGTATATCCGGATATATTGCTTATTTTGTGACCCTTGATCTCAGACTTCGAGGGTGGTTCTTTCAGGTTTTTTCATCGTCGTGCCGGAAGGTATCAGCGAATCATAAAACCCATGTGGTAGCTTCTGACGACGGTTATGGCCGGAAATCGGCTTATTCAAAAAATGTCTTCAGATGAAAGCCGACCCGCAGGAAAACACAGTGTTAAGGAATCAACACGATATTCCCGCAGTTTCCGGATTTCATAACCTGCTCATGAGACTGAGGTGCGTCTGCCAAAGGCAATTTAGCGGCAACGACCGGTTTGAATGCTCCCGCCTTCATCGCCCCAATTAATGCCGCGTGAGTTTCATCTGCTTCCGTAATACTGGCATTGAACAATGACATTCCCCGTATATCCGTCTCTTTTCCCATGGTTGCCCTCGGATCAATTTCAATACGCCCTCTGCTGCCGACAATCACGACACGCCCCCGGGGGGCCAGCAGGTCCAAATCATTTTCCAGGTTTATATTGGCTAGCATCTCTATAATCAGATGAACTCCATTTTCACCAAGTCTCCCTTTTAAATCAGCGATATAATCACTTTTTGAGTGATCAAACACAACAGACGCACCTGATTCCTTGACTGCTGCCAAACCTTCTGCCGTACTTGCAGTTCCAAATACTTCCAAACCTGCTGTTCTGGCCAATTGAACTGCAGTGAGACCAGCCGCCCCGCTTGCCCCGTGGATAAGGACTCGTTCACCAGCCTTGGCTTGTCCCCTGTTAAACAAAGCCCGCCAGGCAGCGGCAGCTGGAATCCCAAGGGAAGCACCCTGAGCAAAATCTATTCCATCCGGCAACTTGTAAGTCCTTTCTTCAGGACCAACCATGAATTCCGCATAGCATCCGCCCTGCCTGCCTGCGTGATACACCCGATCTCCAGGCTTAAATCTGCTGACATCCTCTCCAACCGCTTCGACGACTCCAGCCGCATCCATGCCGGGGGTGTAAGGTAAACTCGGAAGAACGGGATAGGCACCACCTCTGATGTACGTATCTACCGGATTTACCCCCGCGGCTTCCACCTTAATCAGGATCTCCCCTTTGCCCGGTGCCGGCTTTTCGATTTCCGTCAGCTGCAATACCCCGGGTGCACCAAATGATTTCACAACAATCGCTTTCATCTCTCCTCCTGGTTATCGGTTATCGGTTATCGGTTAAACGATTGGTAATTTCCCTGCGTCAATAAGGCAACTCTTTTATTTTGTTCCACAATATTTCAATGTTTCGAAAGCAAAGCTATCTGCAAAGCCCTGAAATGCCAGAAGAGAGTGTGGAATGCCTTAATCTGCTTTTAGCTGAATTAAATAATCAACCAGATCTTTCATTTCCTGGGAGTGTTTGTCTATCGGTTCACCGGACAAATACGGCGTAATCATGGCTTTGTTGATAACATCTTCCACCGAAAAATACTGAGTCTCAACGATTAGAAAACTCGTTTTATCGGCAACATTCCCAATTTTATCACCATTTGCATGACAACTTGCGCAACTATACTGGTTTTGACTTCCTGCAAATCCCGGATCATTGAATAGTTTTTTACCCGGATGGCTCAAAAGATTTTTAGTTGCCAAGGCCACTCCAGCGATTATTGCTACCGAAAGGATAATTTTTAATAGTTTCATGAAAAGACTTCCCCCGGGGTTAATAGGCACGTTGGAAAATAAAGGCAAGCTGCCGTTTACAAATCCGGATGCTTTCCCTTCACCTTAAAAAAGATAAACATCAGGATAAGATAAAAAAAAATAATGGCTTGTTAATAACCAGTACTACTGCTATTATCGTGTATATCCAAACAACAGACAAGCCGATTTCCAATGTTCGACGATATATCATTCGAAAAAGCAAAAGTATACCTGAACAAGCTCAATTCAAAGATGACAATTCTGTCGTACATCGGGTTTACTAGAAAATATCACGATCTTGACAGGCACACTTGCGCATATCTCAAGCATCATTTTCAAGGGGCTGACGCTGTCGTAGGCAGAAACAACCGACGTTGTCTGCTTCCAATAGAGCTTATCGAAGAAAGGGATTTCCTTTTTCGAATAGAAAACTTTCCAGCTTCACTAAACCGTCTCACCCAGGTTACTGACCGGCTTAAACAATCTTTGAGAACCCAGGGCATACTTCGATTCGAAGTCATGCAACCTGTTCCCTTATCCATTGACAGCCACCAGGATTTAATGATGCTGCTTGATCTGGTGAATCCTCAGACCAACACCCTCATCTAAGGTCGTTCAACCATTCCTCAAAATAAGAACATCTTAAGTGATACTCCTTAGTGATCCGCGACAATTGCTATTTTGTTAATATTTATATATTAATTTCAATAAGTTACCAATGAAGTGCATTGGAAAACACCAACTTACCTTGACAATCAAACTAATTATCAATAAACTTTGATCATCAAACTAAATATTCTTTGGGGGGAAACTCTATGTGTCCGGAAGATTTAAGTCGTTTAAGTTCATCTGTCATCCAGTTTTATGAAAAGCTGTTTTCCTGGGAAAGTGCTATTGCCAAAAGTTCAGGGTTATCTCCACAACAAAACCATACCATCGAAATTGTTGGTGCCGAAGGGCCGATCAGAATGAAACCTTTGGCAGACAAGCTTGGTGTTACCACCGGGACTCTGACTGTGATGATAGACCGCCTGCAAAAAGCCGGTTATGTGGAACGAAAAAACGACCCTGACGATCGTCGGGCCTTCAATGTGGTTTTGACCGACAGCGGAAGGAAAAATCATGAGGAACATCACGCCTATCATTTAAAACTGGCTGAGGATATATCCGCTTGTCTTAATAAAGAAGAGGCAGAACAGTTTTCCAGAATGTTGGAAAAAATCAACAAAATGTTTTGAGGAAGGTATGAACACGAACTGCAAACTAAATCAAAAACAAGTAACAACCAAAAAAAATGAGAGGATTACGCTCCTCGTTGTCATCATCACACTTGTTATGATGATAGCGGAAATAATAGGAGGACTTTTAAGCGGTTCCATGGCACTGCTTTCAGACGGCATTCATATGGGAACTCATGCGTTAGCACTTTTTATCACTTTTGCTGCATACATTGTTGCCCGTAAACACAGTCAAAATCCTTATTTTTCATTTGGAACCGGCAAGGTGGGCGTATTGGGTGGATATACCAACGCGATTTTACTGATCGTAGCAGGATTGGCAATGGCCTATGAATCGCTTGAGCGTTTAATCACCCCGGTATCAATTCATTTCAATGAAGCTATTGCCGTCGCCATTGTCGGCCTGATTGTTAATATTGGCTGTGCCTTTATACTTGGTCATGGAAATGAAAATCATGGACACAGCCATTCAAGGGATCATCACCATAATCATAGACACGATGATCACAATCTTCGAGCGGCTTATCTTCATGTAATCACAGATGCCATGACATCGATCCTGGCTATAACTGCCTTGCTAACTGCAAAGTTCTTTGGATTCATCTGGGCTGATCCGCTGGTCGGAATGTTAGGTGCGGCAGTAGTTATAAAATGGGCAGTTGGTTTAATCCGTCAAACAGGGTCAATTTTGCTGGATACAGGGGATTTCACCCCGGATATAAAGGAAATTAAGCAACGATTAAAAAGTGAAGGCGCTTTAGTGAAGGATATTCACATCTGGCAAATTTCTGAAAACGAAAGATCACTTATAGTCAGCCTGCAAACGGATTCTGACAAGGATCCAAAGGATTACCATAAAATAATCAAAGAATTATCCTATTTTGAGCATGTCACTATAGAGGTTAACAAAAAAGACAAAACCGGCAAGTC
>JANQLH010000124.1 GCA_028280735.1 SAR324 cluster bacterium | reverse complement strand
TGTAACATTCTTAACGTCGGCTTGTCCGACACAGCCTGTTAATCTCAAATCATCAATCTAAAATCTAAAATGATGTAACATTCTTAACGTCGGCTTGTCCGACACAGCCTGAAAATCTTAAATCATCAATCTAAAATCTAAAATGAAGTAACAATCTTAACGTCGGCTTGTCCGACACAGCCTGAAAATCTTAAATCATCAATCTAAAATCTAAAATATAAAAGGGGTGTTATGCTAGTCACTTGCCTGGATCTTGAAGGGGTTCTTTTTCCTGAAGTGTGGATTAACGTTGCCGAGAAAACCGGCATCAAGGATTTACGATTAACTACCAGGGACATTGCTGATTACGACCAGTTGATGCAGTATCGTTTGGGCATTATTGAAAAAAACAACCTGACATTGACGGACATCCAGGAAACCATTGCTACCATGAGGCCGTTTCCGGGAGCAGTTGAGTTTTTGGACTGGCTTCGAGACCTGGGACAAGTAATCATTCTCTCCGATACTTTCGAAGAATTTGCCAAACCGATTATGAAAATGCTGAAAATGCCGACAATCTTTTGCCACTCACTGGGAGTAGATGACCGGGGCATCATCACTTCATATCACCTCAGACTCGATGATGCCAAAAAGAAAGCCGTTCAGGCATTAAGACAACTGAATTTCAAGATTATCGCTGCCGGAGACTCATTCAACGACATCAGTATGCTCAAAGAAGCCGATTTTGGAGCTTTTTATTGTCCTCCAACCGAAATTGCAGCTAAATTTCCCGAACTCCCCGTTACCAATAATTATGAAGAATTGAAAAAAACCTTCAGCGATTACCTTGCCGGGTAATCGTGATTTGCTTAAAATAAAGAATACTTCCCAGCACTCCCAACAATTGCTTATGGAAGTGCCGGATCTAACCCTGCCCGGAACAAGCTTGGTTTTCATTTTATAGGTCAATAGGGGAATTCATTCCGCGAAGAGAAAACACATGACACCCAAAGAGTTTCAAAAACTGCTGAACAATGAAGTATTGATAATCGACGGCGCCATGGGAACCATGACGCAAGACTTGGCTTATGGTCCTGAAATTTATGGCGGAGCAGACTTTCAAATGCTTTCCGACATCTTGGTTTTATCCCGACCGGATGCGATCAGAAAAATACATTTTCAGTATTTTCAAGCCGGCGCATCCGCTGTGGAAACCAACACCCTTTGCTCTTCGCCCATGAGGCTGGAAGAACACGATTTTGAGAATATTGATGACCGCGAATTTCCGCAGTTTAAAGACGGAAAGAGTATTAAAGATCTGACTATCGAAGAGATCTCATACCGGTTAAACAAACAAGCTGCCGAGTTGGCAGTGCTGGCAAAGCAGGATTATGAAAAAGACGAGACTTATGACAAAAGGAAGTTAATGGTCCTCGGCTCCATTGGTCCTTCAAACTGGGTACTTTCCAGCACGCAGGCTGATTTAAAAAAAGGATCCTTTGATGCAATCAAGGATAATTTTTACCAGGCTACCTTGGGCTTGATAGATGGCGGAGCTGATGCCCTGTTGTTCGAAACCCAACAGGACATTCTGGAACTAAAATGTGCAATTATCGGTGCCCAAAAAGCCTTAAAGGAAAGAAACAAAGATATTCCAATTATCGCCCAGGTAACCGTAGACTCTCATGCAAGAATGCAGATTTTCAATACCGATATTGTCGCAGCTTACACAACCCTGCGACATATTGGAATTCATGCTTTTGGTGTCAATTGCGGTTTAGGACCTGATTTACTCATTCCAACGGTCAAAAAACTCTGCCGTTATTCAGACATTCCCATATCCATCATCCCCAATGCCGGTTTACCTGAGTCCATTGGCGGGCAAACGGTATTTAAAATGACACCTCAACTCATGGCAGAGCAGATGTTTCAGTTTGTTGATGAGTTCGGGATCAATATTATCGGCGGTTGCTGCGGAACAACACCGGATCACATCCGGGAGATGAGAAACATGGTGGGAATCAGAAAGCCGACACCTCGGAAAATAGAGCGGGGATTCTTTATATCCGGCCCCCAAAACGCAGTAAAACTAGACAGCAACGAGGCTTTGATCCGCATTGGCGAGCGCTTGAATGTCAGGGGCTCAAAAAAGGTGCGGGAGGCTGTGGAACATAGCTCTCCTATTAATCAAGAAGCATTGGAAGAGGTGATTTCGGAGCAGACGAGAGACCTGGGACTGGATATTATCGATATCTGCATGGACTCAAATATTGTTGATACAAAAGAGACCCTGGTGGATGTAATCCAGGCGCAAACCATGGATTTTCCGGGCGCGATGTGTCTTGACTCATTTGATGTCTCAGCCCTTGAAGCAGCGATTAAGATTTACCCGGGACGGCCCATCATCAATTCTGTGTCCCTGGAGGAATACGCACCGGGCGTTGACAAAATTGATGCCGTCATGAGTATCACCAAGGAGCATGCCCCCGTTTATATTGCGTTGACAACAGATATCTCGGGCCCTGCTGTGACAGCGGAAAAAAAGGTTGAGTTGGCACGAAAGATTGTAGAAAAATCTAAAAAAGAGCATGGAGTGGGAGCTGATCAGTTGTTTATCGACATCAATGCATTCCCCATTGGTTCGGAATCCAGCGATGATATCAATTTTTCCATGGAATCGTTAAATGCCATTCCCGAAATTAAAAAAATAGATCCGAACTTAAAGATCATAATCGGCGTGGGTAACCTGACCAATGGGTTGGCTAAAAAACCTTATATGAGAAAGGTTTTAACTTCGATTTTTCTTGATGAGGGAAGAAAACGCGGCCTTGATTCGGCAATTGTAAATCCGAACCACTATGTTCCGGTAGACAGCCTACCCAAAGACGATTACGAACTGGGGAAAAAAGTTATTCTGCAAAGAGACCTGGAAGCCTTTGCCGAGCTTGAAGAGATCGCCCTTAAAAAGAAAGGGGATAAGACAGTAAAAAAAGTCAGCTTTGATGATCTTGACCCCATCACTGCAATCTGCACCAAAATCAAACAGGGTTATAAAGAACGTGAACAAGGTTCTATCGAGTTTAAAGGTCAAACGTATCCTTACGATGATAAAATTGTTATACAAACAGCAGGAATCATTGAAGATATGGAACCGCTAACCCTGATTAACGATCATCTCATGCCGGCCATGGAAGAGTTGGGAACCGAGTTTGCGGCAGGAACCGTATCCTTGCCTCACCTGCTCAAATCAGCAGATGTTATGAAGCAGGTGATGGGCTTTTTGGAAAGTTATTTAAGAATTTCGACCGGAACAGATGTCGGCGAAGCAACAAGCTCAAAGGGCACTATTGTTTTGGGCACCGTATACCAGGACGTTCATAGCATAGGTAAAGATCTGACCAAAACGTTAATGGAGAATTACGGATACAAAGTCATCGATCTGGGAGTGCAGGTCCCGGTAGCCGACTTTATCGAAACCGCCAAAAAGCATGATGCTATGGCTGTAGGTATGTCGGCGTTGTTGGTGCAGACCTCAAACCATATGATCACGGTTTCCTCTCTTCTTGAAGAAGAACAACTGCAACATTTGCCTATTCTGGTGGGTGGTGCACCGGTCAACCAGCGTCATGCTTCATTTGTTGCCTTGGCCGGACGAGAAGATGAAAGTACTATGCGGAGTAACGTTTTTTACTGTCGCTCAGGAATGGATGGTGTAAACGTCCTTAATCAGTTGAAAGAGAACAATAACCTTGATGACATGTTTGCGAAAAACCTCAAAAAGCTAAAGTCAGCATACGAGTCAGGACTTCGCTTGGATAAGGAACGGGATGAACTGTTTGCCACCCTGCCGAGAAGGAAGGTGGAATTCGCAACCAGGTATTCCTATTCTGATGGATTGGGTAACATTAAAAAAGTGAAGATTCCGGTCAAAGAGTTTATTCCTCATATCAATCAGAAACTGCTTTTCACCCTGAACTGGAAATACGGAGGTTCACGTACTTGGGAAAAAAAAGGAACCAGCGAACAGGAACTGATCCAAACCATGCACCAATGGATCGATAAAGCATCCGAAAATGGTTGGCTCCTCCCGCAATCAGTATTTACCATACTTCCCTGTATTGGTTCCGAAAACAGTGTCACAATTATTGATCCAACATCAGACCAGGAACTGGCAAAACTCACGTTCAATGATATTATCGGCAAAGGCAAAAAGGACATTTTTAATGTCGCCCAGTATTTTAATCCCGGTCGAAAAGATATTATCGGACTTCAGATTTGTACCGGTGGTCCGGATGTCCGTGGTGTTATTGAAGAAATGAAAATTAATGACAGGGAAGGAGCTCTTTTACTCCAGGGACTTTCCGACCGGCTTGCCGAAGATATGGCAGAGCACATGAATAAGCATATTGACACACTGGTTTATGGCAGTAATGATTTATCCAGTAAGCGTTATTCGCCTGGCTACCCTTCTATGACTGACGTCAGCAATAACAAGGTTATTGCTGATCTTTTGGATGGTTGTTCCAGACTTGGCATCGAGCTGACTGACGGTTATGAATTCAATCCCACCGGAACGACGGCCGCCATTGTATGCTTCCATCCCGAGGCTGACTATCAATAACTGTAAAGTTACTTTTGACACCGAATCCTTCCGGTGTCAAAAGCCTGATTGCGGTTCATATATGTTCTTTTAATCTGTCGCTTTTCGCTCCTAACCATCGCAAAAAACTAATTAAACGTCGTCACAAACACTTAGAAACCTTATAACTCCCCACAAGACGTCAAATTTTCTGAACAGAACAGGATGTTCTAAAAAAATAAGGCGAGGACTGGAAGCCCTTTAACTTCAGTTGGTTGAACTCAGTATTACCAAAATAAAAAGCAGCGGCTTAGAGTCGTTATTAATTGATCAAGGGGCTCTGCATGTTTGAACCTGAAAACAGCAACATCCTGTTATTCAATAACAACCCGGAATTATCAAAAGAGCTGGAGTCACTCCTGCTTCGATTCGCTCACCCTTTTCTCTCTGCACGAAACATTCAAGGAGCTCTTGAGATAATTACAGAGAAACCTGTTTGTCTGGTTATTATTGACGATCAATCTGCGGACCTTGGGACGGTTTCCGAGTATGAGCACCTGGAAAAGAAACTGTTTGGAAAAAAAATTCCCTTCATTCTTATTTTAGAAGACAAGCAGGATAGCCTGCTTTCAGAGCGACACCGAAGTTCAGGATTGATCGCCTGCCTTCAAAAACCCTTGCAGGCAGAAAGCTTTCATATAATTGTTAACCTCTTGTTGCAAAATTTTCGGCTTAACCAAAGACTAAAAAGCACAAGGGAACAATATGAGGAACAAAATCAGGAAACGCTGGCAATTGTGAATGCTTTTCCCGATATGTTGATACATTTGAATAACGGCGGCGATGTCTTGAGGATACTGGCAGGTGATCCGATTGAAGTCGATATGATTTTTCAAGACAGTTTATATCGAAATATTGAGGATGTTTTCGACAAAAAAGCCTCAGGTTTATTTAAAAAGGCTATTAAATCCAGCGTCTTGTATTATCCTGAACAATTCGATTTCCGCTATCAATCTGATATTTGCAAAATAGACTATGACGTTAGGATTTCCAGGTTGAATGAGAGCGAGGTAGTGGCGGTTTTGAGGAACATCTCCCACGAAATACAAACAGAACAATTGTTAAGAAAAACAAGGGAAAATATCGAGCATACGGTTCAAAGGCGAACAGCTGATCTGAAAGAGATTAAGGAAAAAGCGGAAAAAGCTAACAAAGCAAAATCGGAATTTCTGGCCAACATTTCTCATGAAATCCGCACTCCGCTTCACGGTATTCTAAGTTTTGCGGAGCTGGGTATGCAACGATCACAGGTTTTGACCCAGGATAAAATCTATCACTATTTTTACCGGGTGAATGAAAGCGGAAACCGTTTAATGGTGCTTCTAAACGATCTTCTGGATTTGGCAAAGCTTGAAACGGGTCGAGTTGAATACCGCGTCGCCAAGGAAGACATTATCCGAATCATCAAACCTGCGGTAGATGATTTCTCGGTCTCAGCCGGGAATAAGGGTATCGTCATCAGTATGCAGCAACCTGGATTTCAAACCCTGGTAACTTGCGACGCCTATAAAATTGGCCAGGTTATCCGCAACCTGCTTTCCAATGCTATCAAATTCAGTCCTGAAGGCAGGGTAATTAACATAACCTTTGATGAAGCCGAAATTGAAATGGATGGGAAAAGCAAAGCAGGGATAAAAATCACGGTTGCCAATGATGGTCCTAATATTCCGCCTGGAGAATTACAAGCAATTTTTGATAAATTCATACAGAGCAGTCAAACACGTGATATATCAGGTGGTACAGGACTGGGCTTGGCTATTTGCAGAGAAATCATCCAGGCCCACAAAGGCCAAATCTGGGCAGAAAATACCCGAACCGGTGTCGCCTTTCAGTTTATTTTACCTGTCTAGACCCGCCGTTTCCTGCTTAAGGTAATGTTGTGAGAACGCTGCGCACCTTGCAACGTCAGTAATCCTGACAAGGGAGAAGTCCCCGGGCAAGCCACAAAGGATGCAAAATCATTGAGGATGGTTGAGCAATTCGGTATCATCCCGAGTATGAGAGGCCGGACTTGCAGCTTTGTAACAAAAACCAATCAATCGGAATAGGTGGCAAGAGAAGAAACCAAAAGGAAGGAAAGCCATGTCTACCCGGCAGCTTCAGTTATCTACACCCTTATCGGACACGGCTTGAATAAACAGAAAAAATTTTATTTATGTTTAGGATTACTGCTGACCTGGAAAAGCGCATATTTCACTATTTCTTCTATATTTTCATTGATCATTTCATCATCTTCAAACACCATGGTGCTGTCTTTCATATAAACAGAAGGTATTCGGCTTAAGGAAAGAGCGTATACATCTTCAATACATACCTCACATTTATCGAAATCGGGAAACTCGGGAATAAACTGCTTCATTAGCCTGATCACGATCACCTCAAATCTGTTGCGAATGTTTTCCAGTGATACTCCATTAATTACATAGTCCTCTTTATTCACTTCGTCCTCCGTGATCGTTTGTTAATTGTTTCCAGTTCCCTTATTCAAGAACCGCATCATCCAGGCTACAAGTTAGATTTTCATCCTGAATGACAGTACTGCAAATAAACTAAGGGGTTTGTATTATTTTCTTCCAGTCAACCAAACCACCTCGAACCACCTTAGCATTAATATCGCAGGATTCCAGCAGCTTCAGTGCCTGAAAACTCAGGTTTCCGTCACTACAAATGATAATGGTTCTTTTTTTTGCATCCAGGTTCGGTATTTCCTGACTCAGTTTACTCAGTGGTATATTAATGAAACCCGGAAGCGAAAACTCACTGAATGCTTCGTGACTCCGAACATCTATCAATTGAAGGTCCTTTTCCTCCTTCATGATGTCCCGGGCTTCGATGACTGTAATTTCAATATCCTTTTCCATACAACTCCGCCGATTTAATTTGTTACAAATTTACTGCTACTATTCCCTATCTACACAAACATTATAAGGGCACTTCAACCTTGATGGTAGTCCCCTGTTTCGGTCTGGTTTGCACCATGACTTCCCCATTCAGTTCTTCGACAGACGAACCGACCGCATTTAATCCCACACCTCTGCCAAATGTCCCCCTGCTATCCTTTTTTGTGGAAAATCCTTTACTGAACATCAGCTTCAATATCTCCTGGTCATTGCCCTGCATGTCGCTTTCTGAAACCAGTCTGTTTTCCACTGCGGCCTTTCGGATTTTGTCGATATCAATTCCCCTTCCGTCATCACTGATCGTTATACTTAATAGATTGTTCTCCAAAGCAGCTTCGATACCAATATTTCCTTCGAGGGATTTATTAAGGGCAATCCTTTCCTCCATACTCTCCAACCCGTGTTCCACACAATTTCGAATTACAAAGGTCAATCCCGTAAACAAATTTTCCAGTTGATGAAACGGTACTTCCACATCAGCACCTTTGACTTCCACCTCAACGCGTTTTTTCAGCCTTTCCCCCAGGTTAACCGCAATAATCGCGTAACGTTTCAGCATCAGACCAATCGGTTGCTTTCTCAGCTCAGACATGATCTGGGTAATTTCGCCGGCACCTTCCTTAAGTATCCGGGAGCTGATGTGTTCTTTGATTCGATCCAGCCGCTTTTTAGTAATGTCCTCCAGAGTTTTCAAGCGGGTAAAGGGTTTGTAGTTTTTCTCAAAGGTTTCCTCTAATTCCGCCATATGCTTTTTGAGCACATGGTCGACAATCTTGTTACGGATCTTCAGGATTTTCGCTTTTGTATTTCTATATACCGCTTTATCGAGAATCTGTTCATCGGATATCAGATTATTTAGATATTGCTTTTGCAGGTGCTCAAAACGGTCTTTTATCAGCATAAACCGTGAGCGGTACAGCTTGGTTTCACTCCCGGTGATTGGAGTGAAACTCACAATTTTTTCTTCCAGGGTTGAAAGCAGTTCTTCCGAAAGTATTGTTAATTCGTTGATCTCATAAATTTCTGCTCCACCCTGAATCGCTTGAATATGATGGAGAATTGATTCCAGGTTCACTTCGGAAGGAGCTTTGGATAGCTCTTCATCGATTTTTTCAAACGTGTTTTCCGTGCTAAGTCGATATTGATAGTATCCATCGATATCCAATGCCACTTTAATGATCATGTTTGTCCGATCGACTTCTGTGGCATAATCCGCGGCCAGCTTTTTCTCATGAGAAATATCGGTAAAGACGGCAAGGATACTATCCTGATTCATGTCTTCGATCGATTTCAAATAATGATAATCCACTCCGTAGCATTTCATTCCCAGGTCTATCTCTGTGGGTAGAAACTCTTTTAACACATCGATGTCGGTAACCCTGGAAAAAACGGATTGCATCAGGTCCGTGATCATCTCATATTTCGGCTTCCGATCAAAACTTGCTGAATCTTCATTGGCCGGTTTCCCCCATTCAAAGAGCATTTCCAGGGCTGTTTTCTTTTCCAGTGGGATTTCAAAAAAACCAGTATTCATCACCATATGGTTCGTATCGATCTTCCCTTCTTTATCAAATACCAGAAAACCGATTTTAGTAAAATCCAACAACCTTTCAAATTCCGCACGAGGTTTGGCATCCGATCTTGCATCTTGTTCGATTTCTTCCTGCAAACCGGTTTGGACATTGGAAAAGTCGATTTCCGGATCATCATCGGATTCACCGACATCGATGGGCCGGATCATTTCTTCCTCGGACTCACTCCTTTCATAACCTTTGGAAATATCGGGAATCAAGACCTCATCTTCTTCCTCGTCAGCATGGGTAACCACCACCGATTCGATGGTATCATCATCATCGAATAACGGTGCTTCCAGCTCTACTACCTCATTTTCCACCGGTTCGATAAGACCGGATTCCGCAACCAGGTCTCCCTCGTTTAATCCCGTCAATACGCGCAGTGAGATGAATCCAATCATATCAAGGTAACGGCGATCGGATTCTTTGATAACTTCTCCCTCCGGCTTTCCCCAAAAAGCCATAATCCCAACCTTTTGATTGTTATCGATCAGTGGAATGATGATCTGCATTGAGTGGGGATCAGAGTCCGTTTTTACGATAATCAGGGGTTTGAGAATGGCTGACATCAGCGATTCGCTAAGCGAAAAACGGATTACCTTGCCATTTTTGTCCGAACTTACCTCAATGGTTGCTTTGGATTCCATGGCGTCAGCATCTCCCTGCCAATACAGTACTGCATACTCGAGTGGGTATTTTAAGGAAAGTGCATCGGTGGCGATTTTGAGAATTTGTTGAAAGTTGGTGTCCATTTTTTCCCGCTGGCATTGATCGAAAGGCCTGTCGATAACCGCAGAGCTGGCTTCGTGCAATCAGTATGGTTCGCTTGTTGGAATGCCTCCAACTCGATCGATTCGAGCTGTCGAGAAGGGGCTTGCCATCGGCTTTATCATCTAGTCTCTGTAGCGACCTTTTTTATCAATATTGTGTAGGTTTGAACATTTCATTTTCTTTCCAGTTTGTCCAATTTATTTTAGTCTCGATTCCAAAATTCGCCGTTATCTTCAAGATGTTACATTTCAAGCTATGGCCATTTTTAAAATCATTTGCAGTAATCTGTTTGTTTCCGGTCAAAGTATGTTTCCGGAATTTTTCTCGGTTGAATGGTTGACTCCCTTGAATTTGCTTGACTAGACTAGGTCTCAATTTTAAATAAATCCGCATTCCATCTTAACTTGGAGCTAAACAGTGTCGGAATTGCGAATCGAGGGACTCGGATTCAAAAACCAGGGACCTTACAGTCTGACTATAACATCCGGACAATGTATCTGTATCACCGGCAGCTCCGGTTCAGGAAAATCCCTGCTGTTGAGATGTATTGCCGATCTTGATGAACACAAAGGAACGGTCTATCTGGATGACATGGCGGCTCATTCCATGCCTGCTGTAAAGTGGAGAAAGAAGATTGGGATGCTCCCGTCCGAAAGTTCCTGGTGGCTGGATACGGTTGGAGATCATTTCGCAGGAGAAGCAGGGAGAATTTTGCCCAAATTGGGTTTTACGGCTGACGTTCTCAATTGGCAGGTAAAGCGGCTTTCAACCGGAGAAAAACAAAGACTGGCAATTGCACGACTCCTGGTTCAAAATCCAAAAGTATTGTTGTTGGACGAGCCCACTGCCAGTCTTGATCAAGACAATGTTAACTTGGTAGAGTCCCTTGTTAACGAATACCAGAAAGCGCACCGCACCCCGGTACTTTGGGTAAGCCACGATCCAAACCAGGTCAAGAGAGTGGCGGATAAACACTATCAACTGCATCCAAACCAGCTGAAAGAATCCCCCGAGACATTAACATGATTGAACTTACCCCTCTGGATCTGTCCGTTACCGCCGTTTTAATCATCATCATGGCTACCTTTACCTGGCTGATGAAGATCGATCTGCAACGACAACTGGTTATTTCGGCTGCTCGGGCAACCGTACAACTTCTATTGCTGGGCCTGGTGCTTAAAATTCTGTTTGACATTTCCCATCCTGCCTTAATCGGAGGTATGACTTTTATCATGCTGCTTGTAGGCGGCAGGGAGGTATTTGCCAGGCAGAAAAAACGATTCAAGGGAATCTGGGGATTGGGAATCGGCACTTTATCGATGTTCTTGTCATCATTTACCGTCACGATTTTTACTTTAGTGACAGTGATAAGTAATAATCCCTGGTATGCACCCCAGTATTCCATTCCACTTCTGGGAATGATACTGGGAAATACCATGAACGGGATTTCAATAGCTATGGATCGTCTAACCCAAACTGCCTGGGATCAAAGAAACATTATCGAGCAACGTTTGTTGTTGGGTCATAGCAAAACAGATGCAATCTCACACATCCGCCGAGACAGTGCCCGATCAGGCCTTATTCCTATCATCAACTCCATGTCCACTGCAGGAATTGTGAGTTTGCCGGGGATGATGACGGGACAAATTCTTGCCGGAAGTCCGCCGTTTGAAGCTGTAAAATACCAGATACTTATCATGTTCTTGATTGCAACAGGAACCGGTTTCGGTATTATATCCGCTTTATGGATTTCTTCTAATCGCCTGTTCGATGAACGCGACAGACTGAGACTTGATCGCCTGACTGCAAAGTAATATCCTCAACTTACATAAAAGACATTCACAACCAATCAACGGCTTTTCAATCATGCCAGAAGACAATTTTCAACAAGAGGAAAATGATAACCCCATCGCCCGCATCTTGGCGTTAAGACGGGGAATCCTTGAATCTCCCGACTCCGCTGAAGCTCATTGTGATCTCGGTGTGGCCATGATCCAAACCGGAGACCCGAAAACAGCAATTAACTATTTCAAGCAAGCCGTAAAGCTGGACCCTAATCATGAGCGCTCTTACTACAACCTTGGTCTCTGTTACCACAAAATCGGATTTGTGGACAATGCCATTAGCGCTTACGAATCCGTGATACGATTAAATCCCGGGGATGACCAGGCTTGGGCAAACTTGGCATCCCTGTTTTTTCAGCGTAATGAGATTGGGGAAGCCATAGAGTTTTATCAAAAAGCTGTCGAAATCAATCCTAAAAGTGCGGAAACACTAACAGCACTTTCAACAGCTCAATACCTGGCGGGCAAATATGAAGAATCCGTAAATTCCGCCCGGAAATGCATAGATCTTGACGATTCCAAGCACCACCATTGGCTGCAACTGGGACAAAGTTATTACGCCCTGCACGACTCCGCAAAAGCGATACGGGCCTTTCAAAAAGCAACTGAACTGAACAATCGTTGCGACAAGTCCTGGAACAACCTCGCCAATGCCTATTTATTGGAAAACGAACAAACAAAAGCGGAGGAAGCATATCGAAAAGCCATTGAATTGGATGGGAACAATACGGACTATTGGTTTAACCTCGGGGAGCTGCTTTTCCAAACCAACTCTTTGCTGGAAGCCTCCGGTTGCTTTTCCAAAGTGATTGAATCGAACCCGAATGATACCGAAGCCTTGGAATACTTGATCAAATCACAGTTGGAAACTGCTCCTGCCGAAGCTGCCGTACAGTTGAACAAACTGATCCAGAAAAAAGGAGAACACTCAGACTACCTCAAATTGCTTGCCACTGCCTATCAAAAATCCAACAAGCAGGAGTTGGAAGCAAAAACCCGCATGAAACTGGCCAGTTCTAAACCCATGGACCCGGAAAACAATTATGCCCTGGCCAAATCGCTGAGTAACCAGGGAAAAAGGGATTTGGCATATTCATTTTTCCAAAACAGTCGCCCGCTGTCCGACAATGATCCGGACCTCTGGTTTGCCTTTGCTCAATCATTCAGGCTGGAAAACAAATTGGAGGAAGAGTTTCAATGCCTTACCGGGGCCGTCAAAGCAAATCCCGCTCATAAGCAATCATGGTTGCGCCTGGGCAGCCTTGCCCTGCAAAACGAAACGGATGCAACGACCCTGCAGTATCTGGAAAAATCAGGGTCACTCCTAAAAAACAATTCCAAGCTTTGGTCAGAGATAAGCGAACTGTACCTGGCACAAGGTGATAGCAGCCAGTCTTTCAGATGTTCCACAAAACTGGTCAATCTCGTAAACCTGGCACCAAGCCTCTGGTTATCGATCTTTAGAAGATATAAAAGGGCAAAAAAAATGACAGAGTGGGTAGAAAGCCTGATTGGCCATCTGAAAACTCACGACTACTCCATTTCCGTAAAAATAGCCTGCGCAGATCTCATATTTAGATTTGGTGAACAGCAACATGCTCTAACCCTGCTGGAAGGCCTCCGGCAGAAAAACATTTCCACTTCAAATATAAATGGGAAGCTAGCAGAGTTGTATCTAAAATCAGACAAGGTTGATGATGCCGACAGAATTATCACAATCGCCCTGGAATCCGAACATGATGATTACCAACTTTTGGTCAAACAGGCTGAAATAAGCCTAAGACAAAACGAATTGGAAAAGGCTGAAATCTCGGCCCGCAAAGCTCTTGAAACAAGGCAGGATCATTTTGAAGTCTGGTTGGTACTCGCCGTTATTCTCCATACCAAAAACCGCTCGGACGAAGCTCTGGAATCTGTGAACAAAAGCTTGTCTTTGCATAATAATTACGGAGAAACCTGGTTTGTAAAAGGTATCATTCTTGATTCAATGAAACAGGATTATGATGCAGAAACAGCTTTTCTGACTTGCCTCAAACTGGACAGACGAAACAGCATGGCCTGGCTGGCGCTGGCACAGTTAAAACTGAATCAGGGTAATTATAACGGGGCACGACCATTACTTCTCAGAGCCGCGGTCTCCAACCGAAACAACCAAAGCGCCTGGCAAAAACTGGCTGAGGTGTACGAACACCTGCAACTTCCCGAAAAAGCAGAGGCCTGTCGAAATCATTCATCATCCCATGAATAATACAGATTCGTTTCTTCCTTCCAGGCAATTCTGATTGAATACTCAATCCTGCCACTTTCCGGGCTCCAACTCCCGGTTGCTTGTTACCGGTTTGAGCAATCAACAGGACTTCAAGATTGAAAAAGAATCTTAAATTCAGAGACTTAAGATCTGATTCATTTGTTTATTGGCAGATTTCGAATTCTCAGGTACGCTATGTTTCTATACATAGAAACACTATTCATAAAACCGTAAAACTGCTCGATTGACACGGACAGCTTATGAAACCTTCTGCTGAAGAATACAAGGAACTTGCGATTAACGAAAAGTACATTCCCTTATCCCTCAGGATCATGGGAGATACACTCACACCGGTTAGAATTTATCAATCGATTCGTTCCGTATCTCCTTATTCTTACCTGCTGGAGTCTGTGCAACAAAACGAAAAGCTGGGGCGGTTTTCCTGGATTGGTGTTGATCCGTTGATGATTTTTGAATCCAATGGTGAGGAAATTTCGGTCAAGATTGGAGACCACGAGAAGAAGTATACGGGTAATCCGTTGGACGAGTTATTTAAAGTAATGGAAGAGTTTAGGCCTGTCCTGCCGGAAGAGCTTTATCCGTATCAAGGAGGAGTTGTCGGTTACTTTGGATATGATACTATCCGGCATTTTGAAAGCATTCCGGATGACAACCCGGATCAACTTAAAATCCCCGAGTCATTATTTATTCTGCCAAAAACCGTTTTTGTCGTTGATCATCTTTATCAATCCATAACAATCATCACCTTGCTCAGCTCAGATGATCCCGATGCCTATGAAAACGGAAAGAAGCTTTTGCATGATCTGCTCGACCGAATTTCCGATTCAGCAGTGGATAGAAAACTTTTGGAAGAGCCTGCAGACCCGGAGAAAACCCCGGATGTCACCTCAAATATGACTCGGGGACAATACCTCAGGGCTGTCGAAAAGGCAAAGGAATACATCGTGGAAGGAGATATCTTTCAGGTTGTCTTATCCCAGCGCTTGTCCGTACCCTTTACTGCGGATACTTTTGAATTATACAGATCATTGAGACGAATAAATCCCAGTCCTTACCTGTTTTATCTGAACTATCCGGATTTTCAGATTGCAGGGTCGTCCCCTGAAATTCTGGTTAAACGCAATCAGGACACCTTGACTTTAAGACCCATCGCAGGGACACGTAAGAGAGGTTCGAATCAGATAGAAAACAATAGACTGGCGGAAGAATTATTGAATGATCCCAAGGAAATTGCCGAG
>JANQLH010000410.1 GCA_028280735.1 SAR324 cluster bacterium | reverse complement strand
TGCCTCCGCTGCGTACGAGAATATCTGTAATTTCCAAAGCCTGTTCACCGAAATCGGGTTGAGAAATGAGGAGATCTTCGGTGTTTACTCCCAGTTTTTTGGCGTAAACCACGTCCAAGGCATGTTCTGCGTCCACAAACGCTGCAACGCCGCCTTTTTTTTGGACTTCAGCAACTACATGCAGTGCCAGGGTTGTTTTCCCCGAAGATTCCGGACCGAAGATTTCGATAATTCTTCCCATGGGAAATCCACCGGCACCGAGCGCCACATCCAGCCCGATTATTCCCGACCGAACGACCGGCACGTTTTGGGCAGCGCCATCGTCCATTCTCATAATCGAACCTTTTCCAAATTGACGATCAATCTGGGAAATTGCCGATTCGATTGCTTTGCTTCGATCTGAGTCCCACATGTTTATCTCCCGACAGTATATTTGAGGGTTTGAATTCTTTTTTTCATACTTGCTTTTCCTTACCGATTCCATCTTCCGATCGGCAACAGCAGCTCGTTTTATCGTTGATTTAAAGAGATCTGAGTTTAATTAAAATCCCATAAGAAAGCAACAGCGCTCATTAATTATATCAAAATGTAGGATAAGCTCTTGATTCGTAATCAGACTTGCCCGTCAATCCGATTTATGGTTGTATTCGCAATGAAATGCTCAAAGGATCAATTACCATCATGACTACTCTTCCCTGCCCCTATCTTTTCCTCATCGCTTTGGCTATAATCTGGATGTTTCAGCGACGACTCCAACATTAAAGAGCTCACACAATATTTCCTTTAAGAGCGCAACCCATATAAATATGGTAACCTATGAAATCGACAAAAGAGCAACCCCTTAAACGATCGCTTGTTTCCAAAACAAAGGTATTGGTTTGTTTTGCTTCTCTTCTGCTGGTTTTTAGTAGTTGTGTCCCTAAACATGTTGACCCTCTTACCCTGGATATTACGGACAGGGACAAACAACAATCTCCTTTTCCCCCGAGCAGTGAGGAATTATCTGCCTCTCCCTTCCTGTTGCTTTCCCTGGTAACATTCAAGGACCCCACGGTCACAGGGCCAAGGTTGAACGCAGTGATGACGTTTGTTCACCGTGCGTTTGAAAAGAATGCCAACTTTACCGCCATTCCCATGAGGAAAGTGGATGAATTACTTGCAAGTGAAGCGAATCGAAGGTTTATGGCCAGTAATGTCGCCGATGCCATTCAATTGGGAACAACCCTGGGAGCAAATTTCGTCAGCCAGGTTCAGATTACCATTAAGGAAAGCCAGGTAGTAAAGAGCATTGACCAGTTTGTCGCCAATGTGAATTTCACTATTTTCACGACAGACAGCGGTCAGGTCATTTTCAAGCAGGATTTTGCTTATGACTCACAGGACCCGGAAAGATCGGAAGCTGATTTGAAAAAACTGGTTCAACAATACTTTCCGCTAAGAGCTTACATCCTGGAGACAAGAGGAGATCGCCGGTATGCTAAAATCTCCTTAGGCAGAAGCCTGGGTATTAAAAACGGCAGGGAATTCTTGGTCCGACAACGGACAGTGAAAAATGAAATCGTGATGGGTCTTTCCCGAAGAACGGTTTCCTATTCCCCTTTAGCATTGGCATCGGTTAAAGTAATGGAAGTGATGGAAGACGAATCCTGGGTTTTCATCGCTGAACGAGACAGAGATAAGGTAATGAAAGGTCAAACAGTATTTGCCAAACCGGAAGGTCGTTCCCTTTTCTAGCATTTTCAAGATCCACGGCAGCCGACTGGATAACTGATTTCGAACGGCTGTCATCCTGCATCCCGGCCCGATGCATTCGGGTCACTTTGAATGAGTTCCATGTTCCATATTTCTGATGAGCTTTTAGAAAAATACGCGATAATCGGTCCAAGGTATACCTCTTATCCAACCGCGCCTATGTGGCATGATATTGATCGCGAGACTCACCGGGCCTGGTTGAAGGCAAACAGCAATAATGAACAAGCAGTTTCACTCTATATACATATCCCGTTTTGCAGGGATCGGTGTCTCTATTGTGGCTGCAATGTGACGATTACCCGGCAGCAAAGTGCATCTGCAGACTACGTTCCCTATCTCTTAAGCGAGATCGACGCCCTGGCAGAGAGCAGACATGGGAATAAAACAGTCAAGCAGCTTCATTTTGGAGGCGGTACACCAAACTTCCTCCTGGATGAAGAATTTCAGAGTATTATGGCGCAATTGCGGGAGAGATTCGACTTTGCCGATGATACTGAAATTGGAATTGAAATAGATCCCTGCAGTACCCGCCCTCAACAGATTGAATTTCTCGCGGAACTGGGGATCAATCGCTTAAGCCTGGGCGTTCAGGATTTGGATGAGAAGGTTCAAAACGCCGTACAACGCGTTCAAAGTGCTGAAATTACCCTGGAACATTTGAAAACTGCCCGGAAAAAAGGAATCAAAGGAATCAACTTCGATTTAATCTATGGGTTGCCCTTCCAAACAGTTGAAAGCTTTTCCAAAACGGTCGATCGCATTATCGATATGAAACCGGATCGTCTTGCGGTGTATAACTTTGGGTATCTTCCGGAAAGAATGATTCATCAACGGAAAATAAAACCGGAAACCTTGCCCTCTCCCAAAGCCAAAATGACAATCCTGCTGGATAGCATTAATCGATTTTGCAATGCCGGTTATAATTATATCGGCATGGATCATTTTGCATTACCGGAGGATGAACTCAGTATTGCCCAGGAAAACCGAACCTTGCATCGAAACTTCATGGGGTATACTCCCAAATCAGGAGTAGACCTGCTCGGGATTGGGGTAACGTCAATCAGTGAATTTAATGGACATTTCATCCAAAATGCGCACAAGTTGAAAAACTACAAGCAGCAAATCTCGGAATCAAATCTTTCCGGAAGCCGCGGTATTGAATTGAGTGATGACGATCGTATGAGAAAGTGGACAATTCTCAAACTGATCTGTCATTTTTATCTTGATTTTAAAGAGTTTTATGAATCATTCGGGGTGAGTTTTCCAGACTACTTCAAAGCTGAAATCAAACAATTGGATGAGTTGATCGATGATGGATTACTGATTCGAGATGCAGCAAGCATCCGGGTTATCGATCATGGAAAAATCCTGGTTCGGAATATCTGCATGGTTTTTGACGCCTATTTAAATCGTGAAGACAAACCCCGGGTAAAGTTCTCGCAGACAATCTAACAGCATGTAATCCACTGGGGTTTATGGCAATTTTTGAATACAAGGCCGTTGATAAAAAAGGACGCACTGAAAAAGGCAAAGTTGATGCGACCTCCCTAAACCAGGCGACATCCAAGCTTAGGGCCAAGGGACTGCATCCCTTATCAATATCCAGTTCCAAAACCAAGGCCAGCAACAAATCAAAAACTATCAAAAAGTCCGTCCGGGCTTCAATTCCATCCAAAGTTATCACAGCTTTTACAAGGCAGCTTTCTGTACTGGTTTCAACGGGCATTCCCTATGACAAGGCATTGGAAATACTGGTGGAGGAGGCCGACAACGCTTCCTTTCAGGCTGCACTTTCAGATGTAAAGGCAAAAATCACCGAAGGTAGTTCACTGGCTAACGCCTTACAGGATCACTCAAACCTGTTTCCCAACATGTATGTGGCTATGGTTCGCGCCGGTGAAGCCGGGGGGACTTTAGGCAAGGTACTGAGCCAACTGGCTGATTCCAGGGAGGAAAACGAAGAACTCGTTTCCAAAATCCAGGGAGCCATGATCTACCCGATTATAATGAGTCTAATGGGTTTGGGTATCGTCTCCTTCATGATTGTGTTTATCATTCCCAGGATCATTCCTATTTTTGAGCAATTTGATACGGAACTGCCCTTGCCAACCCGGGTTGTGCTGGGAACCAGTGGATTTTTTACCGAATACTGGCTCCAGTTGATTTTTGTTTGCATCGTGCTCGCTTTTGTCGGGTATCGGTTTTCCAAAACCCGTAAGGGAAAACTTATCATCGATTCATTTTTATTAAAGGTCCCGGTACTGGGCTCAATGATAAGAAAAATCGTTGTTTTCAGGTTTACAGAAACATTGGGCACCCTGTTGTCAAGCGGTGTTACTTTGAAACAATCGCTGGACATTGTGAAATATGTCGTAGCAAATCTCGTGTTTGAATACAAATTTGAACAGATAATCGTGGATATCACCAAGAAGGGATTAGATCTTTCTCATGCCCTGAGAAAAACGGAGGAGTTTCCCTTGTCCGTCATTCAGATGATCAGGGTTGGAGAAGAGAGTAGCCAGCTAGACCAGATGTTGGGCAGAATTGCGGTGATTCAGGAAAAAGAGGTAAAACGAACCATAGAAAAATCGGTCGCTTTACTGGAACCCGTGATGATTCTTGGAATGGCACTGATGGTCGGTTTTATTGTTCTGGCTGTGTTGTTACCGATGTTCCAGCTTAATCAGCTTATACAATAGAAGACAAAGGGGCCTAAGCCCCCTTTTCTTCCTCAATGCTTTCAATTGATAATATCCAGTCTCTCAATCCTATCGACCGGGCCTACCGCAAACCTGATTCCGGGATATTCTTCCTGAAATTCACTGTGTGAATCTATTTTACGATTTAACTCAATCGTATTTTTGGTCATTTGACTGAGAGGTATCTTGAGAAAGATTTCCTTTTTGGAGGACACGACTTTCCGCAATTGATTGACAGCCATGGCATAGTCCTCAGGATCAGCTTCAATCTCGGAATTAAATCGGCGCCACTTTAAGATGAAGAAATCCACATTGAGCTCCTTCATATAAGGTAGCCCCGTCGAATACCACTTTAAGGGGTCATATCTTTCCAAAAGCAATTCCGGGGTGACTTCAATCCCGACGCGAAAATCCTTTCTTTCGGATTTTGCAAATTCAGCAAGGTCCCAAATCAGTTGGGTAACCTGCCCTGCCCTCCACAAGGCAACATCCAGAAATTCAGGGCTGGTTAAAATTTCATACTGATCGCTGTGTTTGGCCTGGACCGGAACGAACATTTTGTTAAATGCCAGGGGCAAGCCGGTAGCAGTCAGGTAACGATCTCTTGCGACATTGGAAAACCCCTCGTTAATTGCATAAGTAAAATCGTCTTTGAAAACCAGTCCGTCAATTTTGAACTTCACCAGATCTTTAATCAAAGATAACAGATAACTCCTACTATCGGGATTGAGCAGGTCAAGCTTGGAGTTTACGGCTGTCTTGTTCTGAAAAATATTCCAGGATTCGTCCATGATAAAACTCGCTCCATCATTTAACCTTGGGTGATGGCGAAGCGGAAACGAAGCATAGACCTTCAGTCCGTTGTCATGAGCCATTTTGGTAATATCTTCCAGAATGTTATCCACAATCAGGTTGTTGGAATTGGAAAAATAATAACCTGCGCCTTTTTGCGGGACTGCAAACAGAAAGACTGGGGTTCCCAAAAACTGCACCACCCTGATCTGAATTGATCTAATTCCCCTGTCTTTGAGCTTTTCGAAATATAGTCCCAACTCTTCAAAGGTTTTTGCCCCGGGGTAGGAAACTTCCAACAAGGCTCCCTTAAACTTATCTTCCTTTAGATTCTCCCGATAGAAAAAAGACTGCCTTCTCTCATCCAACAAGGCCTTTTGACTGCTGTGAGGGAATGATTCCACAAACAGGGAGTATAGTTTAATGAATTGATTGTAGTCCCTTCTGTTATACGAATCTTCTATCAGGTTATAGATCTTTCCTTCGATCATTGAAGATGTGCTTTGACCATCCACTTCCTCTTCTGCCGCGTAATAGCTGATCGGTGGCGATAAGGTTTCTTCCGTCATCGGTTGTTGCATTTTTTGAGAATCTTGCAACTGCCTGGTTGTTTTCGTCCCGGTTCGGACAAGGGAGAGATCCAACGGTCTTGCCGTATCATCATCTTTCCAGAATGTTCTTCTAACTTTCTGAAGCTTTTTTGAAGCCGTTGAACTTGCAGCGCGGGTTTCCGGATTGTTGTTCCGGTAGTACTTTGCCAGTACCTTGGGATCATTTACCTTCCTTGTGCAGGCGCTGCTAAAAGCCGCCATCAGCAAGGCGATAACAATGCCGATAAAACGAAGAACTATTGAAGAATTCATAACGTTTCCATATCTCATTTGTATCCAATCCTTGGATATCACTTAAACACTAGACTTTGATCGGATTCTTGCTTGCAATAAATTTTTGTAAATAAAGCCGATTCAATTCGGACAGATTTTGAAATTGTAAATGCACATACGCCTGGCCGGTGTCACCTGAAAGCTTAACGATTTCAGAATGGATTTCGTTTTTAATTTTGGCCTCTTCCAGCTTAAACACCACATAAATTCCCTCGGATACCTTTTCCGGGAGACTGTCAGTCACAAATTTCATACCACCGATGCTGATATCCAAAACGGTACCGGCGCAGAATTCATGTGCTGAAGGATCACTGGCCACCGTTGGTTTCCGACCACTGGTAAGAAAATAAAACTTGCGTTTGAATTGCAGTTTATATCGCTCGTGTTCCCTGATGTGAAGCTTTTTAATTTTATTAACATGTTTCATCACCAAAGCATTCATGGGAGTCGTAATTTGAGCTTTCAGTTGCGACGGAAAGCGGTATTCCCCGTCATTCTTACGAAATATGCTGAACTCGAAGGTTTTGAATTTGGAAAGGTTAACCACTTTCCCTTTGACTGTGGGCGGTTTCACCCAGAACTCATCTTCGGTCGTATTTAAGATGGTTCCCACGTAGGAATGGCTTTTCCCTTTGAACTTTACACCAACCCTAAGCTTTTGTCCGGTTTGCAGCATCTGGGTGCAGACAAACTGGGCTCTTCTGTTAAAAAATATGTAACCCAGATCTTCCCGTAATGCCGGTATTTTAATTAACATGGGATCTGTTGGTGAGTTTCTCTTAAGTTTCTGCACAGCCTTTTCAAATGCAAGGTTGCTCCCCAGCATTTTCTCAGGATTCGCGTTCACTGACTTTGCCAAAGCAACGAGACGAAAGCTGGCGTCTTCTGAAAGCTCGATTTCTTGTTGCTGGGCCTTCGCTCTTTTTTGGAGGTAGCGTTTATTGGAACGCTTTATTCGTTGCAGGTTCGCCCAGCGATAAACAAATATCAGCACAATGAAAGCCACCAGACCGATCCCGATATACATGAACGCGCTTGTATCAGAGGCTCCCGAACTTCTTACAGAAAACATTGACACATCAATGTTTTTATTGACTGCATATGCTTCCGGGATTATAGAGTACCATGCCATGATATTTTTTTGATGTTGTTAACAAACGGGTTTTTGGCGTTGCCTTTAGCTAAGCAAAATTGACACCACGAGAACAGAAACCACAACAAAAGATGACTATTGCGATTTACGGAGGAAGTTTTAATCCTGTGCATTTCGGACACTTTGAGATTGTCCGGCAGGTGAATCTCCAATTCGAGGTTTCCAAGATTATCGTGATCCCGGCCTATAAAAATCCCCTGAAAGAAAACCTGCCTTCAATCCCGGAAGATGTCCGGATGAAAATGCTTGTTGAAACCTTTTTAGAGTTTAAAAATGTTGAGATCTCATCCTATGAATTGAATAAGAGAAAAACCAGTTATACTTATAACACATTGCAGCACTTCAGGAAACTGTATCCCCGGGACCAGCTCTACCTGATCCTGGGAGAGGACGCCTTCGCCTCCTTTCATCTTTGGGCTAAAGCTGATAAGATTTTTGAATTATGCACATTATTGCTGTTTAAAAGACAAGGCATGAAACCATCCATTCCCAAGCAACTGAATAACCGGCTTGACCATATTCGTTGGGTCGAAGCCGAAATTCCCATGGTCTCGGCTACTGAGATCAGAAGCAGTCCCTTTGAAGTCCTGGAGCAAAAAAACTGGCTTCACCCCAATGCTATTGGCACCTGGGAAGCATTCCACAAGACAACCATTTAGAGAATCAAAATTAGAATTAGAATATATGGATATACCTTTTACACTCAGCAAAATCAGTCAATCGGCATCTGATTTAAAGGCTGTGGATCTTGTTCAAATAGACATGGACGGAAAATCATCTCTGGCCGACTTCATTCTGATTTGCCATGGAACGTCATCAGCTCACACCAAAGGGATCGCTGACAAGATCTCCCTCAATTTAAAAAAAGAGGGAATCCTGCCCATTGGTGTGGAAGGTTATGATTCAGGGGAATGGATCTTAATGGATTTCAACACGGTAATCATACATATCTTCTTAGAAGAAACCAGGGAAGCCTTTAATCTTGAAGAAATCTATCGGGATTTCACCACCACACACCTGGAATGAAAAAGATCAGAGTTGTTTGTGTAGGGAAAACCCGGGATGCTTATCTCCTGGAAGGTATCAAGCTATTTGAAAAAAAGCTGAAGCGCTTTTGCTCCTTCTCCTGGGTACCGGTTAAGGAAGCCGCTTATCAAAAAGGGAATAAAGAGTTATGGCTTTCGGAAGAAAACAATCGACTGCAAAAAGCGCTTGATCCCGGGAATTTTATTATCGCTTGTGACGAAAAAGGTCAGGCGCACACTTCCCGGAAATTCGCCGGGTTATTCCAATCGATTGCCAATTCAGGGCATTCTCGGATTGATTTCATCATAGGAGGTGCGTTCGGCCTGCCACAAGAAATTTTACAAAAGGCTAATTTACAACTGAGTCTTTCCGAGATGACCTTTACCCATCAAATGATCAGGTTGCTCTTGATCGAGCAAATTTACCGTGCATTCACCATCATAAACAACACCAAGTACCATCACGAATAACAGGCTGATAAGATCTCATTACTGGTTGTTTTAACAAGCGATCTATTATGTAGCCCTTTGAGATCAAAAACAGCGCTTACTGAAAAGGATTGCCTACTGCTTAGTCATCGGAAAATCTAATCTTTTTAGGCTAACCGCCTTGAATGAAACATGGATGCAGGGCAGGACAAAACATGGGTAAAACAGGGAGATAGAGGAGGACCGTCAAATCTCCTCTAATTCATTATGAAAGGGTTGCAGCAGCTTCAAGTTGAATTCTGATATGGGAATGTACCAGACCGGGAATCACTTCCAGATTGTATCCACCTTCCAGAAAGCTTATCAGTTTGCCTTCACTGTATTCAGCGGCAATATCACACAAAGCCCTGGTATAAGCACGGTAGGTTTCGTTGGTAATGTTTATTCGTGCCAGAGGATCATCTTTGTGTGCATCGTAACCGGCTGATATCAAAACAAAATCCGGTTTGTATTTGGACCAGGCCGGAATAAACGTATTGTGCAATTCCTCCAGGTAACGCTCATCACCCGAAAAACTCCTCATTGGAACGTTCAGGGTGTACCCCTTGCCTTCACCGTATCCGATCTCGGATTCAAAGCCGGTTCCGGGATAACAGACTGTAGGGTTCTCATGAATGCTGCAATAAAAAACATCCTTTCTGGATTCAAAACTGTGTTGAGTACCATTGCCATGGTGCACATCAAAATCCATGATCAAAATCCGCTCGTAATTCTTATGTTTAATCAGGTATTCTGCACAAATCGCAATATTATTGAAGTAACAAAATCCCAGGGCTTGTTTTCTTTCAGCATGATGTCCCGGGGGTCTCACCAGGGCAAAGCCGTTTTTCAATTCACCCGATTCAACTTTTTTTGCCAGGTTTAACGCTCCACCAACAGCTTGCTCGGCAACCTCGAAGGTTTTGGGACAAACCATACAATCCATGGTACCAACAAACGGAGCACCGGATTTAATCTCCCGTTCTATGGAATCTATGTAGTCGGCATCGTGAATCAGCTCTATCATGGAACGCTCGGCCTTTTCTGCAGGGATTTTTTCCAATTGATCCCAAATATCACTTGATTGGAGCTCTTCAAGAATAACTTTTAAACGATTTGAATTTTCAGGGTGTTGCCCTGTATCATGTTCCTGGTAGATAGGGTCTGTAAGCAATCCTGTCAGTCTTTTCATATCATCCCTGTAGAAGATCGATTCTTGTTTGAGGCTATACACATTCAATACATCGTTTTTCGTCTCCTAGCAATTAGTATTTTGGTAGACTCTATTCCAAGAATACTCCCGCATGAGTTCCTGTTCTTCCGGCCTTCGAAAAAAACCAAGCATCACCAACCATTGGTTCCATTAAACGTTTAGTCGTCATTCCTTAAATAGATTGCTGTTTATCAACTATCGGAGCATTTTTATCCTCGAAAACCGAATAAAAGTTCGGTTTATTTTTGGCTTGGCGTGTCTAATCGACTATTAAACGGCGAATCTCGGAAATCAGCTCTAAAACCGATGTAAAATCATATATGTTCTGTATCAATGCTAAATATCGATTTTTTTGCAATCATCCTTGCTATGTAATTCGATTGGTATATTGATTCTCACATTATAAGCTGAAATCAGATTTTTTAATCCCTATAGAGGTAGCAGAAGCTAATGGCTGAAGAAAAAAAATCAAAAAAGAAGGACCCCAAGGAGTGGCGCCTTGAGATAGATGCCGAGAGATGTAAGGGGTGTGCATTCTGCGTGGAATTTTGCCCGAAGGATACACTGGAAATGTCAGACGAATTCAATTCGAAAGGATACCATCCGCCGGTTATTGCAAGACCTGAAACATGTACCTATTGTGACATGTGCGAAATGGTATGTCCCGAGTTTGCGATTTGGGCTGCATCCGATACCCACAAAAAGAGCACACATATTTCAGACGACTTTTTAAGAATGGATCGCATGCCGCATATCTGGTGTCCAGGATGTGGAATCGGTACTGTAGTAAACTGTCTGACCAAAGCATTGGTTGATGCCGGTATCGACAGAGATAAAACTCAAATTGTATCCGGTATTGGGTGTTCAGGCCGTGTAGCCGGGTATGTCGATGTAGATTCTTACCATACAACTCATGGTCGAGCCGTAGCATTTGCAACAGGTTTGGCTCTTGCAGATCCTGAGCAGAAAGTTATTGTTGTCAGTGGTGATGGTGATTTAACCGCTATCGGAGGAAACCACTTCTTCCATGCAGCCCGAAGAAATGCCAACATGACGGTTATCTGCATCAACAACTTTATTTATGGTATGACAGGTGGTCAGGTAGCTCCCACAACACCGGAAACAGCGATTGCCGTTACGACTCCTTACGGTGCCTACGACGCGCCGTTTAACCTGCCGTTTATTGCTGAAAGTTGCGGTGCCGAGTATGTCTCCAGATGGACAACTTACCATGTAAGACATTTACAAAATTCAATCAAAGCAGCCTTAGGCAAAAAAGGTTTTTCATTTGTTGAAGCGATTTCACCCTGCCCGACACTTTATGGTCGACGAAACAAACTTGGCGATGGCCTCGATTCCATGAAGTTCTATAAGGAAGCTGCTGTTCGATATAAGAAAAAAGAACATACCACAGCTGATGCCGACATATCCTTCCAGGACAAAATATTGATCGGTAATTTTGTAGATCGAGATGACAGATTATCTCTGCTTGATGCAATGGACGAACAGCACAAGGCAAAACTGGGTGATAAATACGCTGGATGGCCAATACCAGGCTAATCCAAACGCTTATTAAACAAATAATAATTCAATAAGGAGCAACAAGTGAAAGCTGATCCTAAACGAGTGCTTACCGGCAACCATTTTATGAATGGGAACCATGCTGCAACTGAAGGGGCTATTGCTGCAGGATGTACTTTTGCCGCTGGATACCCTATTACCCCTTCAACTGAAATTGTTGAAAGAATTTCTTCGCGATTTCCTCGAGTCGGAGGAATGTTCGTTCAAATGGAAGATGAAATCGCTGCTTGTATCTGTCTGCAGGGCGGTGCCTGGGCAGGTCGAAAAGCCTTAACTGTTACCTCTGGTCCCGGTTTTTCGTTAATGATGGAAAACATTGGTTTAGCTGTGATCACAGAAACACCGTGTGTTTTTGTTAACGTGCAACGGACAGGTCCTTCAACAGGTCTCCCAACCAAAGTTGGTCAGGCGGATATGATGCAGGCAAAATGGGGTTCTCATGGTGACTACGAAGTAATCGCGTTGGCACCAAGTTCACCTCAGGACTGTTTTGATTTTACAGTAGATTGTTTCAACCTGTCTGAAGAGTACAGAACACCGGTATTTTTAATGTCAGACGAGATGGTTGGTCACATGACGGAAAAAGTGGTTATTCCTGAAGCCGATCAAATCGATGTTGTCGAAAGAAAATATTACACTGGTTCAGAAACGTATCTGCCCTACAAAAGGGAAGCCAATGGAATCCCCCTGATGAGTAAAGCCGGTATGGGACACCATTATCATATTACGGGTTTAACTCATGATGAAAGAGGATACCCCGTATTGACCCAGGAAGTTCAGCAGGAAATGATGGATAACCTCATGGGCAAGATTACCAAGAACGTTGACAAATTGACCCGTGTTGAAGAGTACATGATGGAAGATGCCGACATGGTATTGGTATCCTATGGTATCTCTTTCAGAATGGCTTACAAGGCTATGGAAATGGCTCGAGAAAAAGGTATCAAGGTTGGTTTGCTCAGACTGATCACCTGCTGGCCTTTCCCTGATAAAGTAGTTAAAACCCTGGCACAAAAAGTTAATTCAATGATTATGGTTGAGTTAAACTATGGTCAGATGTATCTCGAAATGGACAGGTTCGCTAACGCGCATTGTAAGACCGGTCTAGTCGGCAGCCCTTGTGGTGAAGTACATGATCCAGAAGAGATTTTTGCCGAAATTCAAAAATTCGCTTAATTAATGGGGAGATAATTCATGACGACACAAGAAGTTAGACTAGGCGGATTTGGCGGACAGGGAGTTATACTTGCAGGATTGATCCTGGGACGTGCCAAGTCCATATTTGATGACAAATTTGCAACTCTGACACAGGATTTCGGACCGGAAGCACGTGGTGGTGCTGCATCATGTGCAGTAATTCTTTCAGATGAACCAATTCTGTATCCTAACGTATTCACCCCGGATATTCTGCTTGCCATGAGTAAAGGGGCTTATGACAAATACATCGGCGGATTGAAAAAAGATGGTATTCTGGTTGTGGAAGAAGATCTGGTTGACGTTGGTGACATTGATCCCAGCATCAAGGTGTACAAGTGCCCTGCTACCAGGTTTGCTGAGGAAATCGGACGAAAAATCGTATTGAATATTGTAATGTACGGTTTTCTCTGTGCTGTTACCGGTTTGATCTCTGAAGAAACCGCACGCAAAGGTGTTGAAGCTTCAATTCCTAAAGGAACGGAAAAGCTTAACTTTGCTGCTTTCGAGAAAGGTTATCAATACGGACTCGAACAAAAAGCAAAATTAGGTTAATCCAAAGCTTGCCAGTTGACCCGTCGGGATGTTCTTTTCCCGATGGGTGCCACCAAGTCACAGGTTGACTTGGTCGTCCTTCGGTGTCTAAAATTCTCAAATCAGACACAATTTATCCCTCAGAAAAACTAGCATAACATGTTCTTGGTATTTGGTCGAAGCACTTCCAAAAAAAAAGCCTTTATTATTAGCGGGATAGCTATCCTGGCTGCTCTTATTGCCGTTTTCGTCGCTTTTCTGTTTTTTAAGGCATCCACTGTCAAACAATTCAAGAAAATACAAGCCAAAGAAAACATCAACACCGTTTTCTACGATATCGACCGGCGTCCCTTCCATGTAACTCGTGGTGATCAGGACAGAAAATATGTTTCGTTATCACATGTCAGCCGTAACCTGCAAAAAGCAGTCGTTGCCATTGAGGATTCCAGGTTTTTTCACCATTTCGGGTTTGATCCCATTCGCATTGTGGCCGTAATTTTCAGGAATCTAAAACCAAATAGCGCAATTCAGGGCGCAAGCACGATTACTCAGCAGTTGGTGAAACTAACCCTGTTGTCTCCGGAGCAAACATTAAAGAGAAAAATTAAAGAACTTTTTATGGCCATTGCTTTGGAAATGGAATATTCCAAAGCACAAATTTTGGAGTTTTATCTAAACAAGGTCTACCTGGGACATCGAAATTACGGCGTTGAAAACGCTTCGTTAAACTATTTCCATAAAACAACAGAAGATTTAAGCATAGCCGAGGCAGCTTTTATTGCAGGATTGATTAAAAAACCGGAAGGTTACTCTCCCTTTGTTAACTTAAAAAAAACCAGGGAAAGGCAGGTTTTGGTCTTAAAGCGGTTGAGAGCATTGGATTGGATTAGCAGGGAGGAATACAAAGCAGCCATTAATGAACGTTTAATCATCAGGGAGCGGAAGAAATCAGGACTGCAAACAGCACCCTATTTTGTCAGCCATATCTTGTTAAAACTAAAGGCCAAATATGGTCACAACACAGTTTACGGTGGTGGTCTTCATATTTATACCACTTTGGATAGCCAGCATCAGCTGGCCATGGAGAAAGTAATCAAAAATCGATTGAGCAAGCCCCGGAGTTTTGAAGAGGTAGCCGGAGTCAGTATTGATCCCAGTACTGGTTTTGTAAAAGCGCTTGTGGGCGGTGTTGATTTTTTTAAAAGTGAATTCAACAGGGTCACCCAAGCTAAAAGGCAACCCGGGTCCAGTTTTAAACCAATTCTTTATGCAACGGCGCTTGTTGAAGGTATCAAACCGAATGATATTTTTTGGGATGAGCCGACCCAGTATACCAGGGCGACAGAAGAGGGTTTTGAAATCTACGAACCGGGGAATTTTTCAGGAGAACATCTGGGCCAAATTACCGTGGCTTATGCCTTGCGGACATCCAACAATGTTGTCAGTGTACAAATATTGAACGATATCGGAATCAGTAAACTGATTCCCGCGGCCAGACTATTCGGAATCAATCTTCCGGGTGACAGAGGGCTTTGCCTGGCTCTTGGGTGCGGTGAAACCACCTTACTAAACTTGACTGACGCCTACACAGTGTTTGCCAACCAAGGCTATCGCACGGAACCGGTATTCGTCCTCAAGATTACAGATAACCAGGGCAATGTGCTGGAAAAACATTCACCCAAACCAGAGATCCGTGTATTGTCCCCGATTACCGCTTTCCAGATGAATCGACTTTTGCAGGATGTCGTGAATCTCGGGACCGGAACAGCCGCAAAAACAGACAGGGTATCCGGTGGAAAAACCGGCACTAGCGATAATAACAGGGATGCATGGTATATTGGATACACAGCGGATCTGGTTTCCGGTTTCTGGATAGGAAACGATAACAACGAACCCATGGAAGATGAAGTAGGGGGGAGAAGTCCGGCCCGACTCTGGAAAGCTTATACGAACTCACTACCTAAGCCTCTGATCCAGAAAGATTTTCCCATCACCGAAGGATTTGAAGAATACCTGATTTGTGACCAGTCAGGCAAAATGGCGACAGCCTGGTGTCCGAAAAAAACCTGGTATTCGCTGGATACACGCGAACCACCTTCCGAATATTGTGATATTCATTCAGACTCGGAAATGGTGTTGGATATCTGTAATGCATCGGGAAAGAGAGCAACGGAGTATTGCCCGTTACATGAAGTTGAAACCAAGCATTTTATTACGGGAACCGAACCCAGGGAAAGGTGCGATATTCACACCGGTCTTGATCCGTCTGATTAGCTTGTCGCTTCAATTATTTCAACCAGTGTTTTCCAAATCTCATTACGACCTGTCTTTTTTGGAGCAGAATGAGTGAGTGGTGCGGTACTCAACCGTAATACCTGTCTGATTTCTTTTTTTGCTTTTCCTATTTGATTCTTTTTTAGCTTATCTTCTTTGTTAGCTATGACCAGACAAGGAATCTCCGACTCCCTGACCAGCTGTTGAAATGATTTGTCTTCGCTGCTGGGTTTGTGCCGAATATCCACAAGCTGCACAATCATTCTCAAATTAGGACAGTAGATCAGAAAATCAGTGATCATTTTTTGCCACTGGTTTTTAACATTGGTTGGAACCTTTGCGAACCCGTATCCTGGCAGATCTATAAAGTAGAATCGATTGTTTATCAAAAAGTAGTTGATCAACTGTGTTTTACCGGGAGTCGAGCTGGTTTTCACAAGCTTTTTTCGATTAAGCAGACTATTAATAAGACTGGACTTTCCCACATTTGACCTTCCGATAAAGGCTATTGCAGGTAAAGCTTCCAAATCCAACTCCTGAACACGAGTAAAGCTTTTTATGTACTCAGCTGTTACAATTTTAACGATGCTTTCTTCATTTGCCATACGGGAATCCTCTTACCTGGGTAAGCAGTCGATTTTTTTAACTAAAATGTATTTGACACAATCATTCGTGAGTAAAGGACTGAGCTAACAAATTGACTGAAAAATATGTTAAATGGTATCCGTTGACATTGACCTTGAGGATCTTTAAGACTTTTGGAGATCAATTTGGCGCTGATACTCAAACGGAACCATCCTTGTTAACAGCAAAAGGTCTTGATTTAGCGTCATTTTAAATATCTACCAGTATCAAACCTATTCAACTATGCCCACAGCTTCAACTACGGACTTTGAATTTACTGTTTCCTTTTGGGGAAACGTCACAAAAAGTCTTCAATTTTATGTCCGACATTTTATCAATATACTTGTAGTATCAATAGTCACCTTTATCCCGTTTCTACTGCTTGTTACCTTTAGTAGCAAGGCTTTGCCATTGATAGAGTTTTTTCATGGAAGCTTTCTGGATTTGATAGTACTGTTGATGCTTCCCACAATTTATTTACATGGACGAGTCTTTCCGCTCGCGACTATCCAACTGTTTTTACAGAGATTTTTTGCATCTGCAGTAGCTATTTCCTGTATTCAGTTTGCAGTCATGATTTTCCCCATGTTTTTCGGTCAAGCAAGTGGTTTCTTGTTTGTTATCGGAATGATTCCATATTTTTATTTATTGTTCGCCGGTTTCTTCCTGATTATTGAAAACTCGGAACAGTTGATCTCAATAAAAAACAATATTATTAACAGTTTTCGGATTGTTAAAAGCAGGTTTTTTATTGTATTTGTTCATTTTTTCGTAATCAGTTTGATCATCTCCCTCCCTATTTCCTTGTACCTGTTATTCTTTGCAATTGGACAACCTGAGTTTAAATCACTGGTCGATGTAATGCAAAAACAGCCGGAAAATACCGAGTTGTTTAAACAGCATTATTCAGGCTTGATTGACAGCGTTACCAGTCATGACTTTCTTTGGACAAGTCTGGTTTGTCATGTCATTTTTAGACCAATTAAATCCCTCTTTTTGTCATTCCTTTTTCTTGGAATACTTTTTAAGTTAAATCCACAAACTGTTAAAAGCTATTTAGGTATTCCGGAACCTGATGAATCTCAAGAAGAATCTGCTTATTTTGATGAAGATTTAGAGAACAAGGACACCATTCACTAATATGGAGCTTCAGATTGCCGACTATCGACAAAAAAGGAAAACCAACGATTTTGACTGAAAGCGATCAAGTTTTATTAGATTTGAAATCGGAACTTTCCCAGCTCAAGTCTCGTATGAACACTATAGAACAAGAGCAGGAACAAAACCGCCTTTTGGTTGAAAGACTGTCTTTTCAGGAGGAGTTGGCAAATGAAGCAATTTTGAGTCATCACCGAGAAGTAGAAGCAAGCCGGGAAAATTACCAGATAATCGCCAGTGTTATGAATAACCTAAAATCCCCGGTTAACAGCGTTGTCTCCAATCTTTCCGGAGTTATTGCAGAAATAGATGACAGTGCTACCAAAAAAACCCTGGAAGCATGTGTGAACACGGCTTCAAACGTGTTGAATTCTTTTGATGATGTCGAGGATTTCTGCCTTGCCGCAAGTACGGAGCAAACGACCAAACAGCTTACCGTCAATATCAGGGATTTTTTCAGGGATACTTTATCGGACTTCCAGTCTTCAAAAGCCTACAACAGTATGGAGTTCAAATTGTTGGTGGACAAGCAGGTTCCGGAGAATTCCAATCTACACTGCGATACGATTAAAGAATGTTTGTCCTATCTTATTACCGAGATTCATCGCATCAATGAGCAGGCAAGGACAACAATCTGTGTCCGTTCAGAAACACACGAGGAAAAATACGGGTTTGAAATAACAGACCTCTCCCTGACTATTGAATGGAATGGCCCATCACAAATTGAATGGCAGGACTCCTGGTTAAAGTCCATACGGATGAACCAG
>JANQLH010000087.1 GCA_028280735.1 SAR324 cluster bacterium | reverse complement strand
GAAAAGGCAGTAATTAGAACTATTCTTTGATACAAAAATTTTTAGTTTTCATTTTCTAATAAATATAATACATATATTGATATTATTTTTTTTTGCATTTGAGTAATATTATTTTCGTATGACAATATCTATTGTGATATTGGATAACTAGAGCACTCTCATACCACACTTAATTAATACCTTGTAAAACATGTTAGTATTTTTCCGCCCACTGGATACGATAATCTTTCTGGTAATACTCTCCGGAGCAGTTTACACATTTATTAACTTCGAAGGATCAGCCGGGGTTAAGGCAGAAGTCTTTCTTGAGAGTGAGAAAATCGCCAGTTTTGATTTAGCTGGTTCTGATCGGTTTCGAGAAATTGAAACAATGATAGGAAACGTGAATATCCGCACCGGAAATGGCTCCGTTCAGGTTGATTCCTCTCCGTGCAATCACAAGTTGTGTATGCTTAGAGGTGCCATAGCTGAAACACATGAGCACATCATTTGTCTGCCGGCCCGGATGACCATAACTATAAAAGGCAAAAACAGTTCTAATTCTCCTTACTCATCCATTGATGCTTTCTCCTACTAAATCAAGCACCTCCGGCTCCTTGACTCCCGAACGATTTGCAATCTGCTTGCTTTTGGTTTGCAGCCTTCAGATCATGGAGAATTTGTTACCCAAAGTGCCCATATTCCCCTGGTTAAGAATAGGTTTAGCCTATTGGATTGTACTGCCTTTTTTATTAAGATTCGGTGTGTTCAAGACAATGATCCTCTTTCTTTTTAGAAATCTCATCACTTTGATTTACGGGGGGCAGATCTTTAGTGCCTTTTTGATCAGCACGTCGGGAGGATTAATCTCACTGGCAATTGTCGGCAGCTTGGTCCGTGTTTTATATCAACACAAACATATTGGGTTATTGGGGGTCAGCGTATTATTGGCAACATCCTTTAACCTGCTCCAGTTGTTCATCGTCGACAAGTTATTTATACAACACCAGGGTTTCTATTTTCAGTTGAGTCCCATATTGTTGTGGTCGGTGATTTCCGGTTCATTCATCGCATTTCTTGTTTATGGGAGTCAAAATGCCCTGAAACGATTGATAGTTGATCCTATTGAGATAAATGGGAAGGCAAATGTGACAAACGAAGTCTCTGTCAATCCTGTAAATTTTTTATACTTGTCTGTGTCTGTTGCACTTCTGGTCTTTATCATCACATTTAAAGGTTTTGAAATTCAATTACTGATTTTTGTTGCACTGCTCATCAGCAATCGCTTTAAATCCGTCAAGCTGTTTCTCTACGCCTGGCCGTTCTTTTTCTATATTGCCTGGCTACATTTATTCAAGGAAGATGGTGTCTATATTTTGGAGGATTGGATCACTAGGGAAGGGCTGGAAGCTTTTGTTTACTATACATTAAGAACAGGTAGTATTATTTTATGTGGACAGTTGATCGCGCGGCATATTCCCAAAGTGCTTTCGCGGACCGGTAATAATCTTTATCTGGAAGGAATGAGCTACACCTTGCCAATCTTGCCGGCCATATTCGGGATCAGTATTGGCCTTGGGAAAAACTTGTTTACGCGATTGAAAAAGCGCCAATTTAAAGATTCACTTGATCCCCTGATTGAAAAGCTCCTATTCGAATTCAAATCGATCGAACAAAAGTAATCAGTTACATGTACCTCTTTCAGACCGTGATCAAATCCTTTGAGCTAATCGGGTCACCATGAGCTGGATAGAAGGCGAAGACATCGAAGTGAGCACCTTGATACCTTGTGTAATAAAACTCCGTATCATCTCTTTGGCAGAACAAGGGGGACGTAGTTGAAATGTTGACATTTGAAGATCAAAGAGTGAATGTCAACATTTCAACTACGTTATATTATCACTTTTCACCGAACGGCAAGTTTACCGTGGTTCATTTTGCCTTAAAAAAAAATGCGAATCATATCCCAAAGAGTTCCAGTACGCCTACCTGTTCCGGATCAACTCCGAGCTGGACTATGTCCTGGCTGATCCCTTCGAAATCCAAAGCACACCATACTGTCTGTCGACCACCTCTGGACTGTCAACCCGGCTAGTTTCGTTAACGTCTGCTACAATAACATTTTCCGCTGGATACTCGATGAACCCGAAGAAACCAAATAGGAAAAGGCAACCAACAGCAAGTCAATATAGTTACTACTGATTCTTTTTCTAAACATGATTGGCATTACCTCACAAACCGCAGAATCGACCATGCACCCTATCTACTCCCTGGAAGGTTTAAAACTGGATGTGATTCCAAAAAAAAGAATACCACCTGAAAGACAGGTCGGTGGATGGTGTTTTTCCGGTCCTACTTAGCAGCGCCATTAGCACGAACAAAATCGGCAATGCCTTGTCCCTGGTAAAACTTAAAGAAAAATGATACTTACCGTTTGGTGACAGACTAAATCGAGAACGCTTTAACACCATTGCAGGTTACTACCAACAATAGCGTCTTTGTGAAACTACGATTAAATTTGTACATGTTTATTTAGCAAAAACCTGTTTAACGGCTTTCAATGCCCTGAGATCGGTGTCCATGAGAAGGTACTGATTTGGTAAAACTCTGAAAAAAGTACCCGGTCTTAGTCAATGATTCTATTGCCGAGTTCCAAAGGATTGCATGATTTCAAAGATTAAAAGACTATTAAAAGCGCCGGAAGGGAAAACGCTAGAATTCAAGCTGGACCTTTCCTCCCGCAAAAATATACTGAAAACACTTGTCGCATTTGCCAATTCTGCTGGTGGAAAGCTGATAATAGGTGTAGAAGATCGAACAAACCAGCCAATTGGGATTGACAATCCGTTGGATCAGGAGGAAAGATTGTGCAGTATTATCTCAGACGGAATAGAGCCTCGTTTGGTTCCCAACATCGAACTCATTTCCATAGAAGATAAAACGTTATTAGTAGTAGAAGTTTTTCCTAGCAACTCCCGTCCACATAAAATCGCCAGTGAAGGCGATCAAGGAGTCTATTTTAGGCTCGGATCGACAAATCGAAGAGCGGATAAGGACTTGATTGACGAGATTAAACGTTCAGTTGAAGGTGTTGTATTTGATGAATTGCCCAAAATACAGTTATCCATAAATGATATCGATTTAGACGCAGTCAAATCCGCTTTTAATAGAAAAAGTATATTTTCGGAACAACAGCTAATCAGCTTGAAGCTTCTAACCGAAGAACAAGGACGACTAGTTCCCACCAATGGAGCCGTTCTGCTATTTGGCCGACATCGCGAACATCATTTTCCGGATGCCTGGGTTCAATGCGCTCGTTTCAAAGGCAAAACAAAAGCAGATATTCTTGATCATATCGAAGTTCATGATCATCTTCCTCTTGCTGTTGAGAAAATGATGGAGTTCCTGCAAAAGCACGCTATGCGTGGTTCTGATTTCACAAATCTGAAACGTAAAGATACCTGGGATATTCCGGTAACGATATTGAGAGAAGCCATAGTCAATGCGGTTGTCCATGCCGATTATTCGCAGAAAGGTACACCTATTCGGTTGGCGTTTTATAGTAATCGTATCGAAATAGAAAACCCTGGGCTTCTTCTTCCAGGATTGACAATAGACGACCTTAAGCAAGGAGTTTCAAAAATAAGAAATAGAGTTATAGCCCGAGTATTTAGAGAATTAAACCTGATTGAGCAATGGGGTAGTGGCTTGCCTCGAATCTTTTCAGAAGCAAAGAAACTGGGTTTGAAGTTGCCAGAATTACTGGAGATTGGCATGCAGGTTCGATTTGTTGTTTACTTTAACGATACCAGAAGTATGGGGAGGGTAGAGTCAGGGGTAGAGTCAGGGGTAGAGTCAGGGGTAGAGTCAGGGGTAGAGTCAGAAATGGCGGCAAAGATTCTTGAGTACCTGAGGCCCGGCAATTACAGCAAAAAAGAACTAGCCCAAAAACTTGGTCGAACAAAGCCTCACCGACATCTTGATGAGCTAATGAGCAGAATGCTGAAAAAGGGATTGGTAAAATATACTATCCCGGACAAACCTAACAGCCGACTTCAAAAGTATCAAATTACTGAAAAAGGAAAATCTGCCTTAAAGAAGAATGATACCCGACACTAGGTCGTATCAACCGAAGACTGTCGCTTCGAATCCGCTGCAGCCAGGCTCTTGCCGAGAGCCTTACAATTCAGCGTAAAGAAGGAGGTATCCCCTGATTTCAGCTCAATGCGGTGTTCCAAGTCAACCGGACGCATGAATCCATTGTAAATTCCTTGACAGTTTTGTGAAATAGATTAACATATGAGCAACTATTCATTTAAAAAGGAAAAGATGAACAAAAACGACCTTTGCCAGGAAGAATGTATCCATACTGAAACCGTGATCAAGGTGCGGGATCAAATGGCGTCCACGGACCAGTTGTTTGAACTGGCAGAGCTGTTTAAGGCATTTGGAGACAGCACTAGGATGCGCATTTTGAATGCTTTGTTACAATCGGAATTATGTGTCTGTGATTTGGTCGATATCATCGGTATGTCTCAATCCGCTATTTCACATCAGTTGCGAGTGCTGCGTTCCGCAAAAATCGTAAAGTTCAGGAAAGAAGGGAAAAACGTCTATTACAGCCTTGATGACGATCATATCCGCCAATTGTTAAAGGATGGATTGGCGCATGTGAAAGAATAACCTTGGTTGTTTCCCTGAATTGATCTTTAAAACCACTTTATATATGAACATTTTCTCATATGTACAATCAAACACTTAAAATGAATTCTCTCTTAGACATTATCATTCAGGTTCTTTCATCCGCATGGCATGTTTTACTGGATTCTTCTCCCTTTATCATTTTCGGATTTGTAGTAGCCGGCTTATTAAAAGCGTATTTACCGGATGATATGGTGAGCAGGCACTTGGGAAAGGGCAAATCAGCCAGCGTGTTTAAATCAGCCTTGATCGGAATTCCCTTACCCTTGTGTAGTTGTGGTGTTTTACCGGCTGCAGCGGGATTGAAGGAGCAAGGGGCCAGCAAAGGTTCCGTTACTTCTTTTCTGATCGCTACCCCTGAAACCGGGGTTGACTCCATTGCCATAAGCTACGCCCTTCTTGATCCTGTCATGACGGTTGTCAGACCTGTGGCTGCCTTTTTCACTGCTGTCAGTACGGGTTTGTTTGTTAATTTCGGCGGAAAAAGCGAAGAGAGTGTATCACCTACGGAGGTACCGTGTTGAAGCAGTCAGTCTTCCTGCGTGCCAGGGAAAAAAGAGCCCAAACCTTCGTTATTGGCCGGGTTAAAGTCCGGTATGTCCTTTGCTTTTGGAGATTTAATCGATGATATTGGCGGGTGGTTGCTTTTCGGGGTGCTATTGGCCGGGTTAATCAGTGTTTTTGTTTCTCCGGCCATGATTGAAACTTACCTGGGCAGTGGTCTGCTATCCATGTTGTTTATGCTGGTTATTGCCACACCGTTATATGTCTGCGCGACAGCTTCCACGCCTATTGCGGCAGCATTGGTCCTGAA
>JANQLH010000058.1 GCA_028280735.1 SAR324 cluster bacterium | reverse complement strand
TGTGTCGATTCTCTCAAGCAATGCTCTTTCTGTCTTCTTTGTTTGCAATCAGCTTACCCTTAAACTGATCGTTCACGGTTATGACTCCTCGTCTCCCGTTACTTGTCAAGGTTATCACAAGATTGGATAATACGATCATCAACAGTTTTATCCTCATACACTTTCCGGATAAAATATTAGCCGGGATAACAAACCGATTAACCAGATCGCTCATAGGTAATGTCATGAAAAAACTGGAAATCATCATCAAACCTTTCAAATTGGAAGAGGTAAAAGCCGCACTTTCCGACATCGACATCTCCGGAATGACCATCTCCGAAGTCAAAGGGTTTGGTCAACAGAAGGGACATACGGAGTTATATAGAGGCGCTGAATACCAGATAGATTTCGTTCCTAAAGTAAAAATCGAGATTGTCTTGGATAATGAACGTGTCGAAGAAGCAGTTGAAGCCATATTGGCATCTGCCAGAACCGGCAAGATAGGCGACGGAAAAATATTTATCAGCAATGTGGATGAGAGTGTTCGTATCAGAACCGGTGAAAGGGGGGAAATGGCAGTATAAAACAGCAGGGTATGCCCGGTCATACCCTTTAATAAAATGCGCAGTTAGTTTTCAACGTTTTTGCGGTATTGGGTAATAATAGTTTTATATTCGATTCCAAAGTGTTTCAGCGCTCTTTTAAGCTCTGATAGTTCCATGCTGGCGCTGTTTGCTTCATCATCTATTTGACCATCTTTAAAATGTTTGATCATGCTTTTGAGCGTATCGATTTCATTAGCATTGAGATTGTCTGTTATCCCCTTGTTTTCTGATGAACCGCTACCATTCTCCATTTCTCCCTCCCGTTCAAGTGTACTGATCACCACATTTTCGAAAGTCTCCAGATCATCAATGGATTGCTCTTCATCATCACCAATTTCTGAAGATTCTGACGCACCGTAAAAATTGCCAGCTTCAGCGGCTTTTTCATCATATTGAATTTTCAAGTACTTCTTTTTGAATGCACTGATTCCACTACTAAGAGTCGTTTTTCCGATACCTTCCAGTTCAGCATTGCCGAACAGATCGTACACGGTCAGGTTCATCAAATCATCAACGGTAAAATCATCTGTCTTCATTAGATTGGCCAGATACCGTTCCACTCTTTCTTTCTTAGTGTTCTTATGCATAATCACGCCACCTTTTCCAGCTTTTTTCAGGCCATACCTTTTTTTAAACGAGTTTAACGCACCACTGAGGGTGGTCTTTCCAATACCATCCAACTCAGTATTTCCAAACAGGTCATAGACAGTCATGTTCATTAGATTCTCTACCGAGAATTCTTCAGATTTCATCAGACCATCCAGATAGTTTTCTACTCTGTCTTTTTTTGTCATCTTTTTCATTGCCGATCCCTTTACCTTGTCCGCCTCTGCAATTAATCCGTGCAAATATTTAGCCGGTAGCAGCTTATATCAGGAATACTCCTCCAGAAATGTAATTTGATTGTATTCCAGGGCTTTGACTAGTAGCGGATGATCACTCAGCAACAGGTCGTATAGACGGTTGCCTTCCCCCGAGCAGGTATCAATATTACATTTCTAACATATCCTTGTAAATCCATAAAATGAAGGATCTACAAATTTTTCCGGAATCATGGATAATTTGTTTAAGCTGTACCAGGAAGGTTGTTCAACCATCAGATTACAACCAATTGAACCGGGTTTTTCCCGGGGTTGCTGCGCCACCGGTTCTTCAAACGCTTTAGTATACTATACTGACCCACGTTTTTTTCTTCTTCAGTCAGGGTTAAAAACAATAATTACAAATAGTTCAATCTCTTCGATTGCCTGTTAGTACAGCAAGCAGAATTCATTATTCCCTGCCGCCGCAATCGACCGGACTGTCTTTCAAACCTGCTGAAACAAAATATGACCTTTCCTTCCGTTTTCCCTGCGACGACCCGAGGACCCCTGTTTATCTTACTTAACATGAAAAACTGAAATGAGCATCGCCCTATAACTGATCCAAATCTAAAAGCTACCTGGTTTGTATTATGATGTAAATGAATTGTAAAACCTCTGCTATCCTTGATGAAGGTGTAATCTACACTACTATTTCCCTACCCCGGTTAACATCTACTGCTGTTTTATTCATTTAATTGAATTTCCGTTAATTAATAACTGAACGGAAAATCGCCAAACCCTTATCCAGCCTTGTTCCGGATACCGAAATTCAGCTTAAAGATTAACCTGCTGTCAGTGTTCAGCTTAGAGCACTGCAAAGACAAGCAAAATCCGGCTGAGCTGATCGCTGAAAACACTGAACTTCGAAACACCAAGCTTCATTTGAAACTTTTATTGGTATGGGTAAAACTGGTTTTTGTTCAGACACTAATTATTTATTGATTTTAAGCACCATTTCAAAGGAATTGTTGCCGATAATCAGATTTTGGTAATCCATAGTTTGCTTTAAACAGGCGTCCTGACCATCGGTATTGAAAAGCCTAAGCTCCGTATTTTGGAAATTTTTCATTGTTTTCAATGGCTTGGACTGATAAGTTGATTATCGTCGTTGCAGTATTTTGTTACAACACGGCAAAAAAATCAAGGTCTTATTGAGTTTCAAAAAAAGTAAACGTGAATCGCTAATAAAATTTGGGTTCAAATCAAAATATCAGATCAGGACCTTGACAAATACTATTTAGGACTTTAATCAATATTATTGGATTTGGTATTATATTGACAGGCTGGAAGGGGCATGATAGCTTCCGTCAATACAAATTTAGGGCAGATACATTAATTGTTTTTCCAGCTTTTTCTTTATTGTTTAGCAACTGGAGAGTGTTAAAAGATATTCCGCAACACTTGATTTGAATGATAAGAGGAAAAGAGGATATCATCGATTTCTTTTGAAGCCGCAACATTTCTGCTTTTCAGCTTTCCAATTCAACCTAAAAAAGATTCCGCTTAAAACAGATCCATGAATACTCTATCTGACTTTTATGGATCGAAAAAAGACCAGGGATGTTTAATAATCGATGGTTAACAGACGGAATTAAATACATGGGATTCGGAATACACGCTAGACTTAATTTAACGGCAGGTTAGCAAATGCAAGAATCATTTTGACCGGGACAACAAGATCCGTAAAGAAAAGATTTGTGCATTCGTTAAACTATGATAAGCTTAGGACTAAAACCTGAAAAGCAAACAAGGAAAACCTCAATGAACAAAAAAAGATTAGCCGCCATTATTTTATTAATTGCATTTTCGTTTACCGTACCATTGTTGCTGATAGCAGCCGGGGCAAAAGGAGACGTCGAACTGGTGTTCCCTCTACCTTTGGAAGCGTATCAGGATTCTCATATGACCAGTGTTGGGGAAATTTTGCTTCACAGAATTAACCAACAGCCAATGAATCTTCTGGTATCTCTTTTATTTCTAGGTGCCATTATTCATACCTTCTGTGTGGGTTACTTCAGAAGAATTGCAGAACACTGGGAAGAGGAACATCGTAAAGCCAACCAAATGAACGACAGGGGTGATGTTAACTACGACGGAAACGTTGTCGATAACGTGAGTTTTGGGGCTGAACTGTTTTACCTTTTAGGAGAGGTTGAAGTTGTTTTTGGACTGTGGGTAGTTCCCGTATTCTGGTCCCTGGCTTATACATTTGGCTGGGATGCAACATTAGCCTACATGGGTCAGGTCAATTTTACGGAAGCGATGTTCGTCGTGGTGATCATGACATTGGCTTCAACCCGCCCTATTGAACGTTTTTCCGAAAACTGCATGCGATCCGCAGCCAACCTGGGTGGGGGAACCACAGCTGCCTGGTGGTTTGTCATTTTGACTATCGGCCCCCTGCTTGGTTCTTTTATAACCGAGCCCGGCGCTATGACTATCTCTGCCGTACTATTGGGAAAACAGTTTTATAAAAGAAAACCGAGTATGGTGTTTGCTTATGCAACCATTGGTTTACTGTTTGTCAATATATCCGTAGGCGGAACCCTATCTCACTTTGCTGCTCCGCCTGTCCTAATGGTAGCCGGTCCCTGGGATTGGGATCTAATGTTTATGTTGACTAATTTTGGATGGAAAGCCGCACTGGGTATTCTCATCTCCAACGTTCTCTTTTTTACCATTTTTCGCAAGGAATTTCAGCGGATGGACCAGACGGAGATCGAAACAACTCCCGGACGCAAATTCTTGGATTGGGAAGAAAGAGATGAGCCCATACCGGTTGTCATCACTGTAATACATATTTTACTAATGGTTTGGACTGTTTTCACAGCCCATTATCCGGTTCTTTTTTTCCCGGCGTTTTTCATGTTCCTGGGATTTCGCAGGGCAACGGCTCATCATCAGAACGATACAAACCTCAAGCCGGCATTGCTGGTAGGTTCTTTTCTCGCTGGCCTGGTCGTGCATGGCGGACTGCAAGGTTGGTGGATCGCACCCATACTGGGCAACCTGGGAGAAGTTACACTGATGGTTGGTGCAACTGTTCTGACTGCTTTTAATGACAACGCTGCCATCGCATATCTCAGTACACTGGTACCCACATTAACCGATTCAATGAAATATGCCGTTATCGCGGGAGCGGTTACGGGTGGAGGATTGACTGTAATAGCCAATGCCCCGAACCCGGCTGGTATCTCCATTCTTCGTGAACATTTCAAATATGGTGTGTCACCGGCAAAACTGGCATTGGGAGCAATGATCCCAACCATTATTATGGGAACGGCATTCATGGTTCTTCCTTAGCATTGTTACCTTGGGTCTGTCCGGAAAAACCAGGGACAGACTCAAACCTCCCTGCACGGTCTTTTCAAATCCCCCTCTTTCATTTAGACTGAATCCCTTTTCGATTGTACTTTTGATCCTGGCCCTCAATTTCCAAATCAAAACTTCATGAAATACACGATCCTTCTGCCACTAATGTTTGCCGCTATTTCAGCCATAGGCAACGCCATGTTCGCATTTGGGCAAAAACGGGCTGAAATTGCCGAGAATCCTTTTTTATTCCTGATCTTGACTCTTGCAACCTGTATCTTCCTATTTTTAGCTACAATCCCCTTTCTTCCGGGAACCAACACTGTTCAATACCTATCGCGCAATATAATTTGGGTGTTTATCAGCGGAGTAGGGTTTTTTCTCACGTTTGCCGGGTTTTACTTCCTCTATACCGGCTTTGGAGCATCTTATTATGCGATATATGCGGTATTAGCCATTTTGACTACTTCAATATTCGTCGGAGTTATTATTTTCAAAGAATCATTCAATATTTTTCATACATTATCCGTAGGCTGTGCCATTGTTACCGTCATCTTATTTTCGCTGGGGCAAAAATTGGCACAAGGGAGCTGACAGGGCATCAATCAGCTTTACATTGCCTGATCAATCCAACCAGGCAAGGAGTAACCAGACGAATACAGCGTGAAAATTCGTGATTTCCGTGGGATAGGATAACAGTTCCGACCAAACTGCGGGTTGCCAAATGTTCTTGACCTCATCGTTTTCGACCTTGTCATTTTTTTCCGCTTTTATTGCAAACACTTGGTGTGATTATTCACATCATCCGGCGCAAATCTTAACGCAAAGATCAGCGACCCAATCATTTCCCAATATCCGCATCAACCAGCAGTTCCTTTTATTATAAAACCCGAACAGACAAGTTTAATAGCTTTAATTGAATTCAGCAAAACAGTCTTGTGATTGAGATGAATACCTGATTTCTCTCATTGCAAACTAAACTATATCAGAACCTAAATTGTCCGTATCCGCTGAAAGGGAGCTGGTATCCCATGCCCGCTCCTCATCCTCATTATGTGTATAGAGTTGTTCCTTACCTAGAATCAGTTCCAGATCCTCCCTGGATTGACGAGCTTTGATAAGGTAATTTTTCCTGTCTTCCCAAAGAGTATGCAATTCATTGATCATATCATAATCATGTTTTTGAAAAATCAATGCGGATCGTTTTGCCTGATACGCCCTGAATCCCAAATGATGCAAGGCCTGGGTTCCCATTTCCACTGACGCCGCGAACGTCTCTCGAAAAACGTCTTTTACCCCGAGTTTCAATAAATCATAAAGGTGGCTTCTATCAAAAGCCCTTGCCAGTATACGAACCTCCGGGTAGTGTTCTTTTACCATGGTAGCTATTTCCAGCGAAGTCTCTGCATCATCAATGGCTAACACAAACAGCTTAACCCGACCTATGCCGGCAGCTTCCAATAGATCTAATCGTGACGCATCACCATAAAAGACTTTAAATCCAAACTTACGCACCATGTCAATATGGGTTGGATTGTGATCCAACACTGTAGTGGCTATTTTATTCGCATTTAGCAGTCTCCCCACAACCTGACCAAAGCGACCGAATCCCGCAATGATAACCTCATTTTCCTCATTTTCAATCTCGTCCGGCGGTAAATCGAGCTCTTCACTTTGGAACAGCGGTTGTAAAACCTTTTCGTTCAGGATCATAAGAATCGGAGTAATCAGCATGGAAAGCGCCACAACCACGACCAGAAAACTCACGACGTTTTCCGTTAAGACATTCTGTTGCAGTGCAAAGCCGAGAAGTACAAAAGCAAATTCGCCGCCTTGCGCCAGGCCCAGAGAAACCAGCAGGTTCTGGGACCATTCATGTTTGAATAGTCTAGACAGCACCAACAATACCAGAAATTTTGATACTACCAAAGCGATGACCAACAGGGCGATGTCGACAGGTCTTTCGATAACCAGCGCAAAGTTTATACTTGCACCCACTGAAATAAAAAACAGGCCCAGCAGGAGAGACTTAAAAGGGTCGATTACACTTTCCAGTTCATGTCGATATTCATTATCGGCTAAAACCACTCCGGCCACAAAGGTCCCCAGTGCCGGTGACAGACCGATTTTGCCCATTAAAAAAGCGATCCCCAAGACCATTAACAGGGCAAAGGCCGTGAATACCTCGCGTAATTTGGTTTCAGCGATAAATCTGAAGATCCAGCGTACTACAAATTTGTTTAAAACAAATGCCGTACACACAAACAATAAAATCGCCAGGGCTTGTTGCCAACCCGACAACCCCTGGGCATGATCATCAACCATGCTTCCGCTATTCAGGGCGAGCAGAGGTAATAAGGCAAAAATGGGAATAACGGCAATATCCTGAAAAAGAAGGATGGAAAACCCGGATTGACCCCCGGGTGTTTTCATCAGCCCCTTTTCCTGAAATGTTTGCAGAACAATCGCGGTAGAACTCAGAGAAAGCGCCAGCCCAACGGCAATACTTTCATTAAGACGCAAGCCCAAGGCAGTTCCGATTCCGGATATCAACAGCGTTGTTAGTAACACCTGCAGACCGCCCATACCCAGAATAGAATTTCTCATTTTCCAGAGTAGTTTTGGATTGAGCTCCAACCCAATTAAAAACAGCATCATAATCACCCCCAACTCCGCAAATGACATGATTTCATGCTGCTCTTGTCCTATTAATCCCAAAAGAAAAGGTCCGATAAACACACCTGCCAACAGATAACCCAATACGGAACCTAGCCCCAAACGTTTGGCAACCGGGACGGACAGCACAGCTGCAATCAGATAAACCAATGCTTGTGATATAAAGCCTTCTCCGTGCATAAGATCCTCATATGATTGAATTTAATTCCTCGATGGTTGTCGCCTTTTCCAAATCAAGTTTATCTTGCAGGATCAGCTCCAGGAGTTTCCGATACTGTTTACCATATTCGGGAATATCGGTTTTTGTTGAAAGGGAATGGGTTCCTTGAACCAAAAATGGTGCAAGATAAGTCATACCACAAAGATGTGCAGTCTGTGAAAAAGGAAGGAGAAGTGATTTTATTTCATGTTGGTTGTGGCCTCCCGACTGATAGGAAGCCTTGTTACCGCCGGTCGATATCACGGAAAACATGATTTTTCCTCTCAACGCATTGCCAGTGCTGCCATAGGCAAATCCATGTTCCAAAACCAGATCCTGCCACTCTTTTAACAACGCCGGGCAACTGTACCAGTAAAAGGGATGCTGAAAGATAATCACATCATGATCAAGCAGCATTTGTTGTTCCTTGGGCACATCAATATGGAAATCGGGGTAGTTTTCGTAAAGATCGTTAACCGTGATTCCTTCCGTTTCGGCTGCTGCTGAAATAAGCAGTTTGTTAACCCGGGATTTTTGCAGGGCGGGGTGGGCAAACTCTATCAACACCTTCATAGGTAACCTCCTGTTTTGGTTTTACAACTATTATGCGATGATTGACCCAACTATTACAACTAAAGATTAAATCAGCTGATTATTTCCCGGGGAGCAATTACATTAGAGTTGACATCCTTTTCAGACTGATTGGGTTCTCTCTTGGATAATCCGGTTCAGATGCAAAGCCCGCGTAATCCAAAAACCTTAAATCATATGCTTAAAATCTTAATGACAAAAGATTTTCGAAAAGTGGCCTTTTGCCAGGGTTTTATCAATGCAGCAAACTCATTTTCTAAAATATATTAAAGACTTGCATGAAAATCTTGGTAACCGCCGGCGGCTAATCAGCAACCCGACCCTATACATTTCGCTAAAGCAATTTGAGATCGGCGTTTGAATATAATTTCGTGAAACAAGCTGTCTCTGACATAGACAAGCTGTTTGTTTTTTATATTGACAAACCAGCACTTGCTCACTAAAAATTGACCTGGATCGATGCAAACGTTTGCGGTAACCTTTGCGTGACCTATTTTTCTAAAAAAGTTCAAAATAAACGAGATGTCCAGAGGGACTATTGTAGATATTGCCAACGAACTAAAAATCTCTCCATCAACTGTATCCAGGGCACTGCGCGATCACCCGGATATCAGCAAGAAAACCAAGCATCGGGTTATCGAAACTGCTGAACGCTTGGACTATTTTCCGGATTCCCTGGCCCAAGGTCTAAAAAGTCGAAAAACCAATACGATCGGAATCATTGTCCCGGAAATACGCCATCATTACTTTTCCTCGGCCATCAGCGGTATTGAAGAAGTGACTTATCGTTCCGATTTCACGATTATGGTGTGCCAATCCAACGAAGACTACCAAAGAGAAGAAATTAATCTCAGGGCACTGGTCTCAAACAGAATGGCGGGGTTGCTGATTTCGATTTCCCAAACCACAACTTCGGGAGGCCATTTCGATATTCTGCGAAGACGAGGTATTCCCATCGTATTTTTTGATCGGATAAACGACAGCATTGAAGGAAGCCAGGTGATTGTCAATGACTATCAAGGCGCTTTTGATGCTGCCAGTCACTTGGCAGAAAGAGGCTACAAGCGCATCGCTCACATTGCCGGCCCTTCAACCATATCGATTGGTAGGAATCGATTCCTTGGTTACAGGGATGCACTGGAACAACACGATCTTCCTTTCAGTTCGGAGTTGGTTGTAGAGGGAGGATTCAGGGAAAATGACGGGAAGGTCGGAATAAATAAGCTTTTGTCGCTCTCAAAAAAACCCGATGCTGTTTTTGCCGTCAACGACCCGGTGGCTATTGGCGCTTATTCCGTATTAAAAGAGCGAAAGTTTAAGATACCTGATGATATTGCCCTGGTAGGTTTTTCCAATAACCCGATCTCAGCTTTGCTGGAACCGCCACTTACCACGGTTAATCAACCCTCGTATGAAATTGGAAAGACTGCTGCCAGTCTGTTATTGGAACAGATACACAGTGAAGAAAAGCATCCGGTGCCAGTCATTAAAGAATACCAGACCCAGTTGATTATACGAAAATCATCATAGCAGAGATGTCCAAAAGACAAAGGATTGCTTTGAAATTTAAAACCTCTGAAGTACCCCATCGGCGTTTAAATCCTCTCACAGGAGAGTGGCTGTTGCTTTCACCGCAACGTACCGGAAGACCTTGGGAGGGTAAAAAGGAGAAAGCTGGTTCCTCAAATAAGAAACCATATGAAGAAACCTGCTATCTTTGCCCGGGAAACACAAGGGCCAACGGGGATGTAAATCCTGACTACAAAAACACGTTTGTTTTTACCAATGATTTTCCGGCTTTGAAAACCGACACAATCGAATCGGACCATTCCCTGTCTAACTTGTTTAAAACAGAAACTGTTTCAGGAACCTGTCGGGTAATCTGTTTTTCCAGACGTCACGATTTAACCCTGGCAGAAATGGAATGCAGCGACATTGAGTCTGTCATCGCGATCTGGCAGGAACAGTCAAAAGAACTGGGTTCCAGGTATCAATGGGTACAGATATTTGAAAACAAGGGAGAAATCATGGGATGTTCCAATGCCCATCCCCATGGTCAAATTTGGGCAAGCAGCTACCTACCGGAGGAACCCGGAAAAGAAGACAACCAACAGGCCGGCTATCTGAAAAACAGAGGTTCGGTATTGTTGATGGATTACCTGGAAGCAGAACTCGACTATCAAGATCGGATTATAGTTGAGAATGACACCTGGGTTTGCCTGATTCCTTTTTGGGCAATCTGGCCCTTTGAAACTATGTTATTGCCAAAACAGCAGGTATTGCGCCTGGAGGATTTGGACATGAAGCAGAAAACGGGTCTCTCGGAAATCATAAAATCGATGCTGGTTCGTTATGATAACATTTTCAATACATCGTTTCCCTATTCCATGGGCTGGCACGGGGCACCATATAATCAACGTGACAATCGTCACTGGCAATTGCATGCTCATTACTACCCGCCATTGCTTCGTTCTGCCACCGTAAAAAAGTTTATGGTTGGTTACGAAATGCTGGGAAACCCTCAAAGGGATATTACTCCGGAATCGGCAGCGGAAATGATGAGAAAGCAATCCGACACCCATTATAAAGTTTCACGAAAATGACAAAGGTTATGGAAAACGGCATCGCTACCCTTCAGATGAAGGTCACCAACAAATTCAATTCAATGTTTGGATCCCCTCCCGAAGCGATCGTAAGGGCTCCGGGTCGAGTAAACATAATTGGCGAATATACGGACTTTAACAACGGATTTGTTTTACCCATGGCAATCGATCGCTACATTGTAATTGCCCTAAAAAAAAGAACTGATCATAAGGTAAGAGTTGTTTCCATCGATTTTGACCAGGAGACTACCATCCCACTTGAAACATTACCCAAAGGCGATCATTCCTGGGTTGAATACATATCCGGATGTCTGTGGGCGTTAAAAGAACACCGGTTTGAACCCAAGGGTTTTGAATGCGTGATGGCCGGCAATATTCCAATCGGCGCCGGTCTTTCTTCATCAGCGGCATTGGAAACAGCAATTCTGAAAGCCGCTACCTGGTGTTCAGGTGTTGAACTGGATAAAGTACAAATGGCAAAAATCGGAAGGTATGTAGAAAATGAGTGGGTTGGTGTTGCCTGCGGAATTATGGACCAGATGATTTCATCCGCCGGAAAATCAGGTCACGCTTTGCTTATCGACTGCGCAGACCTTTCACTACAGGACTGTCCTCTTCCGGATAACTCGTCCATTATCGTGCTTGACACCAATACCCGTAGAGGGCTGGTGGATTCGGCTTATAATGAGCGACGTGAACAATGTTTCAAAGCAGCAGAAGTGATGAGTGTAGATTACCTGAGAGATGCTGATTTAACCCTATTGGAAAGGAAATCCAACAACATGGATCGCATGGTTTATAAACGGGCAAAACACGTTATCACCGAAATTCAACGTGTCAAGGAAGCAGCATCTTGTATGGATTCAAATGAGTTTGAACGTTTGGGCAAATTGATGTACGAAAGTCATGTAAGCTTAAGAGATGATTTTGAGGTGTCATCCGAAGCACTGAATTGCATAGTTGAAAATGCCATGAGTTCACTAGGCTGTTACGGAGCCAGGATGACAGGTGCCGGTTTTGGGGGCTGTGCAGTTGCATTGGTTAAAAAGGGACAAGAAGAAGATTTTATGAACCAGGTAATGACCGCATTCAAGTCTCAAACGGGAATTGATCCGGTGTTATACAATTGCAGGGCTTCAGACGGGGTAACGATAAAAACAGATTTCAAAAAAGGTTAACTGGTGTCTGGGCGGGAAATCGCTAAGCCCTTATCCAGCCTTGTGCTAGATACCTGAACCCAGTATGAAGATTGGCCTGCTATCAGCCGTCAGCTTTCAGCTTAAGTCATTGAAGGTTAAAATAAAAACCGGCTGAGGGCTGAATGCTGAAAGCACTGAACATCGAAGCACCAAGTTTCTTTTAAAGCTATTATTGGTATGGTTTAAACTGGTTTTCGTTCAGACACTACCTATTACCTCAGTGTTGATTAACACGACCGGATTTGCCGACACCTTCTGCTGGTCGTGCCGTTTATGTTTTGTAAAAAGGTGTTGATTTAACTGCCAAGTATGATCTGGTTTTGAGGTCAATTCCAATGGCCATCCCATCTTCCGGGAAACAAAAGCGAACGTGGGAACTTTTAAGGATATGATTGGTGTTCAGCCGGTTCATTGATCCTGTAGTTCGGTTGAGTCCGGTATCACCAATCCCGATTGTTGTTCAATCCAAACAAAGGAGATAAAAGATGAGATCGGTATTAACTGCTGTTTTAACGCTCAGCCTACTTTTCCTCAGCCATCCGACTTGGGCCGGAGAGCTCATCATTAACTATGATGGTTCTGATCCTGCACCCAAAAAAGCATTCGAAATGGTCATCGACCGGTTTGAGAAAAAGTATCCGGACATCAAAGTAAAATGGAACCTCTTTGATCATGAAGGGTACAAAACCTCCATCCGCAATTTTCTGACAGCTGAAGCCCCTGATGTTGCCGCCTGGTATGCAGGCAACAGAATGGCTCCTTTTGTCAAAGCAGGCCTGTTTGAAGATGTGACGGACGTCTGGGAAAAGGCGGGTTACAATGAAAGCCTGGCAGCAACATCAACCTCCATGACCATTGACGGTAAGAAATGGGGTGTACCGTATACCTACTACCAATGGGGAGTTTATTATAGAAAGGATATCTTTGAAAAACATGGAATTGCCGTTCCCAAAACCTGGGATCAGTTTCTTGCAGCCTGTGCCAAATTAAAGAAAGAAGGGATTACGCCAATTACCATCGGAACCAAATACCTCTGGACTACCGCAGGTGTGTTTGATTATTTAAATCTACGTGTCAATGGTTATCAAGTGCATATGGACCTTACCGCTGGCAAGATTAAGTATACAGATCCCAGGATTCAAAAGGTTTTTGACCGTTGGGACGAGCTGGTGAAACCCGGTTATTTTATTAAAAATCACGCCACCTTCTCCTGGCAGGAGGCCCTTGCGCCAATGGTTCAGGGAAAAGCAGCAATGTACGTTATGGGTAACTTCGCTGTTGCTCCACTGAAAGAGGCAGGTCTGACAGATGATACCCTGGATTTTTTCCAATTCCCCGAAATTACTCCCGGACTCCCAAAAGCGGAAGACGCACCAACAGACACATTCCATATTCCGACTAAAGCCAAAAACAAAAAAGATGCACGAACGTTCCTGGCGTTTATTGGACAACCGGAGATTCAAACGGAATGGAACAAGATTCTTGGTCAACTTCCTGTCAACAACCAGGCTATAGTAGCTGATGATAAATTTTTGAAAGCTGGGTTCAAAATTCTGAGCAACGCCCACGGAATCGCGCAATTCTATGATCGTGATGCCCCGGCTCAAATGGCCAAGGCGGGGATGGAAGGTTTTCAGCAGTATATGATCTTTCCTGAAAGGCGACAAAGAATTCTCAAGCGTTTGGATAGTATTCAAAAAAAGGTCTATAAATAACCTGACTAACCAAAGACATTCAACAAGAGAATCGCTTTCAAGGTGTCTTGTTCCAGCCTGGAGAAAGTTTGTTCCTTCAGGCTGGAAACCAAAGAAACAAAGAATAACAAAGGAAAGGCCCCATGGCAGACACAATAGCAGGCGCCCAAAAATCTTTCTGGCAACGAAACCGCATTGCGATTACACCATGGTTGTTCATGGCACCCGGGTTAATCATGTTTTCGATCTATGTTATCCTTCCGATTTTTCAAAGTATCTGGATATCCTTTTACCAGTGGGATGGATTAAGCTCCAAAGTGTTTATCGGCTTGGATAACTATCGGGAACTTTTGGTCGATCCCGACTTCTTTACCTCTATCAAAAACAACATAATCTGGTTGATCCTCTATATGGCCGCGGTACCTGTCGGATTGTTCATTGCCCTCTTTCTCAACCAGACAGTCGCAGGAATCAGAATCTATAAATCCTTGTTTTTCTTTCCGTTTGTGATTTCCCAGGTGGTTGTCGGATTAGTGTTTACCTGGCTGTATGACCCCACAAACGGAATATTAGCCCTGGTTTTTAGACTATTTGGTGAAAGCGCTCCCACCATATTAGGTGATGAAAGATACGTGACCTATGGTATTATCTTCGCCGGACTCTGGCCCCAAATCGCTTATTGTATGATTCTCTTTTTAACGGGTCTTAACAACGTGTCACCCGATCTGGTTGAAGCAGGCAGACTGGACAACGCCAAGGGCTGGAGAATGCTCTGGTATGTAATCCTGCCCCAGCTTCGTCCCGCAACGTTCATTGCTGTGGTGGTAACGGTTATCGGTGCACTCAGGTCGTTTGATTTAATATCGATTATGACCCAAGGAGGACCGTACGGGTCAAGCCGGGTACTTGCTTACTACATGTACGAAACAGCTTTATCTGAATACGGATACCGCATGGGTTACGGTGCTACAATCGCCACCGTCTTGTTTTTTATCATGATGTTCTACATCGCTTTCTTTTTATGGCGAATGTACAAACAAGAAAAGGAAGGTTAACACTATGTTCCCGAAACCGATTGAAAAAAGTTCCGTTCAACTGCAGCGCCTTTACAAAACAGCGTTACCCATTGCTCTTTTCATCTGGTTGATTCCCTTGTTGGCGGTCATGCTGACATCCATTCGCTCGGCCGGTGACGTAAACGCAGGAAATTACTGGGGCATGCCATCGAGTTTCAACCTGATCGAAAACTACTCGGCCATCTTCTTTCAATCCAACACGGGGCTTTATATCTTAAACTCCTTTAAGGTGACATTACCGACCATGGTCTTTACCCTGGCTATTTCCTGCTTGACGGGGTACGCCTTGTCCACCTATAAGTTTCGCGCTAACCTGTTTATCTTTTTTATCTTTATCGCAGGAAACTTTGTGCCCTTTCAGATTCTGATGGTGCCTGTCAGGGATCTGTCCGTAAAAACACGTTTATATGACACTGTAACAGGATTGGTGCTCTTCCATGCGGCCTTCCAGGCAGGGTTTTGTACCCTGTTTATGCGCAATTTTATGAAAGCCCTGCCCTTTGAATTAATTGAATCGGCCAGAATAGATGGGGTCAGCGAGTTCAGAATTTTCTGGAATATTGTCCTGCCCCTGGTCAGACCGGCCCTGGCAGCACTAGCTGTGCTCGTATTCACTTTTATCTGGAACGACTATTTCTGGGCTACCGTTCTTGTTCAAGGGGATCATGCATTGCCTGTCACTGCCGGCCTTAAAACACTCAACGGCCAGTGGATAGCTCAATGGCAGCTGGTATCAGCCGGTTCCATTGTGGCGGCGTTTCCACCGGTAATCCTGTTTTTCCTGCTGCAAAAACACTTTATCGCAGGACTAACGCTGGGAGCAACCAAAGGGTAGTCATTAACCAGGAGCATATCACCGGTTTTTACATTACTGCTTGGTTGTCCCGGCAAGTCATTCCGGGCTCGCAGACTGTGTCGTAATACAAAAATCAAAATCTATGATGTTTCCAAGTTTAATCGTCGTTTAGTCACACGTGTCACCCCGGACTTACAGACTGTGTCACAATAGTAAAATTTATGGTTTTTCTATTTTAATAGACAAAACGTCACACTTGTCACCCCGGACTAGATCCGCGGTCCATTAATCATTTCAATTAGTTGCAAATGGATTCCGGGTCATGAGATGCGAAGCTTGCAGCATCGGCTGGAATAACAAAGAGTCAAGCTCTTTGCAAAATCGATGTAATTCCATATTATGACACAGTCTGTCGACCCGGAAGCTAAACGGGCTGTTAAAAGAGACAAAAGAAAGTAAACCATACATAGTTAAAACCAACTATCCGAAGAATTATTAAACAGAGAATCAAAATCCAGGAGCAACCATGGCAGGACTTGACTTCAAAAACATAAATAAATCCTTTGGAGACGCACAGGTCATTCATGATGTAAATTTTTCCATCACTAATGGCGAGTTTATCGTTTTTGTCGGACCTTCCGGCTGTGGAAAATCCACCTTGTTGCGACTCATCGCAGGTCTGGATGAGATTACTTCGGGAACCCTGCAAATAGACGGTACCGATGTGACCAACGTGGAGCCGGCTGAACGCGGAGTTGCCATGGTATTTCAATCCTACGCACTCTATCCTCACATGAACGTTTATGACAACATGGGATTCGGTCTTAAAATGAATAAGGTCCCCAAGGAAGAGATCGAAGAAAGAGTTCAGAAAGCGGCAAAAATATTGGAACTGGAAGCCTTACTGGATCGCAAACCAAAAACTCTTTCCGGTGGTCAAAGACAGCGGGTAGCAATCGGTCGCTCAATTGTACGCGAACCTAAAGTGTTTTTGCTGGATGAGCCGCTCTCCAATCTGGATGCCGAGTTGCGTGTTCAAATGAGGATTGAAATAGCCAAACTCCATGAAAGCCTTGATTCAACCATGATCTATGTAACTCATGACCAGACGGAAGCCATGACCCTGGCTGATCGCATTGTGGTGTTAAGAGCGGGTAGAATTGAACAGATCGGATCACCCATTGAGCTTTATGATAATCCGGATAACCAGTTTGTCGGTGGTTTTATCGGCTCCCCAAAAATGAATTTTGTGGAAGGGATTGTCAAAGCGTCCAATGGAAAATCCGTAAAAGTGGAACTACAAATACTCAATAAAGTGGAAATCGAAGTTGAAACCCGAAATTCAGCCCCGTCAGCCGGAGAAGCAGTTGAAGTTGGTTTGAGACCGGAACATTTCGTAGAGCCCGGTGAATCCAAGTTTGTTCTAAAAGGACCGGTCGGCCTGGTTGAGCAAATGGGCGGTGTGTCCTATGTTTACATGGATACTGCAATCGGGAGACTGACCATCGAACACGCCGGGCATTCCCGCCTCAAAACCGGCGAAACAGCCGAAATCGGTATCGACAGCTCCAAAGTATTCCTATTCAACAAATCCGGCCAAAGAATCTAGTACCCCGGGGTGGGTCCGCTGTCAATTGATCCATCCTACCTCTTCATCCTAGTAAACAATTAGTCATTGAGAGCTGACTATTGATTATTCAAGAATTTGCAAAACTTTTTGTGTTTTCATATTAATTATCAATAACCAATTGATAATATTAAATTATTAATGAATTAGGATGGGTAACTCGTTATCCATCAATTTTTGTCTTCTCATATATCGTTGATTGTTCTGTAATCAAACAATCAAAAACCTGTTATTCAAGATTTTCAATATCGGCTAAGTCCTGAT
>JANQLH010000046.1 GCA_028280735.1 SAR324 cluster bacterium | reverse complement strand
TTGTCACCCCGGACCTGATCCGGGGTCCATTAATTATTTCAATTAGTTACAAATGGATTCCGGGTCATGAGATGCGAAGCTTGTAGCATCGATCGGAATGACGCAGAATCAAAATCTGCCCATAATCACCAAAATTCTTATTATGACACAGTCTGTTTAAGTGAACGTGACCATCGATATTCAGTGGTAGATCGGGTATGAAATTTTTTGTCCAATCGGAATACATTTTTTAGGTCACATGATAGGAAGCGCAACAGCCGATGATTAGGGTGTTTTTTTTGTGAAAGTACTGTTTTTATGTTATCAATTCCAGGTAAATTTTTACCAGCATTCCGACTCAAAGCCAATAGGTCTTGGATTAAAGGTTTGACTACACCGGCAGCAAAATATAATAATCTCAACTGGTAAACCAAGCAAGCATGGTTTTTACACCGATCGATTCAGATGCTCAAAAAGTTTTTTGGAGGAGAAATGGGCGTTTCAAAGAGATGGATTTTTATTTTTATTCTGGCTGTGTCGCTGGTGACGGGATTCAACCTGTTCACTTCAACCCTGAATGATATTCAAGTATCCGGCGATCTCAATGTAGACGGATTGCAGGAGCCGGTTCGGGTTTTCAGGGATGAAAAGGGAATGGCCTATATTTATGCTCAAAATGAGGATGACCTGTTTTTCGCCCAGGGATTTATCACGGCCCAGGACAGGTTATTCATGATGGAACTGGCTCGATTGGTTTCCACCGGACGGTTGACGGAAGTAATGGGTGATAAAGGAAGCACCGGTATCAAAGCAAAACAGAGCGATATCCGCATGAGAACCATCGGATTCCACAGAAACGGAAAAAAACATGCGGCTATTCTTGGGGACAAGGATAAAAATCGATTTCAAAAATATGTAGACGGTGTTAACGCCTATATCGAAACCTGCAGCGATGAATTGCCGGTTGAACTGGCGCTGTTGGGTCTCAAACCGACGAAATGGAAGATAACGGATTCCCTGGCGATTGTTTATTACATGGGGTGGGCCTCGGCTGCAAACCTGCGAACTGAAATTATCACCCAGCTGTTGGTTGAAAAGCTGGGAGAAGACAAAGCCGGGGAATTGCTTCCGTTGATATACAATCCGGATGACCCTTCAGGTGAGCCTTTGGATTTGAGGATCGAGGGGAGGCCGTCATCCGGGATCGCCATGCAATCATTGCTTGATCTCTTCCCATATACCGAGGGCAATCGCCTTCGTTTAGGCAGCAATAACTGGGTGACGGATGGTAAGCTTTCTGCCGGCGGAAGACCTGTCCTGGCCAATGACCCTCATATTGCAGCTACCATGCTTCCGGGACCGCTTTATCCCATTGCCTTGATAACACCGGAAATCAGGGCGGTTGGTGTAAACGGACCCGGGTTTCCCGGTATGATTGCCGGCAGGACGGAACACCTGGCTATCGGGGTCACGAACGGTTATGCAGACACCCAGGATTTGTATGTGGAAACGCTGTTTTCCGAGAATCCCGATCAATATCTACAGGATAATCGTTCCTTTCCTTTGGAAATCATCAAGGAAACGCTTAAAATCAAGGATGGTTCTGCCGAGGGAGGGTTCAGAGAGGAAGAGATTGACATCCGCCTGACTGAAAGAGGACCCATTATCACCGGCCTGTTTGACGACCTTGAAAGCAATAAGGTGATTAGTTTGCGCTGGTCCCCGTTTGAGACCATGGGAGAATCGCTGGGATTTATCGATTTGATGCTGGCAAAGGATGTTCATGAAGCGCGGGACGTTCTAAGCAGGCTTAACGCAATTATGTTGAATTTTGTGTTGGCGGATTCTTCCGGTAATATTGCCTGGCAAACCACTAGTAAGATCCCGATTCGTGCGCGATCAAACGGTACCATACCCCATCCCGTGAAATCGGGAGCCGAGGATTGGCCGGACTGGATTCCGTGGGAAGAAATGCCGCACAGTATCAATCCCGATAAGGGTTGGCTGGGAACAACCAACCACGCGGTGGTAACCAGGGACTATCCCTATTATTACTCCTCCCATTTTGCTCCTTCCTGGCGGTACAGTCGCATCAAGGAGTTGCTTTCCCAACCGGGCGTTAAATCTGTTGATGACCACTGGCAGTTTCAACGTGATACCAAAAACCTGATGGCCGTGAGAATTGCTCCTTTTTTGGCTGATTTGCTTAAGGAAAGCCCCAAAACAGCGGGGATCGCCGACATTCTTTCCACATGGGATTACCATGACGATTCGGAACAGGTGGCACCTTCCGTTTTCCAGGTGCTGATGGGCGAGTTGTTTTTAGAAACCTATGGGGATGAGCTAGGCGAGCATTTATCGGGTGTGATGATTCAGAATAAATATTTCTGGCAACAGAGACTGTTGATGGCAATGGAACAGGGAGAGGCAAACTGGTTTGATGATCAACGCACTTCTGAAAAGAAAGAGAGCATTAAGGATATTGTTATCAGAGCGGGAGAGAGTACTGTAAACAAACTAACCGAACAATACGGATCAAACCCGAGAAACTGGACCTGGGGAAGTATTCATCAGATTCATTTTGTCAGCATTCTGCGTCGATCCGGAATAGGCAGCGGGTTGATAGGCGGTGGCAGTTATCCCATGCCGGGTTCCAGTGAAACGTTACACAGGAGCAAGTTTAAGGTGCAGGACTCCTTTGATACAACGGTTTTCGCTGCGTTGAGAATGGTAATCGATTTGGGTGATCCGGACAAAATTACAGCCGTACTGCCGGGAGGAGTATCGGAAAGGCTGCTGAGCCCCCACCGGACAGATCAGATCAAAGCGTTTATGGATGGAGATAAACTGTATTGGTGGTTTAGTGATGAGGCGATCTCGGAGCATGCGCAATCGGAGTTAAGACTGCAACCAACGGTTGGGGAGTAGTGTTTTTAATTCAAACGTTATCGGATATCCACAAAGCTGTCACTCCGGGCTTGCAGACTGTGTCACAATAAGAATTTTGGTGATTATGGGCAGATTTTGATTCTGCGTCATTCCGGGCTGGACCCGGAACCTATCATGTAACATACTGAAATCGTGGGCAGAATGTAGGATGGGTAACTTGTTACCCATCAACTCTTTATATATATGGCTTTTGATCACATCCCACCCGATGGGTAACGGAGTTACCCATCCTACGGTTCATGGAAAAATCATAGATTTTTTCATTACGACACAGTCTGCAAGTCCGGGGTGACAAGTGTGACGTTTCGTTTATTAAAATAGAAAAACCATAAATTTTACGATTGTGACACAGCCTGTTAGCCCGGAATGATGCAGAATCAAAATCTGCGCATGATGGCTGAAATTCTTATTGTGACACCGCCTGTTTGCTTGATCCACCCTGCAATCTTATTAATATGTTAGAAAACACAGATCATTAGCATTTGACAGTAGAGGGGTTCCAAAAAAACAAACTGTTTCCAATATGGCAGATACAAGAATTGAAAGAAAAATAGATATGATGGAAGGGGTGATAGAATCCATTGATGGGGTCGACTACAGTCTTATTATTAAGGCCATCATGGAACACTCCCAGGACGGGTTGTTTGTCACTGATCACTTGGGGAATGTTGTCATGGTCAACCGCGCAAGTGTCGAAATGCATGGTATTACGACCGAAGATGTCCTAGGAAAAAATGTAAAGGATTTGATCAAAAAGAAATTATGGAATCGCTCGGCAGCTCTGGAGGTGCTTAAACAGAATAAAACGGTCACCCTGATATCTGTTGATACCGAAGAAAAAAAGGTTCTATCGACGGCAATACCCGTTTTCGATGAATCAGGCGTTCTTAAATTCGTGTTGGTCAACGATCGGGATATAAGATTCCTAAAAGAGATGGCAGCGGTGTTGGAGGATGAAAACCATCCCTACCGGAAAAACCGATTTGAACTGTCGGAAAAAGAACTGGCGACCTCGGAACTGCAAAATATCGTGATCGAAAGTCCGATCATGAAAGAAGTGATCTATTTCGCCATCAAGGCCGCAAAATTTGATTTGCCGTTGGTTGTCACCGGTGACACCGGCGTAGGCAAAAACCAAATTGTGCAAATGATCCACAGTCTGTCAAAGCGAAAAAACGGTCCTTTTATTGTTGTCAATTGCGCGACCATCGCGGGCTCTTTGCTGGAATCAGAACTGTTCGGTTATGAAAAGGGGGCTTTCACCGGGGCAAAGTCGGAAGGCAAGGCCGGAATGTTTGAACTGGCCCATAACGGCACCTTGTTTTTGGATGAAATTGCTGAAATTCCGCTGACCCTGCAACAAAAACTTCTCAGGTTTATTGAAAGTGGTGAAATGATGAGAGTAGGCGGCCTAAAACAGTTGAAAATCAATACCAGAATTATTGCTGCCACTCATCAAGACCTTACATCCATGGTGGACCAGGGGCGCTTTAGAAAAGACCTCTATTTTCGGCTTAACGTTATACCGATCGAAATTCCCAGTCTCAAAAAACGAAAGGAAGAGATTATTCCGCTCTCGAACTTCTTTTTGGATCGTTTTAACAAAAAGTATCACAAGAACAAACAATTTGCCGAATCTGCTCTCAAAGCCTTACAGACACATCCTTTTCCCGGAAACATCCGAGAACTGGAAAACCTGGTGCAGAGACTGGTTACCATGACCGATACCGACCTGATCGGTGTTGCAGACCTTCCGGTTGATATTTCAGAGTTTAAAAACAATCAAAGCTCCAGCCTTACGGTAGACTCAAATTCCTTCAAAGGAGAACTGGATCGATTCGAGCAAGATACATTGTTGCGAGCTGTGAAAAAGCACGGAAGCCAGCGAAAAGCTGCCGAAGCCCTGGGAATTAGCCAATCCACCATCTCACGTAAACTCGGAAAACAAAAATAAGCCACCTCCTTTTCCTCAATTCGATTTACCATAACCTCCCTGCCGCGCTGATGCAGTTTTGCATTATTCATGATTCACTCATGCATTTCTGCATCGATTTTTCAACATTTTCTTTTTCATGTTGACCAAAAACAGGTAGGCTAATGTTGACCGCATTGGCTTGCATTCATTTTCAACAAACGTCCTCCGGGCATTGGCTTTAATTGGGAAGAGACCGCACCGGACTTTTTTGATTTCTGGTCAGACGTTTGCAGAAGGCAAGGATCAAAACCGGAACAAAGACATTGTTTGACGATCTACTTTCTTACTAAATCATCAAAATCACTATTAAAAGGGATTGATTATGAGCAAAATTAAAATGACCACAGAAGAAGCATTCGTTAAAGTCCTTCAAATGCATGGAATTGAGCATGCATTTGGTATTATCGGTTCGGCAATGATGCCGATTTCGGATCTTTTCCCCAAGGCAGGCATCACCTTTTGGGACTGTGGACATGAGTGCAATGCCGGAATGATGGCTGATGGGTTTACCCGGGCATCCGGTAAAATATCAATGATGGTGGCCCAAAACGGCCCCGGTATTACAAATTTCGTTACCCCTGTTAAAACGGCCTATTGGAACCACACTCCTTTACTGGTGGTCACACCCCAGGCCGCCAACATGACCATGGGACAGGGCGGATTCCAGGAAGTTCCGCAAATGTCTTTATTCGAAGATATGGTAGCCTACCAAGAAGAGGTGCTCCATCCATCCAGGATTGCCGAAGTTCTTAATCGGGTTATTGTCCAAGCAAAGCGCGCCTCTGCACCGGCACAAATTAACATTCCGCGAGACTTCTGGACACAGGAAATAGAAATCGAATTGCCGGCCATCGTCGAGTTCGAAAGACCGGCCGGGGGAGAAGATGCTGTTGCCCGTGCAGCTGAACTGCTCTCCAAGGCAAAATTCCCCGTTATTCTAAACGGCGCCGGAGTGGTGCTTGGAGATGCAATTCAAGAATCGATTACACTCGCTGAGCGACTGGACGCCCCTGTTTGCTGTACCTACCAGCATAACGACGCTTTTCCCGGAACCCACGAACTGGCAGCCGGCGTGCTGGGGTATAACGGATCAAAAGCAGGGATGCAATTGATTTCAAAAGCTGACGTGGTACTGGCTTTGGGGACACGGTTAAATCCCTTTGCTACCTTACCGGGGTACGGAATAGATTATTGGCCGACCAATGCTTCCATCATTCAGGTGGATATCAACCCCGATCGAATCGGACTCACCAAACCTCTGGAAGTCGGTATCGTCGGAGACGCCAAAAAGGTCGCCGGCGGCATTTTGGCCAAACTCTCCTCCTCAGCTGGGGACACAGATAGAGCGGAACGTAAGGCTGTTATCTCCAAAATCAAATCCGAATGGAACAACGAACTGGCCGCACTGGATCATGAAGAAGATGATCCGGGTACAAGCTGGAATGAACGTGCTCGAAAGGCTGATCCAAATAAAATTACTTCTCGTATGGCATGGCGAGCTATTGCTAAAGCCCTGCCCAATAACGCCATCATGTCCTCCGACATCGGTAACAGCTGTGCGCTGGGAGCCGCCTATCCCGTTTTTGAGGAAGGTCGCAAATATCTTGCTCCGGGCATGTTCGGACCCTGTGGATATGGTTTTCCTGCCATTTGCGGTGCAAAGATCGCCAAGCCGGACGTCCCTGTAGTAGGCTTCGCCGGAGACGGTGCCTTCGGAATCTCCATGAACGAAATGACGGCGGTTGGTCGTGACGAATGGCCTGCGGTCACCATGATAATATTCAGAAATTTCCATTGGGGTGCGGAAAAAAGAAATACCACACTCTGGTACAACGATAATTTTGTTGGTACAGAGCTAAATCGGAACGTATCCTACGCCGACATTGCCAAGGCATGCGGTGTTGAAGGCGTGCAGGTAACCTCCATGGATGAACTCACCGAACAGCTCGATATCGCAATCAAAGCCCAGATGGACAAAGGCGTGACAACCTTTATTGAAGTGATGACCAATATGGAGCTGGGTGAACCGTTCCGAAGGGATGCCATGAAAAAGCCTGTTGAAGTGGCAGGTATCGATAAAGCCGACATGCGTCCTCAAAAAGGTGCATAACAGCCTAAGAAAATCCAACCGGGGAAGTATACCAATCATCGGCTAACAGCTGAAGCATTCCCTGGTTTTTGAACGGGTTATCAGTTATCGGCTATCAGTTATCAGACCGATAACCGGCCTTTAGTTTGAAACTTCCGGCTAGCCGAAGGTTTCGTAAGTATTGAGGAGTCTATATGAAAAACTATGATATTGATGAAATTGTGCAAGGAGATAAAGACTATCTCTGGCATCACATTCAGCAACATAAGATCTACGAGACGTCAGAACCGATGATTTTGGTTGAAGGTGACGGGCTGATAGTGAAGGACATTAGGGGCAGGGAATATCTCGACGCAACTTCAGGCGGAGTATGGTCCGTAAATGTTGGTTATGGAAGAGACAGCATTGCCGAAGCCGTTGCCGATCAGTTGAAAACCATGCCCTATTTTGCCGGTAAGTTTGGCAATGTTCCCACGATTCTGTTTGCCAAGAAGATAGTCTCACTGTTGCCATCCCTGGGAAAGGTCTATTTTTCCAACAGTGGTTCGGAAGCCAATGAGAAAGCCTTTAAAATCATTCGGCAAATGTCGCATCTCAAAAAAAATAACAAGTATAAAATTTTATACCGGGAACGGGACTACCATGGTACAACCTTGGCCACCCTTAGCGCCACAGGCCAAAAGGAGAGAAAGGCCGAATACGGCCCCTTCCTGGAAGGATTTACCGAATTCCCCCATGCCTGTTGCTACCGCTGCGCATTTGGCAAGTCCTATCCGGATTGCAACATTGAATGTGCACACGTGGTTGAAGACGTCATTAAAAATGAAGATCCGGATACGGTTGGCGCAGTGATCGTTGAACCAATCACCGCCGGAGGCGGCGTTATTCCTCCTGTTAAGGAATACTATCCATTACTCCAGGAGATTTGCCGAAAGTACGATGTGGCAATCATCATGGATGAAGTAGTCTGTGGTTTTGGCAGAACCGGAAAAATGTTCGGACTGGAGCACTACGACATTGATCCCGATATCGTGACCATGGCAAAGGGCCTGGCAAGCGGGTATATGCCTATCTCCGCTACTGCGACAAAGACCGAAATTTTTGATCTCTTTCTTAATGATCCTGCCGACAAACTGGGCTTTTTCAGAGATATCAGTACCTTCGGAGGTTGTGCCGGCGCTACGGCCGCAGCCCTTGAAAGTACCCGAATCATCGAAGAGGAAAAGCTTTGTGAAAACAGCAGAATTGTCGGTGACTTCCTGCAGGATGAACTGCAAGAGCTTGCCGAACTACCTATGGTGGGTGATATTCGCGGTAAGGGACTGTTTGTCGGGATCGAGCTGGTCAAAGACAAAAAAACCAAGGAACCCGTTGATGAACAGATGATGGGCAAAGTCCTCGGTACCATTAACGCCGAAGGCGTTCTGGTAGGAAGCACCATGAGAAGCCTGCCGGGACTGAATAATACGATAAACCTGGCCCCCGCCCTGGTTGCCACCAAAGAGCAAATGTCCAGGGTTGTTTCCGCTTTAAAAACAGGTATTGAGAGCAATCTACCTTAACAACAGCAAGCGGTACCCGGGAGCATGAAACCACGCCATGTTCCCCGGTTTTCAGCTTAAAATACAACCAACAGGTTGCTTTTTGAAAATTAATACAATTTTATTTTAATGCTTTCAAATAAAACAACCAGCATGAAAAAACCTTCTCAGTTGTTTTTATTCCAACATCTATTTTTCACACCCACAATATCGCTATCCCTTCTTAAACGCCTTCCAATCAAGTCTTTGCTGGTTTTTTATAAATTATTTTATAAAATATACCATAAAATAATTGACATTTTTCTAACAGTTCATTTAGGGTTAATCCGAAAATTGCCATTTTTCGATTAGTTCAAGTGAGTTTAAAGGCGGTAATGGCAAAGGATTTAAACCACACAAGAACCTGGACTAACAAAAAAGGTGATGTGTGAAGCTGAATTCACCTGTTGTATAATTTTTTATTCTTAGCAAAACAATCGTCGTCCTGAAATTGGATGTGTCTTTGAAATTTAAAACAAGGAGAAAGAAATGAAATGTTTTTCTATCAAGGGATTACTTGCGATTTTGATTATAGCTTTTGCGCTGCCTTTTAGCTCAACGGCTGCGGAAAGAGCGTTGAAGATTGGTTTGGGAGATCCTATCGACTCTGATCAAGGTGTTCTGGCACTTCGTTTTAAAAGCATTGTTGAAAAAACCAGCAATGGCAGATACAAGGTTGATATCTTCCCTGCAGGTCAGTTGGGAGATGAGCAAAAGATGGTGAAGGACTCCCGCAGGGGTTCCATTGATGGTGCTGTTGTTGCCGTAAACAATATTACACCGTTTGCCAAATCTGTAGGTGTGTTAACCCTGCCTTACCTGATTCAGAGTTTTGATGACGCGGTAACGATCACTACCGGTGAACTGGGAGCCAAGTGGAGAGATATATTGATCAAGCAAGCCGGTGTAAGGGTAATGGGTTGGTCTTATTCCAATTTTAGGGTGCTGACAAACTCCAAAAAGCCGGTGACAAAGCTGTCCGACCTTAAAGGTCTTAAGATCAGGGTTCCCAAGAATGCGATCATGATTGAAACCTGGAAAGCCCTTGGTGCCGAGCCAATTCCAATGGCATGGCCGGAGACTTTTACAGCTTTGCAGCAGAGAGTGGTAGATGGTCAGGATAACCCTCATATCACCAACTACACCATGAAGTTTTATGAAGTTCAAACCTACACCTCTGAAGTTCATTACCTTTTCTCACTGCAGCCTCTTATCTTCGGTGAAAAATTCTTCAGAAGTCTTTCCCCGGAAGACCAGGCGATGTTTACTCGGGCCGGAATTGAAGCGCAACAGGCGAACCTGTTGTTCAGCGTTACCGAATCCAACAAAGCCAAGCAGAATATGATCAATAAAGGCGTAAAAGCCATGGATATTGTGGATGAGGACAAATGGTCCCAAATTGCCATGGATAAAGTCTGGCCGAAGTTTTATAAAGACGTTGGCGGCAAGCAGGCTGTCGATGATGTTGTAAAAGCACTTGGACGATAAATCGTTATTCCTGTCCGGATTCCGCGGTTTTCAAATTCGGGCAGGTGTTGATTTTTTTGGAGCATTTGATGCGTAACAAAAACGTTTTGAAAATTATTGATAATGTCGAGAGCTATCTTTGTCAGGCTCTTTTGGCGTTTTTCGTTTGTCTGCTTTTTTTGCAGATAATGTTAAGGTTGGTATTTGAACTATTTCACAACCTGTCAGGTCTTATTCCGATTTTTGAGTACTACCCGCTTCCCGCTTCCATATCCTGGGGAGAAGAACTTTCACGATTTGCCTTTGTTTGGTTTGTTTTTCTGGGAGCTACCTATGCTGCCAGATTAGCTGCCCACAATCGAGTGGTCTTTCAATTCAAGATCTTCCCCGAAGTTGTTGGTAATGGTTTCATGCTGCTGTCTGATCTCATCTGGATCGGATTTAACTGTGTCATGGTTTATTTCAGTGTGTCTGTCATACAGGAAGGTTTCGAATTTAAAGAATACTCGCCTACCTTAAACTGGGTTATGGCATATGTCTTTTTTATCTTCCCGATAGCTTTTACTCTCATGTCAATCAGGATTATTCAGGTTAATATCATGAAATATATCCTGAAAATCGAAATTGAAGATGTCGACAAAATAGACACCGGTGTAATGGACGAAAAAAGCTTTGAGAATGGAGAAAAAACATGACTGTAACAGCTGCCATATTTATAACGTTTATACTTCTCCTGTTGGTAGGAGCGCCCATTACACTTTCCCTTGGCGCGTCCGCCATGACAGGAATGCTGATCAGCGGCAAACCAATGGAGGGGCTGGTTGAAATCGCCTACACCTCGGTTAACTCCTTTCCGATCATGGCTTTACCTGCCTTTATTTTATCCGGTGCCCTAATGGAATCTGCAGGCATCTCGAGAAGGCTGGTGGCAGTGGCTGAAGCATTGGCCGGCCCTTTCACGGGCGGGATGGCTGCTTCGACTGTATTATCCTGTCTCTTTTTCGGAGCTATTTCCGGTTCAGGACCCGCAACCACGGCGGCAGTCGGAATGCTGATGATTCCCGCAATGGTGCGCCATAAGTATGACAAAGGTTATGCAGGGGCTATCACTTCTTCCTCCGGAGGATTGGGTGTCGTGATCCCACCAAGCATACCGATGGTTATCTATGGAGTGGCGGCCTCAGAATCTATAGCTGATCTGTTTATTGCCGGTTTTATTCCCGGAGTCATGCTGGCTGTCGGACTGTTGACCATGAATTTTTTCCGAGCCAAAAAAAAGGGATACCAGGGTGACGGAGAAAAGCTTTCGATCAAGAAAGTTAATCAGACTATGAAAGAGGGTTTCTGGGCCCTGTTAACGCCGGTCATTATTCTTGGCGGAATCTATACGGGATTTTTTACTCCAACCGAAGCAGCCATTGTCTCGATTTTTTATACCTTGTTCGTAGGTATTTTCATCTACAAGGAAATCAAGATTAAGGCAGTAATGAAAGCTCTTGAGAGCACAACCTGGATTACGGGTCGGGTACTGATCATCATGTTCACCGCCCTGGCGTTTGGGCAACTGCTGACCATAAACAAGGTACCTGATCTGATAGCCTCCGGTTTACTAAGCTTAACCGACAATATTTATCTCATCTGGGCACTGGTAATTTTCTTCCTTCTGTTTATGGGCATGTTCATGGAGACACTGGCAACCATTATGCTGGTAACACCCGTGCTACTGCCTGTTATGGTGACCCTGGGTGTTGATCCCATTCATTTCGGAATTGTACTGGTTTGTTGCTGTGAAATCGGGTTTGCCACACCCCCCCTGGGAGAAAACATGTTTATCGCTTCCGGTGTTGCCAGAACCTCGATAGAAAAAATCTCCGTAAATGCCTTGCCTTTTGTTTTCGTCAGTGTTTTGGTTGTTTTTATCGTGGCATATGTTCCGTCTCTAACCTTATGGCTTCCCAACTTTTTGAACTCAGTTTTTGGTTAGCCGGTTTATGTCTTAAGATTCAAAAAAATCACACGATTTCCATCAGACATTGTTCCTTTCACAATCCGCTTTGTGGAAGGGACGATGTTCCACAAAACATAAAAACCATGTGCCCGCTCTAAACTCCTGTTCGACTTGTCATCATCACCTGAAAAAGTGATTTATAGCAGGAAATACAAAGCGGACCGACTGATCTAAAAAGCTTTTGCAAACATAACTTCTTAAGTCAGCAACCAACAAAAACCCCGCTTTTGTTGTTATCGGTCTTAAAAGAGTTCTGACAGCTGTATAAACCGACCTGCAAAGGCGAAGCAGAATTCCCGCGATATGGAAGTCCGAAGCAAAATTACCCTCCCCAAAAACCAGGCAAACAACAATGAAAAACATGAAAGATGTTCCGAAAAACAGCCCGGAAAGCCCAATTCAGGCAATTCCTTATTTATTAAGTCCGGATTCATCGACAGAACAATGAGTTTCGCCCACAATTTTGAAAACTATGCGGGTCAATTATTTTATAAAATATTTTATGAAATATTACATAAAATAATTGACACAAAAAAAGGCACTTGATACTTCTAGATTATTAATGAAACCGATACAGATGGAGTGAACAATGGAGTATATCAAACAATCGACAGCTACCGCCGAGGAGAATAGCGGCAAGAAGAGGCAGATTGTCCAGGATTTGCTGGCCGACATCAAGGAAAATGGGGAAGAGGCAGTAAAAGCTTTAGCAAGGAAATTTGATAATTGGGATCAGGAGTTTATTCTGAGTGCGGAAAAGAAGCAGCAATTGATTGATCAAGTTCCGCAATCAATCAAGGATGATATACATTTTGCTCATGAGCAGATCTCTCGCTTTGCTTTAGCGCAACGCAACAGTATTCGGGAGTTTGAAACGGAGTCGTTATCCGGCGTTCGGCTTGGTCAAAAGTTGATTCCCATGGATGTTGCCGGCTGTTATGTTCCGGGAGGTCGATTTGCACATGCTTGCTCTGCCATTATGAGCGTTGCCACGGCCAAGGCTGCCGGTGTTCCGACTGTGATAGCCTGTTCTCCGCCGCGAGGTGACAGCATTGCTCCTGCCGTAGTGTATGCCATGGAGATTTCCGGGGCGGATTTGATTCTTGAAATGGGAGGTGTACAGGCCGTTGCTACCATGGCTTACGGTCTCTTCACCGGGAAGCCTGCCAATATCCTGGTCGGACCGGGTAATGCATATGTGGCTGAAGCCAAAGCATTGCTGTCCGGTGATGGAACCTGCACCATTGATGTTTTTGCCGGACCTACGGAATCTGCCATCATCGCAGACAAATCCGCAGATCCCATGACGGTTGCGATTGACCTGGTATCCCAGGCCGAGCATGGTTACGATTCGCCTGTCTGGCTTTTCACTGACAGCAGGTCACTTGGGGAAAAGGTTCTGGAAATAGTTCCCAAGATCATCTCCGATCTGATTGAGCCCGAGGTGGCAGCTTCTTCCTGGGAGAATTACGGTGAAATAATTTTATGTAAAGACCGAGCGGAACTGTGTCAGGTTAACGATCAGTATGCAGCTGAACATGTTCAGGTTCTTGCCGAGGATTTAGATTGGTGGCTGGCAAATTTAAAATCATATGGATCACTATTCCTGGGTGAAGGTTGCACCGTGGCTTATGGGGACAAGTGTTCAGGGCCCAATCACATCTTACCCACCAAAAAAGCCGGTCTATATTCAGGCGGACTCAATGTTCATAAATTTTTGAAAATATACACCTATCAAGAGTTGACAAATGATGCCAACCGCATTGTTGGAGCAGCTGCGTCCCGGCTTTCTCGCGTAGAGGGAATGGAAGGACACGCCAGGGCCTGCGATTGGCGATTGAATAAATATTTCCCAAATGAAAACTGGGATTTTGAGGTCTATAAGCAAAAATCTTATTAATTTGTATATTTCAGGTTCTGGTTGATCTTGTTTGATCAGCTTTTACATAAGTTTTAAAGGTGTCATTTGTTTGTTAAACAGACAGCGGAACTTTCCCGGAAGACCGATAACCAATCACTTTGACTTAATAGACCTTAATAAAGCTCCACGCGAAGGATAAACTGCCAAGCACAAACCGATTAGGAAATAATATGAACCAAACCGATGCCAAATGCTTTACCAAAGACTTCACGCTGCAGGAGCCCATATCCGAAGAAGGGATCGAAAAAGCCCTGGATATCCTTCGCTCCGGCAAGATCCACCGCTACAATGTGGATAAGGATGAAAAAGGTGAAGCGGTCCTGTTAGAAGAGGAATTCGCCCAATACATGGGGAGTAAATATTGTCTTTCCTGTGCGTCTTGCGGAAGCGCCATGTATCTGGCATTGAAAAGTATAGGCGTTCAGCCGGGCGACAAGGTTTTGTGTAATGCCTACACCCTCGCCCCTGTTCCCGGGGCCATTGAGAACAGCGGAGCTAGTATCGAGCTGGTTGATATTGTTGATGACTATACCATAGACCTGGACGACCTTAAACGCAAAGCGGCAGCCGACGATGTCAAATGGTTACTGCTGTCTCACATGAGGGGGCATATCACCGACATGGATCAGATCGTCAAGATCTGCACCGAGAATCATGTCGAGTTGATTGAAGATTGTGCCCACACCATGGGGGCATCCTGGGATGGGAAAAAATCGGGAACATTTGGAAAAGCCGCTTGTTTCAGCACCCAGACGTACAAACATGTTAATTCGGGAGAAGGAGGGTTGTTGGTAACTGATGATCCGGAGCTGATGGCAAAAGCCATCATCTATTCCGGCTCTTACATGTTATATGAACGACACACCGCACGTCCCCCATTGGAGGTTTTTGAGTCGATTAAAAAGCTGACGCCAAATTATTCCTGTAGAATGGATAACTTAAGAGCAGCCATTTTAAGACCGCAGTTGAAAAACCTGGATGAGCAATGTCGTCGCTGGAACAAACGATACCGGCTGATTGAACAAGCCCTGGTAAAAATGAAAGGCATCAGCATTCCTTCACGTCATCCCAAAGAAAGCTATGTTGGCAGTTCCATTCAGTTCTCTTTACCGGGTCAAAACGAAGAAACCATCATACGATTTCTGGATCTTTGCTTGAGCAGGGGTGTTGAATTAAAATGGTTTGGAAACAGCGAACCTGTTGGCTTTACCAGCGCCTACACCAGCTGGCAGTACCTGGGCAAACTGCCGGATCTGAAAAACACCAAGCGCATCCTGAAAACCATGTGCGATATGAGAATTCCTCTCACATTTAGTGAAGAGGATTGTTTAACCATTACCGAAATCATTGAGGAATGCCTTCAAGAAGTCTTGTCGTAGCATCAAATTAACAAACCAATATATTCAGGAGTAATTCATGAATTTTACATCGTTTCCCAGAAGAAATTACCTGCAAGGTGCAACACCGGTAGAACCCATGCCCAATCTTTCAGAAGCCCTGGGTGGTGACATCAATCTGTTCGTAAAACGTGATGATCTGCTCCCCGGTGCAGCCGGTGGTAATAAGACCCGTAAGCTTGAATTCTGTATTGCCGATGCTTTGGTAAAAGGTGCAGACACTTTGATTACCTGCGGCGCGGTTCAATCCAACCATTGTCGCCTTACTGCGTCCTGGGCCGCCAAGGAGGGAATGGAATGCCATTTGATTTTGGAAGAGCGCGTGAAGGGAAGCTATAAGGCGGATGGCAGTGGAAATAACTTTCTTTTCGAGCTTTTGGGTGTGAAGAGTCACCGCGTGGTTGAAGGTGGTTCAGATATGGTGGCTGAAATGAACAAGACCGCAGAAGAGTTAAAAGCACAGGGCAAAAAACCGTACATTATCCCCGGTGGAGCTTCAAATGCAATCGGGGCCTTAGGATATGTAAACTGTGCTGTCGAATTGATACAGCAATTGAATGACGCACGGCTGAAGGTCGACCATATTGTAGTACCGTCCGGATCAGCCGGTACTCATGCGGGTATGGTAACGGGAATGGTTGGTATGAATGCGGGTATTCCCGTCAGTGGCGTCAATGTTTCCCGCCCTAAGGATCTGCAGGAAGAGATAGTTTACAAACTTGCGGAAGAGACGGCAGAATCTCTTAAAATAAAAAGCGGAATTCCTCGAGAGGAAATCGTCTGTTACGATGATTACGTTGGCCCCGGCTATTCGATTCCCACAGACTCAATGATTGAAGCCGTCAAGCTTTTTGCTTCCAAGGAAGGGATCTTACTGGATCCTGTTTATTCAGGAAAAGCGGCTGCCGGGTTGGTTGATTTGGTTCGCAAAAGCGTTTTCCCGAAAGGTGCCAATGTCTTATTCCTCCATACAGGAGGTTCACCTGCATTGTATGCTTACCTGGATACTTTCAGATAAATAGATAACTGCCGGGTAAATCCGGCAATAATGGAACACTCCGCCAGGCTGTTCATGAATAGCGAAACTTGCAAATTCGAACGGGTATCGCCCTCCTAACAATCCTTTCAATGCTGCAAGTTTCGCTTTGCCGGATAACTTCTCTTTCAAGCGAAATCGACATGACGACACCTTCAAAACCGGAAAAAATTGTTGGAATAATCGGGGGATTAGGTCCCGATGCAACGGTAGATATCATGCAGCGAATCATCCGCCTGACACCCGCTAACGATGATATTGATCATATTCGTTGCATTGTTGACAACAATCCGAAAGTTCCCTCACGAATAAAAGCCCTGATTGATGAAACAGGCGAATGCCCGGGGCCGCATATGGCTGAAATGGGAAAAAAGCTGGAGCAATGGGGGGCCGATTTTTTGATAATCCCGTGCAACACAGCCCATTACTACTATCAGAATGTGGTTGATGCCGTTACGGTTCCGGTTATTAATCTTATCGACCTTGTGGTTTCCGAGTTCGTCAAGTCCTATCCTCAAAGCCGTAAAGTGGGAATTGCAGGTTCAACCGCCATTATAAAAACCGGGCTATATTCGGAAAAGTTCCAACAGCACGGAATTGAAGACATCTATCCGGATGACTCATATCAGGAGTTGTTGCTCCGGGGTATAAAGATGATCAAAGCAGGGATAACCGGCCCCGAGGTGGATACTATTATCTCCGATGCCTTCTACAATATCTCTCACAAAGGGGCTGATGTGATTATTATCGCCTGCACCGAATTGAGTGTGGTGTGCCGGAACATGCCTTTCAGCATGATAGACGCATCAGAGGTCCTGGCGCAGGAAACAGTGGCGATTGTGAAAGCAGGGAAAAATATGACCTCCTGGTCGATCCAATAGGCAACACAGGGGCTGTCCATTCCGTTATCAGGCAGATCAGTATGATTTTGCAGGTGCAAAGCTGGACATAGAATCTCGATTCTATTAACAATTTAGGTTTGGAAAAAAGAACGATCCCATTTTTTGGAGTAAAACATAGTGAGTGGTAAAAAGTCGTTACTAAAATCCCTGGCAGCCTATGAGAAAATTAGAGAGATGATTTTATCAGGGGCGAAACTACCTGGAACCCGCCTTGTGCTTACAGATCTGGAAAAAGAGTTGGATATCGGCCGGGGACCGATAAGAGAAGCTCTACTCAGGCTAGACCGATCAGGTATTGTAAAGAACATTCCGTACAAAGGTGCTATTGTCGCTAATCACCCCAAATTTGAAGAAATCGTTTCTATTTTTGAGATGCGGGTGAACCTTGAAGTTAAAATGGCAGTTGATGCCATGCACCAACTTGATCAAAAGCAGGTTGAGAAGCTGGAAAAACTGCATGAGGAAATGAACTCCCTGACTCCCGAGTTTTACTGTTTGGATCGCTCGTTTCATGACACAATTTACAAAGCTTCCAGGTACAATCATTTGTATATGATTGTCCAAAAACTAATTCAAATGATTGAAGCGTACCTGAATATGCATCGGCAGAAAAAAGACAATTGCATTCTCTTCAACCAGGATCATTCCAATATATTGGAAGCAATCAAGAACAAAGACGAAGCCAGGCTGATGTCCGAGCTGGAGACTAATATCGGTCGAGGATTAGAACAAATAAAGGAAACCTACGCCAACTTCATTTAATCTACAAAAACAACTCGGCTTTCTGATTCTGTTTTTTCCAGAATTTTCGATAGAGAAAACCCGGCGAAGAAGGCTTCCCCGGAGATTCTTTCAGTGCGTTCCACCACTTTTTTGTGAGTTCCCGTGACTTTTTAAAGGCATCACAAGTGAATGAATAGCGCTCCTTATCGTTAACCCGGTAGGCCAGTTTGACAAAAGAAGCCTGAAGCTTGTCCCTTTCCGGTTGGTATTCCGCCATAACCGAGAAGTCTTTGAGCAAGGTTCGATGCATTCTTTCATGGTACCACCAGTAGGATTTTGAATTAAACTGACCTTTCGGCAGTGGTCCGAGATCAGGAATGACCTCCCCATTCATCCAAATAGGTTTAAAAACGCTCGTACAAGGTGTGGAAGTGGCCGTTGCCCAATAAATGCAATCATATTTTGTGCGAAGATGAGCGACAAATGAACCGGTGGTTCCCGTGTTACGCGTCAACGAGTTACCGGCATGCGAACAAATGGAGTTTTGTAGCAGATGAGAAGAGGGGTCATAAGGTTCTTCACTGTGCTTTCTCAGGATATCAAAAGCAGACGAGATATCAGCGGTCTCGGCCAGTTTGGTAATGTCATGCAAGGTATCTCTCCTGCGGGCCTTGGAAGCAGAAAACTTGCCATGCAGCCAATCGGAAAAGCAATCCGCGAAATGGAAATCCTCTCCTTTCTTTAAAACCTTGAGATGCTTTGCCATATTGATAAGTTCAGGATGGCTGTGATCGAATTCCTTTCCAATGGTCAGCCTGTTACTGATGGCATAGTGCTCCTTCACCCTTAAGGCTGCCCACAAATCTCCGGCTGTTTCCAATACCCATGCTTCGTGAGGATCGGCAATGATGAAGCTGTTATGGTTAACCATTCTTTTGTTTTTGTAACCGCTAATCCCCCCCTGACCAAAATCGGCCAACAAACTGATAATGATCTCCAGGGCTTGTTCCGCGGTGTCGGATCTTTCCAGGGCCAGACGCAACATATCCATTCCGGTTAACCCCCCGGAACCTTTGTAGGGCATTTTAGTAAAAACAGCCTCATTGCCGATGGCTACGCCCTTGTCGTTAGCCCCCATTTCCGCTCCCCACATCCAGAACGGACGGCAAATCAAAATTCCGTTTGTTTCTCTAACCTGGGGAATGGAAATATAGGTGCAGTGTACTTTTTCTTTGGTGGAATAGGATTTATGAGGATGGAACTCCAGGATTTGGGCTTCATTTGGTTCACGATCGCTGTTTTTACCGAAAAAAACAGATCGCTCTTTATTTCCAGGCACGATAGAGACGAAAGTATCACACATACACAAACCTCGAAAAAGCAATTTAAAAGCAACTGCACACGGTTAAGAGTTAAAATACTGATAATGAAATAAGGCGTTGCCCCTCTGCGATGTCTTCCTCACAACGCTGTTTAAATTCCATTTGATTCACTCAAAACTATCAATTACCAAATCTCGATGGGGGATTGGTAACATCCGTTTCCAAAAACAAGGATCACATACCGCATTGTCTGGTGTTGGGAGCAGTTGATGATCATTACTCTTGTTAGGTAAATATATGTTTTTAAAGCTTTTCGATTAGTATTAGTTTACATGTCCCGGTAAATGAACCGGCTTCTGTTCGGTAAAACCATGGTTGTCGATGAACGATCAGCTTTATTCACTCTAAAACGTTGTAGTTAGTCTAACTTCCTATCTTTAGCTGTCAACCTCTTCTTTCAACTGATTAACAATCTCGTCATCATCACTCTTGAAATAGCATGAAACTGCTTCATCAGGTTTGATGGCTATTTCAGTAACTTGACTATATTATTGGTGGTTCCTTCGTTTCCTAGCAGACAACTTGAAATATTGTAAAGGATCTATTTTACAAGTAAGGACAGTTTGAGCCCGGCTAAGCCTTGGAGCCCCGGCGCTTTCCGGTGTAAAAATCTGATATAAAAAGGGTTTGATAGTGAAGGGTGATAACCTTGACTCAAACCAGCCGACAAACGATTTTACTCCCATTTTCAACAGGGATCATTTTACGCTTGTGAAAACAGTTTGGATCGACTATCCATTAATCGTGATTCACAACGGGGATATGTAATCCCTCAATCAGCTCTCGTCGGTTTTGCTTCCTGTTACCCGGGATTAATATTCTCCTCCGAACCTTTTGCACGATGCGTATAAAAGACCCTCATCAATCATTGCTGGATTTTTTGATATTGGGAAACAGTGTTGATCTGGAAGAGAAACGCAAACGCCGAATCTACATTGTATTCCTTATCCTTTCAATTCCGACGTTTTTTGGATTTGGTGTCTCTCATTTGATTATCGGAAATTATCAATTTGGAGTGCTGGATGTCCTCATCAGTGTTATTCTTGCACTGTCCTTCGTTGTCTTGAGAAAAATGAAGAGGGGAATTTCTCTATACCGATTCGTTTGCCTGGCATACGGTTCAATTGTCCTATTTTGGGTTATAAACGGCTCCATGGAGGGATATTCATCATTTTGGCTGTTTTGTTTTCCCTTGTTGGCTTTTTCATTTTTAGAGAAAAACGAAGGTCTGGTCTGGACAACAATTGTGTATGGCATCTGCTTGATTCTCTTTTTTGCCCCCATCTCCCACTTTTCTTACAATTATTCCTTTGCGTTCAAAATACGCTTTTCGGGAGTGTTTGTGTTGGTCACCTTTTTCTCTTACTCCTATGAAGCGGTACGAATGGAGTTTTGGAAGAATTTCCTGAAAAAGCAGGAATCCCTGGAAATAGAGATTACCGAGCGTAAAGCCGCTGAATCAGCCCTGCTTAAAGCACAAATGAACCTGGAATCCAGGATCGAAGCCAGAACATTGGAGTTGCTAAAAACCAACAAAGAATTAAGACAGGAAATCCTGGAACGAATAACCATTGTAGAGCAGTTGCGAGCAAGTGAAGAAAGGTTCAGAGACTTGGCTGATCTGCTGCCTCAAACAATTTTTGAAATGGATAAACAGGGTAAACTGCTCTATCTGAACCAGTTCGGTTTTAAACTGATCGGCTTTGATCAAAAGGATTTAGACGCGGGATTGTTTGCGGCTGATCTGTTCGTTGGCAATGACTCGGTTCTTGTCAAAGAAAACATACGACGGATTGCCAACCACGAAAAACCGACAGGTAACGAGTTTATTTTAAAGGGGCAGGACGGTGAAAAACACCCCGTTCTTATATATACAAGGCGAATTGCCAGGGACAGGCAAACAATCGGAATGCGTGGAATTGTCATCGATATAACGTCCCGTAAGGCTTTTGAGCAGGAATTGCTACAGGCAAAGGAAGCTGCGGAAAAGGCGAATACCGCCAAAAACAACTTTCTGGCAAACATGAGCCATGAGTTACGAACTCCCATGAATGGAGTACTGGGTGTCACAGATTTGCTGCTCCATACAGAGTTGAACGAGCAGCAAAAAAAATACCTTGGCACCATTTCACAATCAGGTAATGTCCTGCTCAAAATTTTGAACGATATTCTGGACCTTTCCCGAATCGAAGCCAACAAGTTTTCAATCGATCCCGTGGATTTCAACTTCAAAAAGATGGTTCAACACATTCTGGACCTTTTCTCCGGTTCCATTGTCATGAAAGGACTGCGGTACAGCTATCATATCGATGAAACGATACCGGAAAACCTGGTGGGTGATCCCATTCGACTTGGGCAGGTGCTGTCCAACTTGCTTTC
>JANQLH010000020.1 GCA_028280735.1 SAR324 cluster bacterium | reverse complement strand
TGATCGCGGTCGCCTGATCCAGGATGCCCAATTGCAAAGGTGCGGGAATCGGCTGTCCCGTCACGAACATCATGCCTGAACATGCCTGGCCCAAGGGATCAAAGGCCCCGATATCTTCCATCATCCCTTCCGACCCATAACCGGAAACACTGGCATGAATGATCTTTGGATTTAAAGCCCTTATTGGTTCGTAGTCTATTCCCAGTTTCTTTTTGGTGGATTTTCTAAGGTTGGTCATAAATACATCAGTTGACGCTATTAATCTTTCAAAAACAGCTCTACCCTCCTTCCGCTTAATATCGATACAGATGTTTTTCTTGTTTCGGTTGGAGACCTCAAACATGATACTTTCACCATCCTTTTTGGACAGGTCGATCGAACCAACATCAGTCCAATAACGAATCGGGTCACCTGCAGGTGCTTCAATTTTAATGACTTCAGCTCCCAAATCCCCCAAAATTGCAGTTCCGCCCGGACCGGCATGAAAAACGCCATATTCAACTATTTTAATTCCTTCCAACGGCCCAGGTTTGACCGATGCATGCTCTTTTTTATCCTGCCCCATATCATTCCCTTGATTTTTTGTTACACCAAAGTATTAACGGTTTTAATACAAATCCAACGGATAAGTCCTCAGACGGCCTCATCTGCTCCAAATCCTCTTAAAATAAAATCCACCATGGCTTCACAAATTTCATCCACCGAAAGCTCTCCCTGAGGGGAATACCACTTCACGATCCAGTTCATTGCTCCCATGGAAGCCATATAGGACATTTTCCAATTCACAGCCTTAAATTCACCGGCGGCAATACCCTGTTCAATGATCTTACGGCAGGCTTCATCGAACTTGTCACGTTTGGAGATGATTTTTGAACGCCACTTTTCCGGTAAAATCAACTCCTGCTGCCTTAAAGCTCCGATGATGTTTTTCTGGGTCGCTGTCTTGATATAGTGTGTCACGATATCCTTCAATTTAGCCGAAGGTTTCTTGTCGGTCGCATTAACTTTTTCGACGACAGCTAATATTTCTTCCAGGGCTTCCAGCTGAATTAAAAACAAGACCTCATCCTTGCTTTTTACATAATGATAAAGGCTCGCCTTACTAAGCTTTAAACGGGATGCGATTTCTTCCAGTGAGGCCTTCTCGTATCCTTTTTTTGCAAAAATTCTGGCCGCATGTTGCAGAATTTTCTTCCTCTTTTCTCGATACCTGATTTCTCTGAAAGATAGAGTAGAATTCATAAAAGCTATAAAAAGGTTTATGAATTAAGTATATTACAATCAAATTAAGTTCGAAAATTGATTCATAGTTGATACTCTAACCAGATTTGATTTTTGTGTCAAACTCCTACTCATTCAAAACAAGCTTTCAGGTATAAGTTGGTTTGAATATCTGCTTAAAAAAAAGAATGTGCTTCGGAAGATGGAATCTGGTAAGTGCCGGTAATTCAGATCTTTGGAGGAATGATGAATTATTTATAAATTGAAGCGCTGCGTACTTCAAAATTTGGGTCAAGTCTTCTTTTGACTTACCTCATGCTCCTAATTTCAATTTGAACCCGACCTTAAACCCCAAATTTATTAGTTAAGTCAAAAGCAGACTTGACCCCTTTGCTCATATGGCAGCTTAACTGTTACCACTTACAAATGGTATCAAGCTCCGCAGGAGCGGCATATAGTAGCCAGCGGTGTTAACCGCTGGTACAAGACTGCGAATCCGAATCTGCATTGTTTTGAGGCTGTTTGATTTCAACCTTCGCACTAAATATGGTATTAAAGGGGCTGGTGAGAGACGATAAGTTCCCGATCCGTGAGGAGAATGCCGATATTGGCGGTTTGCCATTGTGTTTCCCCTTTTTCAGTAATTCCTTCCGATCCCAGTTCCTGCTTCAATATCGTGTAAATCTTTTCCCTGTATGCCTTATTAAAAATCAGATCAACGCCGCGGAAAACCTGGTTGTTAAACTGCATGAAAATCGACAACAGGGGGATACCATCCAAAACCAGGGTCAGATTCCCTTTACCCTGCATAAAAAGCAGAGACGAAGGTCCTGATTTATAGATCTTGTTTAGCGATTTCTTACTCTGCCCAAGGTCCGGAAGCTGATTTTTATGAGTTCCCCAGGGAATACTCCTAAATCCGGTTTCAAAACGGGACTCAGCCTGTACATCGGAAAGAATCATACCTAATACCAAACCAAGGGAGATCAGGCCGATTTTAGTTAATGAGCCAATTTGCTTCATTTTAACTCTCCCGATGTTTGCTTCTGCTTAAGCTGATCGGGAATAAAACTATAATCAAGCATCGCTTCAACATCAGCATCACTTTTGAGATAACCATATTTTAACATCAGTGATTTTTGAATATTTATGCGCTCAACAGGTTCAACGGGTTCATATTCCCGCAGGGCAGCGATCATACATAGTTCTTCCTTAACATTTGTATATTTTGGAAGCAGTTTACGGGCGTCCCGTTCATTGGTTTTGATATACGCAAAAGATTTTACCATCCCTTTCAATAGTTTTCGGATATTATCCGGATGTCGTTTGATGTATCTGTCTGAGAAATACAATCCCGCAAAAACCCAATTGGGCACTATATCATGAAAGGATGCGAGAATACGACTTGCTCCATGCGATTCCAGCATGGCTGCTAAGGGGTCTCAAACAATGAAGGCGTCTATACCTCCTGATCGCAGCGCGGCTTCATGTTGCATGGGATTATCCGGCTGTCCGCCCCACAACGGACGGATATCTTTCCAGGTGAGCCCCCCTTTGACGAGAGCATGATGAAGCAGGGTTTTTGCGTTGATGCTGCCGGAGGTTGCAATTCTAAGCCCCCGGATATCCTCAAGGGTTTGATATTTGGTTTGTGCACCCACATGAATACCGCATTTTGTTTTTTCATGGGCATGCCCCATCCACATCACGACCTTGATAGGTACTTTCTTTTCCGCCAGTTTAATTAGAGAAGCAAGGGAGATAAATCCCGCATTGACGTCATTCCTTAAAACAGCGGCCAGAACATTCGTTTCCCCTCTGATGTATTCCAATTCAACATTCACACCGGCCTCTTTGAAAAAGCCTTTCTCTACACCGACGTACAGTGGTAGATCATCAATACTTCTCCAATAGACGATTTTTACTGTGGGTAATTCTGATAAACCCTCCTTGCCAAACACCGCCGGGGTCACGCAAAGCAAAGTCATGGCCGACACGATAAGGAGAATTCTCGAAGCGTTTAACTGCATTTCTTACAACTCCATAAAAAAAATTGTAATAATTCACCACGAAGGCACGAAGAACACGAAGTTTTATCAGGTTCTAACTTCAGATCTCGATTTGCTAAGCTATAAGACTTAGGGAGAATTCAAAGTCTTCATTTTGACCTTTCTCAAATCAAAAAGATTGATAAATGGTTGAAGCTTTTTCTATCAATCCATTCAATTCTTCGTGGCCTTCGTGTCTTCGTGGTGATAAATCTCTTTGTATAGCTACAAAAATTTAAAAAACGTCCTGCTTTCTGCAGGTGGTATTAATTATTCCCCGCCAATGAGGTTTCTACATGCCAGGACAGAATTTTCCGTTGCACCTTTCTGGCTAACCGATCCAGCGAAAAGCCCAACAAAGAGAGAACGATGATGCCGGCAAAGACACGTTCCGTATCAAACGTGCGCTGGGAATCGATGACGAGAAATCCCAGGCCGGAATCGCTGGACAACATTTCAACACCCACGAGAGACATCATTGCGATGGCTGTTGAAATTCTCATTCCGGTAATAATCATCGGCAAGGCGGACGGCAGCAAGACCTTGATCCACAATTGCAGACCAGAAGCACCAAGGGAGCGGGCTGCCATGATAAGTTTTTGGTCAACCCCCTTGATACCGGCGATGGTGTTGATAATAATTGGAAAAAAACAGGATTTAAAAATAAGTAAGATTTTTGATGTATTACCAATACCAAACCAGAGGAAAAAAATGGGAATGAGAGCAAAGGTGGAAAGAGGGCGCAGCAGTTCGATTAAAGGATCGAAAAAATCTTCCACCAAGCGGGACCAAGCGATCACAATTCCCAAGCTAACGCCGATAACCGCAGCCAGACTATATCCGACAAAAGCACGTCCCAGGCTGACATAACCGTGGTATATCAGTTCGCCTGATGCAATCATCTCAAAAAGGGTTTGAAAGACAACGCTGGGCACAGGCAGAAACCATGCGGGGACAAATCCCTGCCGGGTGATGGCCTCCCAGATAATAAGGATCAACAACGGTGAGATCAATTTACGATACTTTGATTTAACAAATGCAATTGGATTCATGCTGTCACCTCTTCCCAGACGGCTTCTTTCAGGATCTGCTCATATTCTTTGAAGGCAGCGCCGGTATGCATATCTCGGGTGCGGGGGCGTTCCAAGTCGATTGGTACGATCTTTTTGATCGAGCCGGGACGTTTGCTCATGACCACCACGCGATCTGCAAGGAAAATGGCCTCTGAAATACTGTGGGTGACAAAAAGCACCATACACCGGGTTTTCAACCAGATATTCTGCAGTTCCGTCTGCAACATCTCCCGGGTTAAAGCATCCAGGGAACCGAAGGGTTCATCCATTAACAAAACCTTTGGTTTACAGGCCAGCGCCCGGGCGATAGCCACACGCTGCTTCATACCTCCGGATAATTCATGGGGATAATGATTTGCAAACTCGGTTAACCCTACTAATTCCATGAGTGACTCACAGGTGTGGCGAAAGGAACTTCTGGACTCATGTTTCAAGACCGGACCAAATTCGATGTTTTGTTTGACCGTTTTCCAGGGGAATAGCAAATATTCCTGAAAGACGATGGATTGGCTTCCATTCGGACCATCGATAACCTCACCGTCCAATGTTACTTTCCCCTTTGTCGGCGTTTCCAAGCCGGCAATCATCATTAGGAAGGTTGATTTTCCACAGCCGCTGGGTCCGATGATGGAGACAAATTCGTTGTCGTCAATGTGAAGAGATACATCTGTGAGCGCTTGAATAGGCTCACTGTTATTCTCCTCATTGAATATTTTACTGATGTTGGAAGCGTTAACCGACGGCATATTCTTTTCTCGTATTTATTTGTTCTAAAAAACCCTCAATGCGAACTCTCAACTGTTCCGTATCGGACTGCGAATAATCGGTCACGACATGCAGAAAAGGAAGATTGAGCTTTTGTGTAACCAATTCCCGAACCCGATAAGATTCAATTTCAAACGGCTGACAGAATTGCCAGGCTAAATCGATTACTCCATCAACCCGGAACTCGGCTGCCAATCGTTCCAAATCATAGAGGCGTTGATTATTTGGGGTCATACAGGCACAAGTCACCCTCAGGTAACGTTTGGCAATGGCTTTAATGGGGTCTTCATTTTCTCCAAGCTCAATTAAATCCTCCGTGCGCGTCACACCGCCACACCCTTCACTGCAAACCACGATACCGCCACTTTCTTCCACAATCTCCAGAACTTTGCTGCACCCCAGGCTATTTCCCAGGCCGGTCCAAAGAATTCTGGGGCGATCGCTATCGCAGACAAAATCCTCGTTGACTATATGATCTTCCAATTCCCCGTGAAACTTATCCAAGGCATCGATATAGGCTTCGTAATCTGCGCTGTAGTTCAATTTGGTCATGATCTTTGTAAAATCCAGACCGGAGATTGGAGAGGGGTTGTGCTTCAAAACGTTGAATAGCTTTGTTTTAGCCTGGCGCAGACGATTTTCCAAATCGATCCCGCGCCTTAAATCATCATCTGTGATTGTTACTTCCAATTGCTGCTCCAGAAATCTCTGCGCTGCCTTTACCTCTGCTACCCAATGATCCAATGCCGCATCGGAGTCCGGTTTTTGGGGAAGATCCATTACATACATCGGTTTTTCCCTTTCCAGCAGCTCATACATCTTTTTCCGACCATCGCAGGTTGTTTCGGAGATAATGCAATCGGCCAGATGAAATAGCGGGCAACTGCCGGAAATAGCGCGACCGTAGGTTGCCTTCACTTTAGGACATTGATCGACAGAAAGCACTTCTTCTGCCTTGGCAATGGGACCCTGGGTTGAGCCGCATAAACCAACCGGTATTGCCTTTGCGGCGTGAATCAGTTCTTTTGGAGAATAAGAGCAGAGGCAACCCACAACCTTTTTCCCCTCATCCTTGGCCAGATCCAGGTTGATTGCCAGGTTGCTGCTCACATCATCCAGCGTTTCCGTAATGTTAAATGTCATTTTTTCCTACCGTTTTAGTTTTTTTGCCAACACAGCTGCACCAAGGGCTCCAGTGATTTGAGGATCTATTTCCATGGGTAAAAAGGGGATCTCAAGATGAGAAGACAGTTTGTCTTTCAAGCCCTTGTTCTTAGCGACTCCTCCCACAAAGGCCAGGCGCTTGTCTATCCCTAACCGTTTAACCATATTGCCGATTCGCCGGGAAAAAGATTCATAAATACCGGCCACAATATTCTCTGCAGCTACACCCTTTGCCAATAAAGATATGATCTCGGATTCGGCAAACACGACACACATGTTGTTAATATCGCAAGCTTGAACGGATTGATCCGAGAGGTTGGACAGCGATTCCAGGTCAATATCCAGGGTTCGGGCGACCATTTCCAGGAACTTCCCGGTTCCTGCAGCACATTTGTCGTTCATGACAAAATCAACCATCGATCCATGATCGTCCAGCTTCAGGACTTTTGTGTCCTGGCCACCAATGTCAATGACCATTCGAATTTCGGGATTTACAAAATGACATCCTGCTGCATGACAGGTAAGTTCGGTCACGGTTTTGTCGACAAACGACAGCGAGACACGCCCATACCCGGTTCCAACTAATGTCTTGATTTGCGATTCCTTGATGCCAAGCTTTTCAATCATCCCGTTCAGCCCCTCTTCTACCGCTTTCGCAACGGATGTACCTGTGTTAAGAATTGTGTAGGAAACCAAGTGAAGATCATCAATAATCGCCACTTTAGTAAACCTGGAACCAATATCAATACCACAATAAAACTCATCGCGAGCTCTGGCTTCCGGCACAAAGCGAGGTGAAGAGGGCGTGGGTGAGCAAAAGGAGAACCGGGACATACTGAATTATACTTCTGGTTAAGAGGATTTAAGCTTCAGTTGATTAATACGTCTTTGAAAGATATATAATATGAAGGTGGTTCTACAAATACATAATTTCAATTGTTTATCTCACTGGAATAGAGATAATCGATAGTAAACATGCGATATTGCTTGCCACTCGGATCGTAAGAACTGATAGATTGAAGTGTTGTCGGTTTGAATTGTTTGTTATTGTTGGATTGATTTCAAGGATGGCGGAGTTTTGCGGTTAGCCAGGGGTATTATATTTGGAGGTTTGAGAACTTTGGAATTGAGGGTGGACGCGATGTCGGTATTCAGTTTGAGGTCATCCTAATCTTACGAAACATCAAAGCTGCAAGCATGATCCCTTCATTGATCTCAACGAAACTTGCTGTTAGGACTTATAGAAAACGTGATTTTGGTCCAAAAAGACAACATAAAAGGTGTTGCAATCGAACCTCCTTTTAGTTCCAACATGTTCCTGAGCGTCATATTCGTTTGGAAGAACAAAACCAATTAGCCTTACTTTGCCTTCAAGCCTAAATCGTGCCCAACTTGCTTGATGGGGAACTGTTTTCGGCTCGGTAAATTCAGTTTTTGCTGGATAGCAGTCATAAATCTCTAATATGTGGTGCCGCTTTTTACGACTGCGTTTACCTCCACCTCCTACAAACTGAGTCATCCAATAGGAAAGTGATCGACCACAGTAGTTTTTTAACTTATTCAATAAATCTGTTAGTTGCTTTTGGTTCCAGTCTTCAAATTTTTGCCCTGCTGACTGAGAAAAATCCATGTAATGAAAATTGAATTTGCACAATTCAGATAGCTTATCATTTTTATCATCAATGCTAGCTATTGGTCGGCTATTAAGAAACGCGTTCTTTCTTCTGTTTTCAAATCTATTCATACTTTCGGAACCCCGCCAATTTTTCCAGTTCTATAAACTGAAGCTATAGATCTATCATTCCTTAAAATGTCCCCGGGGATTTCATCAAGCCTATACCCATAGCTTTCACTGTTTTCTTGGTTTATAAGAAAGGTTCTGTATTTACCCATTTGATCCATGATTTTCGTGTTGTGTGTTGTAAACACTAATTGGGCATCTTTTATATTTATTTCCTCATTATCAAACAATTCAACTAGTACGGGTAAAATATCTGGATGGAAGTTTACATCGAATTCGTCTAAACCAAGAACACCTCCCCCGTCTATTATCAATTTGTACCACATCAACACTTTAAACAGAGCTTTTGTACCACTGGATTGAAAAATATAATGAAGCTCGTTATTTTGAGTATTGGCTTTATGGGTAAACATCGGGAAATATGTTTCATTTCCTTTTTCATTTTCTCGGGAGTAAATATTGATGTCTGAAATTCCTAAATCACATTTTCTAATAATTTTTTTTACAAACTCAAACACATCAGGGTAATCATAGTAAAACTTGGAAATCCAACCCTCATCAGAAATCATTTCGTATCGTCCACTTCTTATAACATTACATTTAATGCTATCGAAAAATTTATATATAGAGGATATTTGATCGATCTCATATTGATGAGCAGTACTGATAATTGAGGCATTTGAACGCAGTTTTACCGTATTTAACTCACTATATTCATTAATACAATATGATAGTTGATTGTTTTTTCTTTCGAAAATTTTTGTGGATTTTTTTCTCTTTCTAAACATTGTTTCAGAATAAATCCTGGAATTAGTCAATTGTGCTTCGTAATAGTATTGAGCACCATTGGTAGCAAATTCACAAAAAATATCTGTCGGATCATCATTGAAAAAGAATGAATCGAATTCCAAATCATCTTCAGGTTTATATTCAAAAGATCTGCAGCAAAAATCTGCAATGAAAGAGATAATTTTTAGAGCATTCGTTTTTCCAGACCCATTTGCTCCCTTAACACACAAAAGGTTAGTTACTTTTTTGCCTTTTGATATTGAAGTAGGGCATTTGTTGCCTAATTCAAATGAGACTATTAAGCCTTCTTTAAAGCTAGCAAAATTACGTGCTCCATATTTTAGTAGCATTGGAATCCTTTGATGTAAAAGCAGTGATCCAAAACAATTATTGGTTTTTTTATAAAATCGAACTATCCGACATTTTTGTCAAAAAGTCTACTTTTTGATATACAAAAAGCATGTCAAACATCAAGCGATCGGCTAAAACAACTCTGCCGCTAAATCTGAAGCAACCTTCAACTTTTGCCTGGGTATGCGGGCTAATAACCTTTAAGACTCTCCTCAATACTTCTTCCGGATCCAAGCCTGACCCCTTCATGAAAAATCCAAAGATCCAAGCCCATCGCCTTTATCAAATATTCCTTTTTTGGAAATGTTTCATTTATAGGAACAATTATATTGACTTAAAAACAGGAACATTTAACAATGATCTTGTAACAAAATGAAGTTACTCTTAATTAATCACTAAAAATGAATGTTATTGCCTGGAAAACTTTAGACAAGTTTATTCGCAAACATACTGACGCCAAGGGACAGATTTTATCCTGGTATCACAAAACAAAAGCAGCGAGCTGGTCAGGTCCGCAAGACATCAAGAACGAATATCGTTCGGCGGATTATTTAACAAACAACATTGTTATATTTAACATAAAAGGGAACTCATATCGATTAGTGGTCAAAGTCTCCTATAAAAGTAAAATCGTTTTTATAAAGTGGATAGGAACTCATGCTGAGTATGAAAGAAAGAGTTTTGGCTAAGACTAAAAAGGAGGAGGCGATGAAAGTTATCAAAACAGAAAAGGATTATGACGTAGCATTGGAAAGGGCCAGTGCGTTGATGGAGATAGACCCTGATCCCGGCACACAGGAAGCGGATGAGTTAGAGGTTTTGGCTGTATTGATAGAAAAATATGAGACTGAAAAATACAAGATTGAACTGCCCAATTCGATTGAAGCCATCAAATTTGAAATGGATCAGCGAGGCTTGTCAAAAAGAGATTTGATTCCGTTTATAGGAAGCAGAGGTAAGGTATCAGATGTGCTGAATGGAAATACCAGCTTAAGTTTGAAGATGATTCGATCATTGCATAAAGGATTGGGAATTCCTGCAGAGATACTTCTCCAGGAAAAAGATGCAAATCTCCCCGATGAAATTCAATGGGAAAAATATCCATTTAAAGAGATGTTTAAAAGAGGGTACTTCTCTGAAGTTTTTGAAGGTGATTTCAAAGAAGGCAAGGAAAAGGGAGAAGAACTTGTTCATGCATTTATTTCAACATCCGCATTACCGCAAGATCAAGTCATCATGCTTAGGAGAAAACGGAGCAATCTGCGTGGTAGTTCAAAAAACGATGTTTATGCGCTTTCTGCATGGCAAATGAGGATTTGGTCTCTAGCGAATAAAGTCAAGCTTGCCAAAACGGTGGAATTCAAAGAGTTAGACGATTCGTGGTTTGATTACCTGTTAGGGCTTTCAAGGTTGCCTAACAGTCCACTTCTTGCGCGTGATTATCTGGCTGATTCGGGAATTATTATGATTGTTTTGAAACATTTGCCCAAAACCTATCTGGATGGCGCTGCCTTGAAAAGAAAGGATGGAAAGCCCGTTGTTGCTCTTACACTAAGGTATGACCGGCTGGATTATTTCTGGTTCACCCTGGTTCATGAACTGATGCACATTAAAGAGCACATTCAAGCAGAAAACGATCCTGGATGGTATCTGGACGACTTAGAGATAGAAGGTAATGAGCAGGAAAAGGAAGCTGATCGATTAACGATGAATGCTTTAATTCCTCAAAAGTATTCAACTGATCTTGATCACTTACAATCAACCGCAGACGTCCGACAAGTTGCGAAACAGATCAACAGAAACCCTGCAATTGTTGCCGGCAGGTTAAGAAAGAAAAGGAGTAATTATAGGATTTTTTCCAGCTTGGTTGGACATAGGGAACTAAGAGGGCTTTTTCCTGAATTCTAAATTTAATAGTCGCCGGCAGCAACCAGCAACTATTCCTGTCGCTAAGTTCATATACTATTCAGGTTTACGGAAATCTTTTTTATAGGCCTCCTCCACTCGTCTGATCATTTGATCCACCATGTCGTGGGCGCTTTCCGCGACCTGCCGGGCTTCGTTTTTTGTGAGACGCAGGTTACGGTCTGCGGTGTTGGTGCCCAAGGCTGCAAAACCCTTGATCATAAAATCCAGCAGGGTCTTCATCTGGTGAAGATCGTTCAATAGGTGATTTTCAGTTTCCGACATAGTTTGCCTCCCTTTTTGGCTGGTTCCTTTGTCATCAATCCCCGAAATTCAGCCGTCAACTTTGGCCTCAATCCCTCCCGGTAAGAACAGAACCAGCCTGTTAAGCGCAAATTAATCAAAAAGTAAAAACCGCGGATAGTTGAACAAAAACTCTATAAAGAGAATCATCTTCACTATTGTCGACCTCTGACCGAATATCTCCTGAGAAAGTAGCCACGCTAGTATCCAGCTTTGCTCCAAAGTGGACAAACTGATGTTCTACACTGTCATATATTGTGCCTTCACGCTCTACTTCATCTTCATTGTTTTGAGCAATCTTAAAAAGCATCGAGAAATCATCGCCTATCAAAAATTCACCAAACATGGAAGTTCCCATGACTCGACCATCTCTTGTTTCCGTCTGCTCTGTTTCATGATGGACAGCTACTTCCAAGGCAAATCGTTCTGTCTGTAGACCAAATGCAATGTTGAAATCGGCACCATTTCCAAAAATAAGCTCACTATTTTTATTGTTATCATGTTTTAACTTCTGCTCAACAGAGGGTGCATAAGAGAACCCTAAGAAGAAAAGCTCGCTGAGTTTAACTCTGGAAAAAAGTGTATTTATTAGATAAGAAACCTCTCCTTCACCAGTATCCTCTTTTGTACCAGAAGACAGTGTTCCCGTTTCAACGGATTCCGACATTTTTCGCTTAAAAAGTTGATTTACTACTTGCAACCCCACTGTTGTATCTTCGGTAATCTCGTGAATGTACTGAACTGCGATATTTCTGATAGTGTATTCGAAGTTTTCCTCGTATCCATCAGTCCGGTTATCATATGGTTCGCTTTCAAAATCGTATTTAAATTGACTAATCCCGACCGAGACATAACCAGAACTAAGTTTATAATCAAATCCACCACCTATATTGTTTCCTTGCATATTGTATTCAGTATCAAGACCTTCACTATAGTCACCTTCCGCAAAGGAATACTCTGCATAAGCTCTTTTCCCCCCCTTCTTCCAATTGATAGGGAGCTCCAAAAGACATGCGTGAAAAATAGCTATCAGCTAAATTTGGTGACCTTGTCATACTCAAATAGGCAAGGTTGCCGGTCGGCAACATAGGCCGAACTGCCAGCTCAGCCATAGTGATTTGTGGGATTAACAGAAATGAGCCAATTAAAAGAGATTTGAACTTTTTTATTATTTTAAACATATTTTTTTCCCAAACTAATTTTGGAGTTAATAGACGAATGGTAAAAAAAACTTTTTTCAAAGTACTATAAGATCCCAGTGAAAAATATAAAATTAAAGACCCGAACCCGGTTTTCACTGATAGTTGTCAACATCAATTCAGATCGCTTTATACCTTCCTTGTAAGAGATGCCTAATTTTTCTCTCTCGCTTTTTGATTCAGCGGGTATACAGAAAGACAGATTCCGATGGTCTTGGAGAGGGGGATATCGGCTACTTCAACTACCGTGTGAACATGATTAGGCAACCAACAGGGCCCATGGATTTGATGATGAAACTGCTTGACACCTTCCGCTGCCAACTGACCGGGGGTTGTAAAATCCTTAGGTTTAAAAAAATAGCTTGTTTACCATAACCGCGAGGCATTAGGTGATATACCACATCAATGAAACCAATTCCGGGTTTGTGTACCAAGGACTCAGCTTTGGAATTGAAATGAAATTGGATAGAGAATCAATTTGATAATAGCTAGATAGCAGCAAAAATCCAAAGATCCAAGCCTGACCCCTTCACTGACCCCCTTCACGGATTTGTACAGCTCAAACATATCTTCCTGCTCTGCCTGAACAGGGACCGGATTGTTTTCAAGGGCAATGTTGAGTTCGATAACCGCCTGTTTGAATAACTCCTTTTCTTAAGTAGTACGAACCCTTTTTTTAGGGGAGTCTCTGCTTGTTTTTGTGATTTTGTCGTTTTTTTCAAGGTTATTTGGACCAAGTGAATCGTTTAATGAATCCAGTGAATATAGTTATTTAAGCTGGGTGAACAGATTATACGCAACGTTCAGGCATATCTTTATCGTTTTTTATTATTTTTTTGCCCGTCGTTGAGCAGTTAAAACGATAAAACAAATTCGGTTTTTATGCTGGGAGGACAATTTCAAGCATGGTGTTTATTGGCTTTTTTTATTTTGGCATTTCCTCAGATATGCGGTAAAATGAAGGATCATATGCATTGAGATGCTGTATAAGACACTAAAATCAATCAGCTGTGTATCGGAGCCAGGATTATCAAAGGAAACCATGGAGACTTCAGTCGAACATCATAATATTACCGGAAAACGCTATAGTATCAGCATTAAAATGATGCTTGTTTTTAGTCTGTTGACTTTTTCACTGCTGACCGTGATTTCACTTATCGGCTATTTCTATAAAAAAAATCAGATCGAAGGAGTCATTTTGAATGAATTGACCCTGAGAGTGGATAATGCAGCAATAGATATCGAAAGTTGGTTTTTACAACGGAAAAGTGTGGTGGATGCCTCCACCAGGATGTTCGAAAAACGCTCCACTTTTACGACACTGACGTCGCAGAGTAAGGCTTTGAACCCCTATCTGGTGCTTGATAAAACAAAATCAGTACTAGACTTTCTTTTTATTGGGACTAAGGACAAGCTGTTTTATGCTGGTTTGGATTGGCTGGCTCCTGAAGGTTGGGACCCAACTGTCCGCCCCTGGTACAAAAAGGCCAGAAGCAGCATGGAGACGGTCTTTACGGAATATTATACCGATTCAAACACCAAGCAATTCACCATGTCGATTGCATCCCCTTTGATAGACGAAAAGGGGGAGTTCATGGGGGTTTTAGGAACCGATATTTATCTGAATGAGGTCATTGAAAAGGTATCGAGCCTGAAGTTGGATCTGATTTCTACCGCCTTAATCGATGACAAAGGAGTTGCCATGTCCCACCAAAACCCGGACCTGGTCAACAAGAATTTGATGGAGATTCCGGAACTAAAACCTGTTATTTCTGAAATGTTGCAGGAAAGCAAAGGGCATCAAGTAGTGAAGCTGGGGGGCGTTGAACAATTAATGATTTATAGTTCCATTCCCTCCCTTGATTGGAAAGTGGTTTTCTTTGTCGATACAAAATTAACCAATTCTTCTCTGATGAGGTTACGTTTATTCTATTTTGGTTTGATGGTGGTCTCGGTGATGGCAACGCTGTTGCTGTCCCGATACATCGCCCAACGCATTGCAAAAAGAGTGTTTGCCCTTGCAGACAGCATCAATGTGATTGCTTCCGGCAAATTGGAACTTGATTTCAGCAAGGAGGGGTTGGACATTAATGATGAAATAGGAGATCTCGTGATATCCCTGGCATCTATGGTGGATAAGCTGAAAGCAAAAGTGGACCTGGCTGAAGCGATTGCCAGTCAGGATCTTTCGGGGACAATTTCTTTGGATTCAGATGAAGACGTTCTGGGAATAGCATTGCAAAAGATGAACAATAATTTGAATGAAATCTTATCCGGTATGAATGAATCATCTGGCCAGGTATCAATAAGTTCAAAAGAACTGGCTGCTTCTGCTCAACAACTGGCAAGCGGCTCTTCAGAGCAGGCTGCCAGTTTGGAAGAAACCTCTTCCTCACTCAGCGAAGTGGAATCCCAAACCAAATCAAACAGTGATAGTGCTCTGCAGGTAAGGCAGCTAACTGAACAAACACTAGCAGTTGTTGAAAACAGCAATGATCAAATGAAAGAGATGCTTTCATCCATGAGTGAAATTAATACTACCAGCGCTGATGTTTCCAAGATCATCAAAGTCATTGATGAGATAGCTTTTCAAACCAATTTGTTAGCTTTGAATGCTGCAGTGGAAGCCGCCAGAGCAGGTAAATATGGTAAAGGATTCGCCGTTGTGGCTGAAGAAGTGCGGAGTCTAGCTGCAAGAAGTGCTGAAGCTGCTAAAAGCACTACTGAGCTGATAGACAATTCCACCAGACAAGTGGAAAAAGGAGTGGAAAACGCAGATAAAACTGCGGAAATGCTTCGGGAAATTAGTGAAGCTGTAGCCAAAATCAACGATTCAGTAGCAGAAATTGCCATTGCCTCAGGTGAACAAACAAAAGGTATTGCCGAAATCAACCAGGGGATGAATCAGGTAAACAACATTGTACAACAGAATTCATCCATCTCTGAGGAGACGGCTTCCGCGTCAGAGCAGCTTTCAGCGCAGGCTGACGTGATGAGAGATATTATCGGCAGGTTTAAATTGAAACAACTGACGAAAAAAATCTCGCAACAGAGCATTGAAAACCCACCCAAACCGGTTGTCCCAGTTAAAGCAGAACCGCAAATCGAGGCCGGGAAAGACCTACCGGTTGTTACAAAACACAAAAGCAGAAAAACCATAACTCTTGATGATTCAGAGTTTGGCAGGTTCTGATATGTAGGGCCTTGCCATAAGTTAAATGATTTGCATCCTATCCTGGATAACCTTTGAGACGAAAAGCATCGTTTTTAAGTGTTCCGATCGACAAAAAAGCAAACAGGAGCGACAGGTATATGTCGCTCCTACAGAGCTTTCGGCCGGTTTTATTTATCTTTAGAATGCGGTAGTCAGAATTCGAGGTTTTGTTTTCAAGATTCTTTTTTTGTCGCCCCTTGATCTCTCCACCCCATTTCCAGCCCATTGCCTTCAAAGCTTGTACCGGAACAGAATCTTTTGTGAGGGTGCCCGGTTTTAAGGGATCCCATTTGCCACCCAGAGCAAACTTGCATTTAGTGAAAGGGTCAGGCTTGGATCTTTGGATTTTTCAGAGCTTCTGCATTCTGCTTGAGGTGTTCATCGATTAGCAGCTTCTGTTCGGTACCGGTAGATAGTTGCCGGCATCAATAAAAATCGCTTGATACCTTCCTTCAAAGTGGTGACCGGTTCTTGTCTCTCATGCATTGATCCAACGGGTATACTGAAAGACAGATTCCGATGATTTGGGAGAGCGGGGTATCGGCCACTTTAACCACCGTGTGAAAATGGTAAGGCAACCAACAGAACCCATGAATTCCTTCGGCTAGTAGTTGATCAAAAACGGAGTAGTCCTTGGAATCGAAAAAGATGGCTTGTCCGTCATTGCCTCGAAGCATGACATGATAAACAGCCCCGGTAAAATGAATTCGTGGTTTGCGTGCCATGATCTGCTGCTCGTCAATAGAAAAGAAAAGTGCAGAAAACCGAAGTTTTTTAAAAAGCAAAAACAATTAACACAATAACGCAAGCCTGACCCCTTTAGAATTTCTTAACAGTTCCACTAGTTTCTAAAAATCGGAAAAAAAACCTAAACAAACATCTGGTTTTCGGCTTGATCAACCTGTTTGGAATTCTTAAAAGGCGGCTTTTGGCAGTAAAAAGTAGGTTCTAAGGCCTCAAAAGGTCCTTTTTTTTATAGACTTTTCCCTGTTTATCGCTCACCGCGCTGGTCCGACCCAATTCCACAATTCCATTTCTTACCCTTTATTTATTGAGCCCAACCTCCAACTGGAACCATCTTATTTATTTTTGAATCATATTGCCAACACTTTGCTTCTGTTTCATCTATGAAATTACAAACAGTATCTTTACTACTAATCTGTTCTATATGCCCGTGAAAACCTTCCTGATTTTTGAAAAGTTCGTTATAATCTAAAACCTGCTTGTTTTTGAAACAATTTGATTCTGAGCTTGATGATTCTATCTCAGTTATCTCTACTATGTTGCCATTCAGACTTACAACATATTTTATGGTTTCGCTTTTATTACTTTTTAGAACAATAGAGTAGTCATTGATATCATTACCATCTAGATTGAGTTTACAAAATGAATCTGCAGAATAAGTTTTATACCTATTATTTACATTTTTCTTAACTAAATCAGGTAGAGATAGTTTACCTAACTGATTAATGGTCAGACCTGATTCTGCATCCCAAATTTCAATGTGATTACTAGATGTTATCAAGAATTTATGTCCAGTAGGAAAAAAAGATACCTTATTTATATCAGAATTTACTTTGATTTTTTTCTTAATACTTCTGGATTGAATATCCCAAATTACCATATTGTTATCAAACGAAGTTGTTACTGCATATTCTTTATCATTTGAAATTGCAACATTGCTTACTTTGCTATTGTGGCCTTCTAAAGTAGAAAGAAGTCTTTTAGATTTGAAATCCCATAGTTTCACAAGCTTATCATACGACCCTGTAACCATCATCTTACCATCATTGGTTAGACTGATAGCTCTTACTCGATGATTGTGTGCTTTCAACTTATGAATTATTGTTTTTGATTTGATATCAAAAATGATGATCTCCCCTTTTTTATCAGTATCACTTACAATAATTTGATCATTATTTTTAAAAAAAAGAAGGTTTATTATAGTCTTTTTTGAAAGACTAAACTCTCCTACAAATTTATTAGTATCAAACTCCCAGATCATGATTTTTCCTTTTGCATGACCAGTAACTAAATATCGACCATTCCCTGATATATTAATTCTACGAGGTTCAGATGATAGTTTTATTTCTTTCTTTAATAGCTTATTCCCATAGTCTAAAATAAATATCGAATTTGTATTATCTTTGATATAAGCAATTTTTTCATTATTGATAACCACTTTTGCAACTGGATGGGTAACCTCATTCCAAACGTTTTTGATTTCACCAGTAAGCAAATCCCACAGTATTATTTTTGGTTCTGATGAACTTGTAACTAAATATCTGCCATCATTAGATATCGAAAAATCGTATATGTCAGATTTATGAGGTTCAAACTGATCAGCTAATGTAGCTTGGCTAGCTAAAACTAATAACACAATTATTACAAAACACATGTTAGTTATTTTCATATCAAATTGTTGGATTATGGTTTTGGTTGCTTTATTTCAATATGAAAGGCTGGATCTTTTGGATAAGGAACTATTTTATGTATATCTGGATGTTCACTAACCGCTTTTTCAAACGCATCGTGTTTATTTTTAGGAATCTTAGAAGGAGCTATATCAAAAGTATTCCAATCCGCCCAATCCTTGTTGTGAGATGAAACCCACCCTCCAGCATTCATGATTTCATTAACCTTGTTTTCCATCCCTTTCTTGATATCGTCTGCCTCCTCTTCTTCTTTCTTAAGCATTTCAAAAACTGTTATAACTTTATTCCCATTTGTTCCATAAAGCTTTTTCTGAGCAACTACACCTTGGCCTTTACCACTGCCAATTAAATTGTCATACATAATTCTTGCTTGATCCGCAGCTGTTCTGAAAGTACTTGTGATATGAAATGAATCGATTTCTATCTTTTTTGCGACTTCTGACAT
>JANQLH010000497.1 GCA_028280735.1 SAR324 cluster bacterium | reverse complement strand
GTTGAACATCCTTCTCCAGCCAACGAATGGTGGATCGGTCGTGGTAGGAATCCACACCACCGACGATACAAAAGTCATTTTGTTCCATCTCCCCGGTTGCCCGGTCCATTGCTTTTAGTGCTGCCGTATGACCTGCCGATATGGTCTGGCACACAATATTACCGGGCATTTTCTCGGTAGACTTCATCAGATGAGCCGTTACCATTTGCTCCAAATAGTCATGAATTCCCGGCCTGGTCTCCGGCAATCCCACAATCACGTTGATTGTTCCCGGGTTGATGTTGTTATCCTCGAAAAATGACAAGGTTTCCAGCAACGCGGGGAGGGCCAGTTCGTTGAATTGCTCCTCGATAGGTTTTATCTTGTGAACATATTCCGCCAACCCAAGCCGAATCGGTTCCCAATTGGAATCCTCATACTCCCGGTTCAGAGATATCATCGAAAATCTGGTCCTGACGCCGGTTGCGGTTGTCCCGGCTCGTTCGCCCAAGGGAGTGCGGTTCCCGCATTTCACAATATACATCTTCTATTTTTGAATTAAGGTTTTAGATTGGCGATTTATCCCGATTCCCGTATGCTCTCTGTTCTGCAGGATGGTTTCGCAGGCTATCTTGACGCTCTCCATGGCTATTTCCCGTATCAACATAATTCCGTTTGACACTTGCGGATGAGATCCGTGGCTGAGGCCGTCAATAAAACACGGCATACGTACATCGTCGCAGGTAGCGAACTCCGCCATCACTTTGTTTAAGAAGGGTGACATCGGATTTTCGCAATCGACGGAAGCAAGAATGAACACGACCGCTGTTAACATGGTGCCTTCCTCGGATTTCAGCTGTTGAACAAGGCCCGATTCATATTCGCCGAGGTTTTCTTCTATTTCATCAAGCAACCCAGTGATTTTCTTGTCGATATACCTCGCTTTTTTATCCTTGTTCAAAGCTCTTGGTAACCGGAGATATTGCTGAAAGAAAAAAGCCATATCTTCCACTGTATTTTGAAGCAACCTTTTCCTGTAGGCTTCTTCCGGGGACAGATCAGGGACATGGACTTTTTGGTAAGAAACGTCGCACAATTCGAGAAAAGCCCGGGCAGTGGTAACAGTCAGCACGTTTTTCCCGGCTACATAGCTTTCCCGGATAATAGTCGGTTGAGATGTATCTTCCATAGTACCTTTAATTGATGAGGACTACTCCACCCTGGACCTTGTTATTGCGTCTGGCTGTTGATCGGATGTCGTCGGCTTCTTCCACCAGTTTGCCTTCGACGGCTTTATAAACGGTTTTGACGTTGCCGCTTTTGATAATCACCTCGCTATCGCCTTCCAGAACGATGCGATCCGCTTTAAGGCGAATCGTTTTCTGGACGATTTCCCCTCTTTTTTCCTTTGCCTGATCGACCAGCGAAAAATAAATATCCCGGACCAAGGGTTTGGCCGGGTTCCCTTCGACAAACTCCAGCTGGGCGATATTAGGACGGACAGAGGCTTCCCTCAGGTTGTCCAATGTCAGATAAGGGCTTGCCAGTTGCGCAGATAGTTTTTCCTTTAAAGGGTTGTCTGCGTAATCCACCCAGAGGACACCGGCTGTTTCGTCGATCTCCAGGATTTTGCCGTAACGGTATCCGTCAATTTTTTGATCGGTTTTTGTCTGAAGTATCTCGATAGGTAAGGAAATGTGTTTTTTAGTTTTCATCCTGCTCCTTCTGAAAAATAAATGATTTAATATAGTACCCGGTTTCCTAAAGTTTATGGATTTTATGGGAAACCTGGGTGGATTTTATGTCCGAAAAACTGCCTCCGTTACTGATGCTCGCCTGCCAGACCATTTGGAGTTTCATTTGATCCGGTTTGATCAGGATCGTCTGTAGTTTTCCCGGTTGCCAGTCTGTTTGATTGCCAATCAGCGTTTCAAACCCCACATCTATTCGCGGTAGAATCGCCTGAATCTCTTCGACTCCAGGGTGAAGGTTGTAAAGCACCACGTGTTCGCCACCATTGAATTCCGCTAGCTGTTGATCAGCCGGGGCCACTTGATAGTAGGCTTGATTGAAATCTTTGGGTCTGGCAAAAGAAAGCTCTCTTTCCTGCGAGTTCTCGGAAGTTCCCGCATACTCAAGTCTTGGCGACCAGTGGGAAGCGATGGGTCCGTATCCCGCTATCCTGTTTTTTTTGCTTCTTCTCCTGGTGGGAAATGCCTTGTATTCAATATTGGGAAGCAATTGATCGATTGCAACCGATCTTCTCCTGAAAAAGCCTGTTCCCGCTGGGTTTCTAAGCTCGCAAAATGTAAGCTTACATTCTTCATTTGGTTCCCAACCCCCATAGGCTTTTTCGTAGATAATCGGCATTTGTAAAAAACGACTGGGAGGTGAATGATATAAAACCCCTAGAAACCGGTCATAAATCCGATTTCCGTAAACCATCAACACTTTTTTTATGGGCCCCAGGATCAATCCGGTCATCAGTTCGGTTACAGGCCGTTCATTAGGCGCGTAAGCGGTAGCATCCAACAGGATATCGATTTTGTTTTTCGCAAAGGAAAAATCGCAGGCATGTAAAAGACTGCTGTCAAAAGCTTCTCCTCTATACTCCTCGCTATGATGAAGCTCTTCCTGTTCATCCGCAATTCCAAGATTGAACGATTGCATGGAAATATCAAAAGTTGCCTTGACAGCGACCATCCAAACCAAATCCCCGGTTTGATCATCCTGGGTAAATGCCTGTCCGACTGCAAAAGGAGTTTTGTTATCGATTGACCACATGGTTTATATTTTAGATTTATGAGTTTAGAGTTTAGAGTTTAGAGTTTAGATTGTCTGTTTAGTGAAAGCTTCTATATTTAAGATTGATGATTTTAGATTTAAGATTTTCTGTTTAGTGAAAGCTTCGCTTTCTACTTTTTCATATCTTTACTGGATTCCGGATCGGAGTCCGGAATGACAACAAAACAGTTTAGATTTTCTGCTTAGTGAAAGCTTCTATATTTAAGATTGATGATTTTAGATTTAAGATTTTCTGTTTAGTGAAAGCTTCGCTTTTAGTTTTATATTTCTTTTCCGGCAAAGAGCCATTGGGCTTTTCCGTATTTGTGCCGGTTTTGTTCCCACCATGCTTGCCAGGCTGCAATGGCCTTTAGCTGTTCCTTGACATTCCAGTCCGCTTCAAAGTGGGTGACGAACTGACCGGTGCGAATTCTCAATTCCAAGTAAGAGCCTTGCCT
>JANQLH010000492.1 GCA_028280735.1 SAR324 cluster bacterium | reverse complement strand
AAAGGCAGTAACCCAGACCGTACTGCCGTCAGTATTCGGGTCTTGTAAAACTAGCTCAAAAATTCTTTTAACAAAAAAAGGAGAGTAAGCATGCTTAAGAAATTATTGTTCACTTCCATTTGTACCGTAGCTCTAGCGACTAGTGGCTATGCTGCGGAACTAAAGATTAACGCTGATGTTGAGGCATATTATAAAGCCCAGACTGATTATCGAACACCGTTGGATTCCGCCGATTGGCTAGATGCAAATGGAGCAGGCGGCGGTAAATCGTATGAAGATGGCTTTGACGATCGAGGTGGTGCAAACAACAGGTCCAGTCAAACTGCTCGAGCCCATGGAAATGTGGATTTTATCGGATTAGCCGGTGAAAATGATTTTGATGGTACAACCTGGTATAATTTTATTGGCTTTATGCGCCTGAAATTGGATGCTAATGATCCGGATGATAACTATGGATCCGATCAGGAAAAAGATGGTTCTTATGTAGATAAAGCCAGCATTGGTGACTTATGGGTTAGATACTCTCCTGCCGCAATGGTTGGTATTAAGATTGGAACACAGACTATTGCTGCTACTGCCAATGCCTATGGAATTGGTCACAAATTTGTTGGTGATAAAGATGATGATTTTGTTTTTTATACTGCCGGTGTAGTTGATGAAAAGCCGGGTATCTCTATTGATCTCCACCTTTCCAAAGACATCGAGCTTGGCGTGGCAATGCTTCAGGGTATGGGTGATCTGTCCAAAATTATTTCAGGCGGAAGCTCTGCGCAGGCCAACAATACTGTACTTTGGTTTAAGGGAAATTTCGGTATGATCGAAGCAACTCTCGGACATCAAAGTATTTCTGTAGGCGACAATGACAGTAGTACGGATGATGGTTCCACAGTTAATACTGATGATACATTTGGTGAGTGGGGACACGGATATGCACACACTATTACTAACGCAGTAGTGAAAGTAAATATTGGGGATTTTTCACCATTTATCGGTTATCAAGCGGCTAGCGGTGAGGCTGCATCAGCCAAAACAGGGTTAGGGTCACCAACCTGTCAATCTACTGCTGTGAATAACAATATATGTCCATCTGATGATGAAAGGGCAATAAACCTTTCATCTATAACATTGGGGTTACTGGCTAATTTAGGCCCAGGTAAACTAGCTGCGGAATATACTACGATAACCGCTCCTGAATGGGGTGAAAAGGATTATGTTCTAGCCGTATTAGAAGTAGACAGTACGATTCACATAAATTATCAGTATCCTATCACCGAAAATGCCTCGATTACCGCATTTTATAACTCACTGACGACAAAAGAAGACAAGAAATTAAGAGAAGATATTGAAACCCTTGAAGCTTCTAGTGTTGCTGCTGCAAGGCCTTTAGGTGCTTTTACATGGTCCAGTAGCAGCTCAGTTGGCTTATCCTTCCAAATGAAATACGGAAACTAAAAACTAAAACTCTGGCAAAGCGGGCTCATTGATGCCCGACTCCCTCAATGAGTCTTGTTTGAAAAAGGTCTTTTGGCTGATGCCAAAAGACCTTTTTTTGTTTCTGCGAACTGGCTCCAAAGATGATCGGATCTTTTCCTAAAATCCCGAAGGGATGATATATAGTAGCCAGCGGTGTAAACCGCTGGTAATGGTCGTCCACCCAATGCTGAGCTCCGTAGGAGTGACACCATCTACAATTTGTGCTTGTGGTCGGTACCGTCCCTGTGGGACTCGTTTCACGAATTTATTTTCTTACCAGCGGTTGACACCGCTGGCTACTATATGGCGCTCCTTTGGAGCTTTTTTCACTTCTCACAGTTGCAAACCGGATATATCGATGCAGCTATTAATAATTGAATATTGTTTATTGATTGCTCATTTGTAAAATCAGCGCTTTCCAAGTGGTTGAATAATCAATAGTCAATGCTCGGTAATTAACTAATAACCGGAATGCAAGGCAATTGGCAGGCACCTGGAGCTTGTGGAAAGCAGGATTTGATCGGTAGCGAGTTACCCATCCTCCAACTGGAGCTTTTGTGTTAAATTGAACTTGGAATCGTTTATAAAGTAATGAATTTGTATTAGAAAAGGGAAAGAGACAATAGATAACCCCTGGATTAGAACGATGAAAACCAAGATTGATTGCGCGGTCGTTAGGAAAACTAAAATCGAAAACGCAGAAAACGATTTTAGATACTGGCAATCAAGACCCTACGCAGAAAGGTTAGAAGCCCTTGAATCCATAAGAAACGAATACATCAGCTGGAAATATTGTAATCAACCAGGATTTCAAAGAGTTTATTCGGTTGTTAAACTGTAATAATGTCAAATATTTAGTCGTTATCAGATAACAATTAAGGACAAATCCGCGGAAAATCTGGGGACAGTATACTAATTTCGAAGATAGTATACTTTTCCTTCTCTTTTTTTGATCGGCCTTGTTAAATCCGGGGACAGCATACTAAATCTGGGAAATAGGTATCATGTCACCTGATTTAAGGATTCAAGTAGTTTGATGGGGGGCATCGTTGTTTTGAGTATGGCTGGTTTTTAAATGTTTGGAGATATGGTGACTTAGGAACTTATGAATTGAGGGTGGACAGGCTGTTGGTATTCGGTTTGGGGTCGTTGATATCTTGTAAAAAATCCAAAGATCGAAGCCTGACCCCTTCATTACGAAGACTATCACTAATGAGGTTAAAAATGAGAATGTATGATCCTCCCCACCCTGGAGAAATTATTCGGGAGTTCTGTATTGACGCCCTCAATTTAACAATCACCGATGCTGCAAAATCACTCGGCGTAACACGCAAAACGCTTTCCGCAATACTCAATGCCAAAGCTGGAATAAGCCCGGAAATGGCATTACGCTTGTCAAAGGTTTTTGGTCGTACTCCAGAAAGTTGGCTTAAGTTACAGCTTCAGTACGATCTATGGAAAACTCAAAACAGAGTAGATCTTGGTAGTCTCAAAAAGATTGAGACAATGCAAATTGTTGGATAACAAATTTATAAACCGGACTGCATATCGCCCTCGGTTGCACTTACCCCAAAGCTCAGTGCTTGGAGTTGTCAATAGTCAGTATCAGTATTTGTTTATCGGTGGTTTTAAAAATCACCCGATAAGTACCAATGATGAGTTCTTTTTATTGTTGTTTGAGGGCTGCCCGTAATAATTTGGTGCCCCCTTTACGTTAATGTTTGAAGGAAAACCGGTTTCAGCCATACCAATAAATGAGTTAAAGACGGTTTGATTAGATACTTCGCAAAGCTGGATTGAGCTCGGTGGTTTTCCGACCGGGTATTAGTTAGTGCCTGAACGAAAAACCCAATAAATCTTGCCGTTCGGCCTTTTGGGAAGAGATATTTACAGTAAAGTTTGGTGTTTTCAGCGTTCAGCAATCTATTCATACAGAAAAAAGCTTTTTTTTAGGCGATATACCCTTTTGCCTAATCTTTACAATAATTTGCAATAATAGTGAAATGAAGAATTCCGTCAGGATTGCACATATTACCGATTTGCATATTTCGGAAGATGGTTCCCTGTTTAGGGATATAGATGTAAGAAATAACTTTCTTGAGGTATTGGAATCAGCGCTTCGTTTTGTGCCTGATGTGATTGTGTTGGGTGGTGATCTTGCTGCCGATAAGGGTGAACTTGGCGCCTACCGCTGGATCAAGGAAGTATTAGCTGAACAGTCGTCTTCCTGTTTGATTGTTCCCGGCAACCATGATGTTTTGCCGAATCTTGAGAAGGTATTCAACATTAAAAACTCCCGACAACAATCCCAGGATTTTGTTTGTCACTATGAAGAGTTGGTTGTATTGGGATTGGACAGCTCAAAAGGAGTTATAACCAGTCAACAGCTTGATTGGTTTCATGAATCCCTCAAGTCACTGGAAAAAGATGCAATATTGTTCATTCATCATCCTCCAATCGATTGTGGTTGTACCTTTATGGATTCCAGGTATGCACTGACCAACAGGAAAGACGTTTTTCAGCTTGTTTCCGAGTGTCCGCAAATAGCGGCGGTATTTTGCGGTCACTATCATACTGAAAAAACAATAATTCAGGAAGGAAAGCAGGTCTACCTAACCCCGTCGACCGCGATGCAGATATCCCAAACCAGTTCTTCATATGAACCGGAAAGTTTGAGACCTGGCTGGAGGTTGATCGAATGGACACCCTCAAAACTTTCCACGAGGGTTATTTATTTGGATTAAACCCCTTAAGATCTGCTAACTTCAACTACATCCGCTGCTTGTTCCGCATTCTTGGCAAACATGACAACTCCCCGTGGGAATTAACATCATATTCCCACAAACCGCGCATTGACGTTCTGCAAAAAATAAAACTTCTTTTTTCTCTTTTTGATTTTTTTTAGAACTCGCGTCCGGAATCCAAATATGGTTTTCAGTTTTCGTTTTGACTGGTAATTGCATTCTAGTTATCCATTAAAATGAACAAGTGTTTTTGCTGAATAAAGAAAACATGTACAAAAGTACTCCTCGAAAGTGAAGCTGTCAACTATATTTCACAAGCTAACTATTCAAGAAATTCAATTTGCAACAGACAATTAGTTCTTGAACGAAAACTAGTTTAAACCATACCAATAAAAGCTTTAAGGGCAGCTTGATACTTCGGGAGTCAGTGCTTTCAGCATTCAGCGATCAGCTTTCAGCTAGCTTTTGTTTGAACTTTCAATGCTTTCTGCTGAATGCTGAATGCTGATGGCTGATAGCGCATTAATCTTCAAGCTGAGTTCCGGTATCTAGTACAAGGCTGGATAAGAGTGTAGCGATTTTCCATTCAGACACTAATTAGATGCTGTCAGCTGGAGGATAGGGGAAGTTTGACAACGAAAGGGAAAGGAGAAGATTTGTTTTCTTCTCCACGATGAAGATGTTATTGTGAGACTTTTACCTTAAAAGTAGATTCAATATGCGAATCCAGTTCGGAAATGAACTGTATCACGTTGTCTGATTGAGACTTACAATGCTCAAGTACTTCTTTTTGTGTGGCAAGAATTATGTCTATTCGTTCTTTCTCCTTGAAATCGCAGATGTCACAGTTCTCCTTTTTTCTTTCTTCATACATAATAGTGTAATACTCAAGCAATGGGCTAATGATTCTTTCCACATTTAATAAACACTGCCGGTTTTGATAACCGGTGATAGTGGATTTGTTGTATTGATAGCTGTTTTCAAGCACTCTGCGAATCACGATTTGGTTGCAGGAAGGATTGCTAAAAAACTTGATCTCCTTTCCTTTCTGGTCTCTGTAATCGATGATTTTTTGATTATCGATTTCTATATCGCAGGGAGAGAAGGCAACACGGTCATATTTGCCCAAGCCTGGTTTTTTGTCCAAGATTGTTGATTTTACAAAATCAAAAAAATCGGATTTGCCTATGTCTAAGGTTTCAATATCAAGGGTTTCCCGGGCCGGGTTTGAAAAGTTTATTTTGGCCAGGCTTGAAACTGAAGCCAGTGTGAAGAAAATGAATAATACTGCCGGAATGGTTATTCTCATATCGACCTGAAGGCTGGTAGGGTCTGCACTGAAATTAAAAGAAAACTTGTTTTATTATAGAACGACTGGAAATTTTTGCAATTGTTGTCAGGTCATTGGACACTAAAAAAACTTGGAATACTTACAACCGTTGAGATCAGATACTCTAATCGCAAAGGTTTGTTTCGAGTTATTGCTTTTTTTGGACCATTGAATTGAGTTCACCCCATTTTAAGGAGAGCGCTATTAAAAACTCCTCATTCCTCCAATGAAAATTGAAGGTTGGTATCTGAAAAATAATCTTTTAAATGCTCCCCATTCGAATCGGTATGTTTGACTTCTCAGGGTCAGGATAATAATTGATGATAATCCTTTTGCTTTAATAAAACCGGTTTCCGCAGTGTAAACATCGACAATGCTCCACGGGATGCTTTCGGAGCCTGAACGTTGAAATTCGATCGTTGTTACAAATCCTTATTTGAGGTGGCTATAAGTCAAGATAGGGGATAACGTCTTCCAGGGAGTCGACAATTGTATGACCCAACTGGCGGAATTCCGCCGAGGGTTGAATCAAATCCGGAATTTGAAAAACCTTCATACCCGCCGCAAGAGCTGCCCTAACTCCTGTTTCAGAGTCCTCCAGGGCTACACAGTATTCCGGTTTAATGTTAATTTTTTCAGCTGCCTTAAGGTAAATTTCGGGATGAGGTTTGCTTTGGAGAACCATATCACCGGATACTACCTCTCTGAAATAACCAAATATTTTGGCATTGTTTAGTTTCTTGACGGCAATTTTGTGTGCAGTGGATGTGGCTATCGCTGCGGGGATATCGTTTTCCTTTAACAGATTGAGCAAGGTCTTGACACCCCTTTTCAAAGGAACCGGCTGTTCAACAGCCCGTTTATAGTATTTTTCATTCCAGAGCTTGATGATCATTTCCGTTGGAAAATCCTGCCCAAACCCTGCTTTCAAAATCTCTCTTGATCGTTGTTCATTGGTGCCAATACACTGCAGGTACACATCCTTCCTCATGGTGCGACCAAAGGCCTCACAAGATTCCTCAAAAGCTTTCATTGCAATAGCTTCTGTTTCGAGCAGCAGACCGTCCATGTCAAATATCAAGGCTTTATAATCCATCACAATGCGTTATTAGTTGTTAATCTTACGACAGTTCATGAATTGACCAACCATTTAGTGCCTGAACGAAAACCCCTAAAACCCTTATTCCACCTTGATGCTATCATACTGATTAATCTTGAGATTTGACATGCTTTCAGCATTCAGAATTCACAAAAAAAACTTAATATCAGATAAATAACTAGCTGATTGCTGAACGCTGAGGCCTTAAACTTCCGAAGCAAAATCTACCTCTTCAGTCTTTTCTTGCAAGAGTTTGATGGGTTTCCGTTCAGGCACTATTTAGGAGTAGTATTGTCGTTTAGACGGACTTACACAAGAGCATCCTCTGCTTTATGCAAAAATGTTTCAGTGGAAAAAACGTGCAGGCCTTGAATTCAGAGGTGATTATAGTTTGATGGGATTGTAATGATGTTCCTTGATGATTTCTGCTGTCTTAACAAGATTGTTCATAAACTCTTCCATATACCGGGGATTTTTACGAAATACCCTGTGTCCGTATAAGTTAACTTTGTTAATATCGATATCATCTTCCGCTGTAATGCAGATCATGTGAGCATCAGGAAACCGGCTTTTGATATCCTCGGCCGCGTCGTGGCCCGAACCATCCGGAAGGTTTACGTCGAGGAAACACAGGTGGGGTTGAAAGGAGAGGTTCTGATTCAGGTAACTTTGCATCTCGGTGATATTGTAGAAACCGAATATATTACAAAACGATGCCACATCAGAGAAATGTTCGCGAATGGCATCCAACAGCTCTTTGTCATCATCCAAAAATAGAATGCTTAGTTGTTGCTTGTCGGTTTCTCTTTCGATTTCCAGGCTTTTTTCATGTATTGCAACAAACTTTTCATAGTTATCCAAAAACGCTTTCAGTAATCCCGGATCAAAAGATTCGGCAGGATTCAAGCGATCATCTCCCTGGGTAAGAATTTGACGAGCATTGAGATAACTGAATGCCTTTTTATAGCTTCTTTTGGAAACAAGTGCGTCAAACACGTCAACAATAGCAGTAATTCTCGCGGCCAGGGGAATAGCTCTACCTTTCAATCCATCCGGATAACCGGTGCCATTCCATTTTTCATGATGAAACATGGCAATTTCGTTTGCCATTTTAAAATCGGGATTTTTTCCAATAATTATGGAGCCGTAAAGTGTGTGGTTTTTAATCGATTCAAATTCTTCGGATGTAAGGCGACCTGCTTTATTCAACATTGATGAGGTTATGTGGATTTTGCCTACGTCATGCAATTGGGCGGAAATGCGGATATCTTTTAGATATTGTTCGTTCATTCCGGATAAAGAAGCGAGCAACCTGCTGTAGTCACCAATTCGAACCGTATGGTCTCCCGTGTCCTGATCGAAAACTTCCGCAGCTCGCGCCAATGTGCCAACAGCATGTTTGAACAAACCTTCCAGGGTTTTTTCATGGGCGTGCCTTTCCGTAATATCCCTGATGATGCCTCGATACCCCACATTGTCCGCCCCTTCCTTGATAAGCGAAATCGAGGTTTCTAGAAATTTGGAGGTCCCGTTTTCAAGGGGGAGTTCCCATTTCATGACCGGTGAAGGATTTCCCGTAGTGTTTACGTAGTCCAGGGTTTTGTTCAACTTTCCCAGGTTTATACTGTCTTTGAGTGATACTATGTTTCTTTCCAGCAATTTATCTGTAGGGGTTTCAAGAATACTGGAAAGTGAGTTGTTGAGAAAGGTCAGTTTCCCATCCAAATCCAGTTCGTAGTATCCTTCTTCTATACTTTCCAGAATATTGCGATATTTTTCTTCACTCTTATGCAGCTGGTCTTTAGTCTGTTTTTTTTCTACTATCTCTTTCCGCAAATGGTCGTTTGACCTAATCAAATCCCTGGTGCGTTCTTCGACCAGTTTTTCCAATCCTTGCTTGTGGTCTCTTAATTCGTATTCAATGTTTTTTTGCTCGGTGATTTCACGGCTGAACAAGGTGATACCGTCTACTTTCCCTGCCTTGATAATTGGGCCTATTCGGGTTGAATACCAGGTTTTATCTCCCTTTTGATTGAGATTAGTTGTCTCGATACTGATAATCTCACCGGTGTCAAATACTTTATCAATGGCATCTTGAACCATTTCCCTGGAGTCATCGGGTACCAGGGTAAAAACACTATCCGGCACTGATCCGCTATGGCGGGAGACGAATTCCTGATTCGAGAATAAAATCTCTCCGGATCGATTGGCATGTATGATAATATCCGGGGAGTTTTCCACTAATGATCGATATTTATCCTCACTGGCACGGAGTTGAGCTTCAGCCTTCCTTCTCTTTTCCTCTTCTTCGATCAAACGGATATAAACACCGACCTTGGCTTTCAGCTCGTCGCAATCAAAAGGCTTGACCAAATAATCGTCACCTTTGACGTCATAACCGGTTAACTTGTCTTGAATACTTGATTTAGCTGAAAGGAAGAGGATTTTTAAGTTGGGATGATTGTCATCTTCCCTGATTTTTTTACAGACTTCAAATCCGGATAAACCCGGCATCATGATGTCTAAAAGCAGCACATGCGGCTTGATTTCGTCAATGTGTCCCAATGCCTCTTCACCCGAATAAAACTTGAATATTTCATAATCATCGATCAATGTTTCTGAAACCAACTCACAAAGGGAGGGGTTGTCATCAACAATCATGATTTTGTAAAGTTCGGTCATATTAGAATTGTTGAAGCGTATTGGTGCCGCGCCTGAATTAACGATAAAAGCTCTAAAAGGCAAATTGCCAGCTGAGAATACCAGGACTATTGTCGAAATTCAATTTTGTGTATGATTTAACAACTGTCATTAGCTATTATTTTATCACAACTGAAAGCAAAATAAAGGAAAAATTAGAGCAATACCGCTACGGTGGGTTGATCGTGAAGGCTTTAATTTTATTGAATTTAGCGGGGGGGTTACTCAAGCCGCGTTTAACCGACTCAAGCAAACCTGGAGGATAGATGTGGTTTTCAAGCAACTTCCTTTAGATGCTTGGAGAGTTCTTCAGATACATAATTCATGTGAGTTTTTTCTTCATCAGCCATTTCCAGAAACAATGCCTTTGAATCCTCCTGTTCAGCTTTATTCGCCAATCTCACATACAAGTCAAAAGACTGGGCTTCGATGGCAAGGCTCAAACTATAAATATCTCTAATACTTTTCATTTTTGACACGATGGCAAACGGTGATTTTTTGTTAAGATCACCTCCTTCAATTACATCACCATGGATGTTCAGGGCCATTTCTGAATCAAATTCTTTTCCTTGAGTTGCCTCAAATCCTTTTTTCAAATTTTCCTTATGGAGGTCTTCATACCCTGCTAATTGTCTGTAAATAGCTCGTTTCTTTTCATCGGTTTCGTTTTTCTCTAGCTCCAGGTAAAACTTCTGCAAACCTTCTTCCATAGCGTAAGCCAGGGCAAAAGCACCAGGGAACTCTGCGTCTTTTTTGATCAGATTAAGATCGTAATCGTATTCACCCTCCAGTTGAATGCCTAGCCAATCAACAATATTGCTACTGATATCGTACACCTCCTTAAATCCCTGCTCCACGAGCCACTGGCCGGCAGCCCTGCTTCTCCCTCCGGAGCGGCAATAGACGATTGTGGGTTTTTCCGGATCCAAGTCTCCGGCTCCTTCCATTAATTCATTAAGGGGAACCAAGGTTGCACCTGGCAAATGTTGTTCTTCATATTCTTCATGCAGGCGGACATCCAATAATTGATAAGAGTCTGTTTTACGTGAATCCATGTATGCTTTTGCCTGTTCTTCAGTCATTATTTCAGCAGGTTTGATGATATTATCCCACTTCATGGTGGTCTCCTTTTATTATGGTGATGTATGTCGAAACATTTAATGGTTCAAACTCAAGCTGTCTGTCCACATTTTAGGTTTGCCGGAACGGAAATGTCGAGTTTTTTCGGATTTGCAAGATTTAGATTATCCATTATCTCAACAAACTCCTTTAACGTTTTTCCGCCGCCTACCCTTGGATTATGTTTCTTTTCTTCTCCGATTGTTGAAACCCACATTCCCTTGTAATCATGTCCGGGATAAACCAGGGTATCTTCGGGCAGTGTAAACAGTTTTGAGTTGATACTCTTGTATAATGCTTCCGACGAGCCTTGTTGGAAATCAGTTCGACCCGTTCCCCTGATGAACAATGCATCCCCTGTAAAAACCATGTTTCCCAATACATAGCTGGTGCAACCATCGGTATGACCGGGAGTGGAAAGCGCTTTTATTGAGTAATTACCAAACGCCAACTCTTCGCCATCTTTCAGCAAACCGTCCGCACAGGGAACAGCGGCTTTTTCTCCGTAGTATATTTTCGCTCCTGTTTTTTCCCTTAAGTCGCCGGCGCCTGTGATGTGGTCTGCATGCACATGGGTTTCCAACACATACTTGAGTGTCACGTTCAGCTCTTTAAGGAGATTTAAATCTCGATCCACTTTCTCCTTCACCGGGTCGATAAGCACGCCTTCTCCATTTTCCGAATCGTATAAAAGGTAGGTGTGAGTCCAGGTTTCTTGATCAAAAAGCTGTCTCATTTTCAATGTTGGATTTTCAGATGCAGTTGTCATAACAGATCTCCTTAAAAATTTTTGATTAAGTATTTAGTGTCTGAAGAGAAAATCGCCAAACCCTTATCCAGCCTTGTACTAGATACCCAAATTCAGCTTAAAGATGAACCTGCTGTCAGCGTTTGGCTTACAGCAGTGCAAAGACAAGCAAAAGCCGGCTGAGAGCTGATCGCTGAAAGCACTGAACTCCGAAACGCCAGGCTGCTTTTAAAGCTTTTTTTGGTATGGTTTAAACTGGTTTTCGTTCAGGCACTGTTCAGTGAAACCAACCAGTTAAATCTTCTGAGCTTATATTCTGCATCGGGTATGCCATAGAGCGAAACGGTTAACAAAGCAATTGAAAGAACCATAATATCATACACTTAAGCCTGGAATCTCTGATCGGCCATTGTCGATGGTTTGCAACACTGTGGGAAAAGGTAGCGCAACCATGGTAACGTTACCAAGAATGGTATTCAGTTGATAATAGGTTGCTATCCCCGGGAAATAAAAATGTGATTGCTCGCATCATGTTCAAATGAATTGGAAAAACAGGTGACGGATTGCATTAGATACTGCAGACTCAAAGTGCTGTTCATGTATCAAAAGCTCGTCTGATAGAACGGGTTATAGGCCCCCACAAGCCGGCAATTGAAAACATACTGATTTGGGAATAAAGGGAAGGAGATCATTATGATGGATGACAATCATGTACCTCACATTAATGTTGACTATTTTGAAGACCTGACCGGGAAAGTCTCTCCAGGGGATGAAAGCAGCATTGAAGCGGTAGGGGAAAAGATTTCGAAACTGAGGGAGGAAAAGGGGATATCGTTGGAAGAGCTCTCCAAGATGACAGGTTTCGAGATTGAATTATTACAAAACATTGAAAAAAATGAAATCAATCCTCAACTGGGAACAATAATCAAATTATCCAAGGCACTGGATAGCGCTTTCAGCAGACTGGTTTCGGATGTGGGTCAAAATCTGTTTTCCATAACCAGGAAAGGAGAAGCTAAACCGATCTCCCGATCAACATCCAGAAAAAGCAAGAAACAACTGTACGCATACAAAAGTCTGGCCCCTGAAGTTAAGGGCAGAAATATGGAAGCCTTGATAGTACAATTAGAGGAAAACCCGGATGTGGAGCCTTCGATTCATGATGGTGAAGAGTTTATCTATGTGTTGTCCGGTATTGTCGAACTACAAATAGGAGATGAACAGTTCACTCTGGAACCAGGAGACAGCGTTTATTATCTTTCCACCACTCCTCATTTGATAGCGGGGAAAAACGGAAAAGCCACTATCCTGGCAGTTATATACAGCAAATAAAGCAGGTAACTCCTTTTCAACAGGTATCGTCTTCATACCTGGTAACGAAACTGATTCCGGCTTACAGCCTCATGTCAAACAACTATCCGAACAGTGCCAGGAACATGTCATTCGGATCATAGGAAGCGATATGATACGGGACGTTCAGTCCGGAAATCTTCCCGCTGAATGATACTGCCTCACAAATATAACATGGATTTTAGTCTTTCAAGGGAATCTGCCCCTATGGCCTGTTATTGCTGCTTTCGCTGTTTTTGAAGCAGAGAAGCTTGAGAATTATTTGCTTCTTAGCCGGCGATTCTATTATCAATATACCTCACACATTCCGATTTTTAAAAAAAATATCCGATAAATGAAACCGGCTGCCAGAGTTTACAATAATCTTTGGATAAATTTATCAATAATGAAGTCAATAAAAGAGATACTGCGGAATTGATTGTGTTTTTTAGCTAAACTTAAATTAAACAAGTTTTTAAAAACCATTTGCAATTTCCCGATTTTCTTCTAAACTTAAGCGAGACTTGAATTTTGACGTTTCAGACCATGGGGCAAACCAGACAATAAAATCTATTATGGCTAGTTACTACTGATTGGGCAGCTTTTTGTCATCTTCAACTTTTTTGAATGCCTTAATATAGCGATAAACATATTTAGGTTTTCCAATCCCACTGCAAACTGTCCGGACCAATGATTTTTCCAGCTGAGTACGATATTCAATCTACCGTTCATGCCAGCAAGCAATCACTGATTTTGAGAGCGACCGGTAAAATAAATCAGCAACCCGTTATCATCAAGACATTCAATTCCGAATACCCAACCTTCGAGGAAATAGCAAAGCTGAGGCATGAATTCTCCATGCTTAGTTTGATAGACCATCCGGCGGTGATCAAACCGATTGAAATGCGGAATGATAGGATGGTCCTTATTCTGGAAGATATTGGTGGAACCTCTCTTCATAATATTATCCAGCAGGATATAATGCCCCCGGATCGGTTTTTTCCAATTGCGATCCAGCTGGCAGACGGGCTGGCGATCATCCATCAGAAACGAATCATTCACAAGGACTGCAATCCGTCCAATATCATAATAAACGAAAAGACTGATGAAGTTCGGTATATTGATTTCGGAATGTCGACGCTTCTAACGGAAGATACATTTTCGGTGCAACCGGACATGATGTTTGAGGGAACCTGGGATTATATTTCACCGGAGCAGACCGGAAGGATCAGCAGGTCGGTTGATTTTCGCTCTGATCTTTATTCATTAGGAATCTGCTTTTACGAGATGCTGACGGGCAAGCTGCCGTTTAAGACAGAAGATCATCTCGAAAAGATTCACTCTCACATTGCCAGGGATATAGAATCGTTGCCCCATGTATCAGCTGAGGGTAATGAAATGTTGTTGGCCATTATTCGAAAACTTACAGCCAAAACTCCGGAAGCCCGTTATTACTCTGCGAAAGGTTTGAAACACGACCTGGAGAGATGCTGGAAAGAATGGCAGGAAGCAGGACGTATCACCCCTTTCTCTCTCGGAGAATATGATGTTTCTTCCCATTTCCTAATTCCGGATACGGTTTACGGTCGGGAATCCGAACTCGAGGTATTGAAGGACAGGTTTCAAAGGGTGAAATCGGGAAACAGGGAAGTTGTTTTTGTTGTGGCTCCTCCAGGGTATGGAAAAACCACAATGATCCGGGAAGTTAAATCCGATATCATCAGGGAAAAGGGCCTTTACATTGCGGGAAAAGCTGATCGCTACAAAGATGCTATTCCATACGCTCCCTTATCGGAAGCCATACGTGATTTGGTTCAGCAGTCTTTGACTTTGGATAACAGACGTTTGTCAAGCATGAAAGCGAGGTTGAAAAAGGCTTTAGGTGCTAATGGCCAGGTCATTCTGGAAATTGCCCCGGAACTGGAAGCGATCATAGGCAAGCAACCTCCGATTCTGGACTTGGGACCGCGGGAATCACAAAATCGATTTAATATAGTATTTCAGAATTTTATTGATGTCTTCACCTCCGGAAACCACCCGCTGACCCTTTTTCTGGATGATTTGCAGTGGTGTGATAAACCGACACTTGCCTTTCTGAAAACCTTGTTAACCTCCTACAAAAGCAAATACCTTCTTGTTATTTGCGCTTATCGCAATACTGACACGGATGGCAATCATCCTTTACTATCCACAATTTCAGAGATTGAAACCGGAAACTCCATTACGAAAATTGAGCTAAAGCCCTGGCGTGCAAGGGAACTCCATAAGTTGGTGACGGATACATTACAGCAAAATGATGATGAAACCCGGGTCTTAGCTGAAGCGATCTATGAAAAGACTGCAGGAAATCCGCTTCATTCGATTGAGTTGTTTAAAACACTTTATACCAAGAAGCATATTCGATTTAACTTTGCCCAAAATAAATGGGAATGGGATATACAGAAGGTAATGGAATCAGAGGCCAGTGCCGATAATATCGATTTCATTACCAATCGAATCTTAAATCTGGATGTTGAAAGCCGACGATTGTTAATGCATGCAGCCTGCATTGGACCCATGTTTGAACTTTCGGTGCTTTCAATGGTCAGTGGTTTAACTCTCAAAGAGACCTTATCCCATCTAAGGCCGGCTATCAGGGAAGGAATCATTACTACAGGAGGCAGGTCTTACCATTCCGTGATCGTTGAAGAAGAAATTGATTCCAAGAACAAGCATCACCTTTTTTATCAATTCACCCATGATAGAATTCAACAGGTCTATTACCAGATGATCCCTGATGAAGACAGGGAAGCGTTGCATTTGAAGATAGGTAGATTTTATCTCCAGTTTGAGAGTGACCTTAGAAACTCCGGAAAGCTTTTCTTTGTCTTGAATCAGCTGAACCAGTCCTTAAATCTGATATCTGATCCTACAGAACGAATGGATCTGGCTGTACTAAACCTAATAGCCGGTAAAAAGGCAAAATCGTCCAACGCGTATCAGCCTGCCCTGTTTTATCTGGAAAACGGTGTTAACTTGCTGAATGATTCTCATTGGGAAACTGATTTTGACTTGTTAAGGGATCTTTATTTGGAGAAAGCAGAGACCGAATATCAGATCGGCGGATTTGGTCAGGCTATGATCAATTTCGACATGCTGATCAAAAAAACCGAATCGATTTTGGACCAGGTGGCTATTCGCAGGAGAAAAATTGTACTCTATACCAATTACGGTGAGTACGAATCTGCTATCAAAGAAGGAGTATTATGCCTGAAACTGCTTGGAATGGATTTCCCCGGTGATGAAAATGAACTGCATGCCACCATTCAAAATGAATTAAAGCAGTTTACAGTTCTTCTGGAGAATAGAAATATCCCCGAACTTCAAGATTTGCCATCACTTACGGATGAGCGCATCATCAGTATCATGAGCATTTTGATTAATTTGGATGCACCTGCCTATTTTTATAATCCCGGAATTTTAGCACTGGTTCTCATTCGAATTGTCAATCTTTCCCTTAAGTATGGTAACTGTGACGTTTCAGCACTTGGGTACGCCTCTTTTGCGGGAATCATCGGGGGACAGCTGGGTGACTTTAAATCAGCTTATGAGTTCGGGCAGTTAGGGGCAAAGCTGAATGAAAAATATGAAAACATCAAGCTTTTTACCAAAGTCAGTATGTCACGCGGAGCATTTGCCAATCATTGGGGACAGCATTTGGGCAGCTCAATCGCTATCATGAAAGATGGCTACAAAGTTGGTGTGGAACATGGTGATTTGGTCAATGCATCCTTTTGCCTGGGAGGGATGATTCGCCACTTGCAGGCTATTGGTCAAAATCTGGACGACTATAAAAAACAAGCTACCGAGTGTTTCCAATTCGTTGAAAAAGCAAAATTTTTCGACCAGTTTTTCTACCATGAAATTGCACAACGTTACGCCATGTGCCTAAAAGGTATGACTAATGGCATTAGTGATTTTAGTGATGACTCATTCGACGAAAACAAATACCGGGAAACTTTGGACAGAAGCACCAACAAGGCTGCACAGCACTGGTACAATGTTTTGAAAGCACTGCTTTGTTATTTGGCCGGTAAAACGGATGAAGCGTATCAATTTGTGGAAAGAGCCGAATCGTTAAAAGCAGCTTCGATGGGACAGATACAATTGGCGGAACACTACTGGATCAAAGCGCTTGTATTGGCAGCCAGATATCCTGGTGAAGAAAATGAAAAACAAACCGAACTACTTGAATCGTTGCAGGAGGTGAAAGGTAAACTATCTAAATGGGCCACTCTTTGTCCTGAAAACTTTTTGCATAAGAGCCGATTGGTTGAAGCTAAACTGGCAGAAATAGATAATCAGGTCCTGGAAGCCGGAAACCTCTACGATATTGCTATTGAGTCGGCAGCCGAGCACCGATATGTTCATAATGAGGCAATATTAAACGAGGAAGCGGCCAAGTTCTTCTTAAACCGGGGGAACAAGAAAATTGCACGAGTTTATCTGCTTGAGGCCCGAACCGGTTATTTAAACTGGGGTGCTTTAGCTAAGGTTAAAGACCTCGATACCAGATTTGAAGATCTGCTCGCCAAGGCCAGAAAATACTATATACAAGTTCCCGGAAGCAAGAGCGGCAAACCCGGCTTTAGTATGAGTCAGTCCGAATCAAGCGCTATCGACCTGGATTCGATAATCAAGGCATCGACTATTCTTTCCAATGAATTAATGCTGGATAAGCTGCTAAAAAAATTGATGAAAATTGTATTGGAAAATGCCGGAGCCCAACATGGGTTTTTAATATTGAAACAACAAGAAAAAATGGTTATTGAAGCCACGGGTTCCATTGACGATCACCATGTGGATATAGAAATGAAAGAAGAGATTGACCTATCCGCTTTGGACTCCGGACACTCAAAATTACCCTTGTCGGTCGTAAATTACGTGATTCATACCAGGAAACCTGTTGTACTAACCCTGCCCGAAGGTTACGACAATTTTTCCAACGATGCCTACCTGGACAAGAAAAGACCGAAATCTGCCCTGTGCGTACCCTTGCTACATCAGGACAACCTGGTGGGTATCTGGTATTTGGAGAATAACCTGGTCACAGGTGCTTTTTCCGAAGACAGGCTAAAAACGATCCATCTGTTGTCTACGGAAATGGCAATTTCCATCGAGAATGCAAAACTATACCAGAATCTGGCAGAAACCGCGGAAAAGTTGGAAGAGAGTAACGCCACACTTGAACATAAGGTCAAAGAAAGAACCGAAGAGCTGTACGCCAAGAACAAAGTATTGAATAAAGCTCTTAAGGAGATGGAGAAAGCGAAAGACCTGGCGGAATCAGCGAATAACACCAAATCTCAATTTCTTGCCAATATCAGCCACGAGTTAAGAACTCCCATGCACGGAATTCTTGGCTTTGCCAAACTTGGTCAATCCCGGTCAAGCAATGCAGAACGAGATAAAATCACCTCATATTTTGATTCCATACTGAGCAGTGGAGAGCGACTTCTGGCACTTTTAAACGATTTACTCGATCTCTCGAAACTTGAATCGGGAAGGATGGAATATGAATTTGCCCGACATTCATTTTCCGGCATATTAGATGCAGCAATTAAAGAACTAAAACCGGTTATTGAAGCAAAAAAAATAAAACTATCCATTCCTGAACCTGATTTTGACGATTCCGTTAGCCTTGATTTTGATAAGATTTTACAGGTTATGGTCAATTTAATCTCAAACGCCGTGAAATTTTCTGAGATTGAAGGCAGGATTCAGTTTTCGATCATCGATAATTTCAATCAAATATTGTTTTTTGTAAGAGACGAAGGAATGGGTGTTCCCCAACAGGAATTATCTGAAATATTCAGTCACTTCTTTCAAAGTACTTATACCAGTGATGGAGCGGGAGGTACTGGTTTAGGTCTAGCCATTTCAAAACGGATCATAATTGACCATCAGGGTCAAATCTGGGCGGAGAATAATGTGGATAAAGGAATTACTGTCAAATTCCAGATTCCTAAAATAAGAACTTAAGTGAACAACAATTGAGTTCGGGTTATATCGATTTCCATTTTTTTTTTGTAATTTTCGTCCATGAATAAAATCCGGAAACTCCATGAATGTTGAATTGAGAGAGCTTGTTATCTGCCAAAATGATTTGGAAGCAGAAATCATTAAGGGACTTTTGCAGGAAAATCTGATTGAAGTATATATCCAAAAAGATGATTGCGGAGGAATGAATCCGCAATTACAGATTACCGAGGGGATTAAGGTCCTGGTTCCGTCTGATCAATATCAAATGGCAGAAACACTGATAAAATCTTATCAAGCTTCATCTGATACCGGGGATTCAAGGGAAAAAACCTGGCAATGTGTCAGTTGCGGTGAAATATTGGAAATTCAGTTTTCCGACTGTTGGAAGTGTGGAACCCCGCGGAAATCGATTTCCGCCTGAATTCGACAAAGAAATGAAACCGGTCGAAATCAGCTGTTTTGTGTGTTTCGACCGTTAACTGGTAATGCAGGAAAATCTAATGGCAGCAGCCTTCGGTGCCGTGTTTATGAGTATGATCACCTCTTCCGCAACAACCTGATCCGTGATGATCTTGCTGATGTTGCGGTTCCGGTTCCGATTTTCGTTCGGCCTCTTTTCCATGGCAGCCATGGCTTTCACCTTCTTTATGTCCTTCACAGGTTATATCCGCACTGAACTCCAGAAGCCCTTTGCTGGTGAGCACGTTTAAATTGTCTTTTACAGTCTCTCCCTCGGCCTTGAATACTCGTATTCCTGCGTTGATTAACTTACTGAGCGCACCACCCCCGATTCCACCTGCAACAACAATGTCCGGTTTGGCGTTCTCAAAAGGAGAGAGCGGGTTACAATCACCTTGTTTATGTTGCTCTTTATCATTAACCACAGAAGAAAACTCGTTGGTTTCGGAATCGAAGAGTATGTAACAGGGGGCTTTTCCAAAATGATTAAATATCGGACTCTCAATGCCGAGGTCTGATTTAACAGGCAAACATACTTTCATCTTAAACTCCGGGTTCTCACTGTTTATATGCTATCGATCCACACCTCAGTTAATTTCCTACGAGTGACATGGTTTCCCTGCCTGGCATTTATCGCAACAGTAGCCATCTCCATGGCATTCGATCTCTCCGCCTTCAAGACGAATTGCCTTTCCCATTACCAAGGCTTCTGCGATTTTTTTGTGTGCTGTTGCCAGAATTCTTCCGATTGTCTGTCTTGATACCTTCATTTTTTCCGCTACCAGT
>JANQLH010000484.1 GCA_028280735.1 SAR324 cluster bacterium | reverse complement strand
CTTACCCTTCACGGACTTTCACCGTGACAGAAGTGCCAAGCTTGCTTGGCGCTCCTTAACAAACGGATACTCCGGACAGCATAGCGCCCTCGATGGGTTGTTGTCCCAAAGCTCCGTGGTAAAGTTCATCGTTAATCAGCCATCGGCGTACCTGCCGGTGATCCAGGTGTTGTACAACACAGACATTCAAAAATAGGACTATGTTTTTAAATACAGCTCAATATTATGATTCACTTTATGCATTCAAAGACTATGAACAAGAATCTAAAGAGATCCGAAAATCAATTAAACAACTCCATCCCTCAGCAGAAAGCATTCTTGATATCGGCTGTGCAACAGCAGAGCATTTAAAACATTTGTCACAGTTCTATAAAATTGGTGGCATTGATCTCAATTCTGGGCTAATTAAAGTTGCCCAAGAAAAGATCCCAGACGGAAACTTTTGGGTTCGTGATATGAGTAACTTCTGCATTGATTCCAGATTTGATGTCGTTCTTTGCCTTTACAGTGCAATAGGGTATGTACGAACAAAAAAACAAGTCATTAATACACTTGAATGCTTCAAGAGACATCTTAATCCCGGTGGATTAATATTACTTGAACCTTACTATACCCCTGAAAATCTTCCCACAGGAATAAGAGGCATGTTGACAGTCAACAAACCTGATTTAAAAATATGTAGAATTGGTTCATCTAGATTGAATGGGGCTTTAGAGAGTCTGGAGTTTCAATATCTCATTGCCACTGTTGAAGGAGTTGAACACCTAAAAGAGGTACATGAGCTTGCTTTATATTCCAAAGATGACATGATGTCCTGCTTCAAACAAGCAGGACTTATAGCGCAGTATGAGTCAAAAGGCTACTACGGTAGAGGCTTATACACAGTCAAAATTTGATTCATTGTTTGAAAGGCCATGAAGATGAACACCTAACGACAGCGATTATGCTGCATAAAACGTTTTATCTCTTCTCCTCCAGGTCTAATCTATTGGCTCACAACAGGTTTTGTATTTGTTTCTTTTTGCCTTTATATTCTATCCAATGTGTTGGTAGTGAGATTTCTCGAAAATGTGTGGTTTAGCATTTTGCTTTCACTGGAACTGGTTTTGCTAATTATTATAATTCTCCGAGGAATGCCTCAAATTGAAAGAGTCCACAAATTCAGCAAGAAAGTCTTTGAAAACAAGGTATAACAGATATTTGCGTCAGACCGCACAACACCGTGACAAATTCAAAGTTAAGTGAGTTTGCTAATATAGTGTCTGATGGTGGAGTGTGCCTACTCTTTGATTTTATATATAAAGTAGTTGACATGTTGAAATTTCAACACGTCAAAGATAAATGTCAACATTTCAACTACGTCCCCCTTTTTTTACTGCCTGGAAAGCTCCCGGCTGTGATTGACAAGCGATTTTTTCAAGCGCTAAGATGTAATGATGGCGAGGGATAGGAGACCAAACGGGACATCCGGCCTAAAGGTGATTGACTCGGATTACGGGGTCTGAATCAGATCAACCATCAGGGAAATCGATAAAAACTCACCAGACTATCTTGCTTAACAACCTGTAACGATACGCGGAGGTAATTGTGACCACTTATATTGCTGATCATCCTTTAATCAAACATAAACTGGGCTTAATGAGAAAGAAAAATCAATCCACCAAGGATTTCAGGGATCTTTCTTCGGAAATTGCCCGGCTGCTGACCTATGAAGCCACCAAGGATCTGGAAACCGAAACAACTCCTATTGAAGGTTGGGCCGGTTCTGTGGATGCTGAATTTATCAAGGGGAAGAAAATCACTATTGTCCCCATTCTTAGGGCCGGATTGGGAATGATGGACGGTGTCATAGACCTGGTTCCGTCCGCTAAGGTCAGTGTTGTTGGATTTTATCGAAATGAAGAGACTTTGAAACCGGTTCAGTACTACGTAAAGCTGGCTTCAAACATCGACCAAAGAATCGCCTTGATTCTTGATCCCATGCTGGCAACCGGGGGAACCCTGCTTGCAACCATTGATCTCCTGAAAGCTGCCGGTTGTACAAAAATCAGGGGATTATTTATTGTTGGCGCTCCGGAAGGGGTTAAAAAGGTGGAAGAGCTGCATCCTGACGTCGATATCTACCTTGCCAGTATCGATGAGAAGTTGAACGATATCGGGTACATTCTGCCAGGATTGGGGGATGCAGGTGATAAGATTTTTGGAACCAAATAGTCTTTAGGAGCTCCTTGCTTCAGCTTCGGTATTTGATGGATCGTTCAAAAAAGATGTCTTCCATGTGATAATCGAAGCTGCCTTTGCTTCGGTCCTCAAAAAAACGCTCCAGGGTAATTCGAATGACTTTAAAGGCAATATCATCCCAAGGGATGTCCTTCTCTCTCACAAGTTTGACCTCCAGGCTCTCCGATCCGGCTTTAAAATCTGTATCCGACAACTGACCATAAAACATGTAATAGATCTGGTTAATCTGCGTCATGTTGAACAAAGCAAAGGATTTCAGATTTTCTATTCTGGCATGTGCCTCTTCCCTGGTTTCCCTGAGTGCTCCATCCAGGACACTCTCGCCGTTTTCAAGGTATCCTGCCGGAAGTGTCCACTTGCCGTAACATGGTTCAATAGCCCGCCTGACCAGCAAAATTCTATCTTCCCAGATCGGTATCGTTCCCACCACCAATCTTGGATTGAAATAGTGGATAAATCCGCATTTGCTGCAAACGTCTCTTTCGCGATCATCGCCTTGTGGAATCTCTTGTTTAATCTCGGAGCCACATTGTGTACAAAAATTTATCAAGCCCATAATCCCGTGCGTGAATGTCCAATGTTTCATCAGGTATAGCAATCCACCCTTTATTTGTATAGCTAAAAGCAGACTGAATTGTGCCCATTTGAGCGTTTTATTGACCGCCTCAAGGACCTGCCGGGTTTGGCTTGATTTTCCCGTAAAGTGGAGTTGTTTGTTGGATTTTTCAAACCTTCAAGCTATGATGAGCTGACAATCGCAACTACATTTTAAATCTATTGCAGGTACCAAGTGATGACAGACAGTGGCGACTTTAACATCCGGGGTATAATGAACAAAGTGCTGAGAGTGGATCTCACATCTCGGCAGGTAAGAATGGAAGATCTGGACAAATCGTACTCCTCCTTGTTTTTTGGTGGCAGGGGGCTTGGTGTGGCTTACCTGTTTCAGCACTTTCAAGACTTGACCCGGCAAGGACTATACGGCAATGCATTTGCCGAGGTCGACCCACTCTCCCCGGATAATATCATTGTCATTTCAACATCTCCCACTACCGGAACACGGATGCCTACAACCGGCAGAGTTCATATGAACTACAAGTCTCCGGCGACACAGGCACTGGGAAGCACAAATGCGGGTGGACGCTGGAGCATTGATTTTAAGCGCACAGGCCATGACGTTCTTATCATTACTGGGCGATCCAATACACCGGTATTTCTGATTATAACAGAATCAGGCGTTCAATTCGAAGATGCGGTTGATTTTACCGGGCTTAATTCCATTGATACCAGGGAAAAGATTCGCGAGAATTTGTCGAAAAAAGCCCAGGTTCTGACCATAGGTCTAGGAGGGAAAAAACAGTCCATGTTTTCAGCCGTTATGAGTGACAGAGGCAAAGCTCTTGGCCGAGGAGGCGGCGGGGCCGTTTTCGGTGCAAAAAACCTTTATGCCATTGCTGTGCTGGCAGATCCGGGCCTACCCGTTGAAGTGGCCAATCCCGGGGGCTTGCGTGTCAAAAACCGGTCCGGGGCAGGTCATCATGCCAAACTGAAGCTTGATATGGGAAAGTTCACTCGAAGAGAAAGTGCCTATGGAATCCTTTCCTCAATGGGATCACTCGGTTTGCTGGGCATGGTGGATAACTTTAACCAGCTTATCCATAACAATATGAAAGATACCTGCCATGATCCGGCTGATATTGCCAAAATAAACGGTGAGGCTTTGAGGAATCATGATCGTGATACAGCCCCGGGGAAGCCCAGGGTTAAAGTAAAAAAAGGTTCCTGCTTTAACTGCCCCATCATTTGTAAACGGGAAACCCAACTGGTCGACGGGGAGGGTAATATCGTTGAAAAAGGGGAAGGGCCTGAGTTCGAATCGGTCACCCTGCTTGGCGCCAATCTATCCATCTACGATTTAGCCATCATCACTCCCGCCAATTACCTGGCAAACCATTACGGGCTGGACACCATATCGTTGGGATCGACCATTGCGGCTTTTTTTGAACTCTATCAGCTAGTATCAAAAAAAGCTGAAACAGAACTCTCCGAACCGGAAAAACAGTTTCTGGCCGACACTCAAACGTTTGTCAAGGAACACGGAGAACCAGCCTTTGGCAAAGCAGAGTTACTGATTCCCTTGATCCACATGATTGGTAACCAGGAGGGTATAGGAAGTCAGCTGGCACGGGGCTCTTATCGATTTTGTCATAGCTACGGACATCCGGAACTCTCCATGAGCGTCAAAAAACTGGAATTACCCGCGTACGACCCCAGAACATCTTACTCTCAAGCCTTGTGCTACGAAATGAATAACCGGGGCGGTTGCCACCTTGAAGGCGGATATACGGCTCCTCATGCATATTGTGCAGGATACGGGGAGTGGCCTGGAGATCGGACAGAAGGAACACCTTTGGTTGCAAAAAACGCCACTTTGAAGAATGTTACCCTGGATGTCATCGGTGTCTGCACCTACGGTTCCTTTTCACTGGGACTGGATGAATATGCATCCCTGATTTGCGCAGTAACCGGTCAACACTATAACTCTGAGGTGCTAAAAACAATTTCGTTGAGAACCATCACCATGGAAAGGTCTTTCAACACCTTGTGTGGTTTGACAGAAGAAGACGACTGGCTGCCTGACAGGTTTTACAATGAAACTATTACTGCCCGTGGCAAGGAAGTGATTTGTGATCGCAAACAGTTCAAAACCATGCACAAACAGTATTACCATTCCGTAGGTTGGGATGATCACGGTGTACCCTTACCCCGAACTCTGGAGAGACTTAATCTTGAGGGATTATTTCATGAGCAAACGATTCGACATTTAACGGAAAAAAGATGACAAACACTAATTCAGAACAGAAGAATCGGGAATTCATCTTTCAAAAACTCAAAACGGTCGCCAAGGCAGTGGGGAGAGTCAACGGCAACAATACTCACAGTGGCAATTTCAGCATGCGTGATCCCATGGATAAGGATCTGTTTCATATCACAGCGGGCGGGTCGCAGTGTGGTGAACTCATTCCTCAAGATATTGTTCCAATCAGGTTTTCCGGCGTTAGTTGGGGTGATGCCAGGGGCTCATCCGAGTCCACCATTCATCGTTCAATATTGAGTCAACCGGGTGTGAATGCCGTTATCCACTCACATCATTTGAATATCATTTACGTTTCCTTTGATACCAGGGAGACCGGTTTATTCCTGGATTATCTCGGTACTGACGAACAAAACAGGGAAGAATATCTCTTTCATCCCATTGATCTTTATGGAAGCCATATTGTGGGAGGAGTAAAAGTAGGGAGTTTTATTCAACCCGTAGGTTCCGTTGAGATGGAACAGCGTATTCCCCTCTACCTGAAGGAAAATCACCTGACTATTGTAAGAGGCCATGGTCCTTTTGTCAGGGGCAATTGTCCGGAAGACGCCCTTTGCCGTTTAGACATGCTTGAAAGCAGTGCCACCTTGTTGCTCAACCTGGCCAGACGCGGGGTGAATGTGGTTCGTCTCCAGAAGAAAATACGAGCAGATAAAAACAGCTTCTTCCCATCAACAACAGGCATTTTTGATTTTACAAAACCTGTTGAGCGTGACGTCACCGATCCTTCGATTATTGCCGATTTTGAACAAAGGTTAAACTATAATTACAACACGTCTATCGCGGCATTTGGAACCGGTTCCATGAGTCAGAAAATCTCTGCTGATGAAATGATCTATTGCCCTATGTCTTCAGTACCGGAGGGATTAGACTTTCCCCTGGTCCGCAGGTCACTCGCTTTGAAGGAAACGGACTCAATGGATGAAAGCCTTCACAAGCTGATTTACAACCATACTCATCAAAACACCTGCATGATAACCACCAACCCGCTGGCAACCGCAGAAGGAATGGCTGTGCTGGCAGATCGTTATGGAGAAGCGGTATTATTCGACTCGCAGCCCGATATTGAGTATTCTGCCGACAATCATCCCGTGGTTCTACCCATCGACGCTGAGGCTATCTATTTGAATCCAAAGGTCGGTCTGGTCGATATCAGCCAGGTTGCCAATATGACGGAAGAAAACCCGATTCTCAATATGTTACGCTGGTACAAGGGATGTTGCATTGTGGCAGGACTGGGTGTGATTTCAACCGGTGAGACAACTCTGGAACAGGCGGCCCATAATGCCTCCTCCGCCGAGCGAATTGCCCTGTTCCGCTCATCTGTTTTCATTAATCACCACTTATTGAAGGGACCATCCCTAACCCATTTTGAAGCGGAATAGTCCCTCTATGATCAGAGCTTGAATTTCCGGCAAAATGTATGAAAGGGCAAGACGCGGGTTCTGATACCCTCAACTTCATAATCTCGCCTACCCGCATGAACCTGGTAAAAATTAGGAATATCAGTTCTTTCGGCAAAATATGATATGTGCTTACTAACTGCCTGATCCGAAGATTTACATTCAACAGCGAACTGAGGCTGACTATTTTTAACGACAATGAAATCAATTTCCCTGCGGCTGTGATCCCTGAGGAAATTTAATTCCATGTGGTCACCTTCCGTATCTTCTACATAGTGACAATACTTCAGGAGATGAGACGCCACCAAATTCTCGAATTGAACGCCTCCGGCTTCACATTGAGACCAATCCCACAAATATAGTTTTTTCTCCTTTTTAGCCGTTCTCAGATTTGAAATGCCAAAAGGTTTTAGACGATAACAATGATAAAGGTTTTCCAAAATTTGCACGTAACGTTCAGCGGTTTCAAAAGCAACTTTTAGATCCTGCTTTAAAGAATTAATGGAAAGCAAAGAGCCTACTTTTTGGGGAAGGATCTGTGCCAATAAATCCAGTTGGCTGACCTCTTTAACGGTTTCAAGATTTACAAGATCTTCTTGAATAATACGACTTTGCCTTTCACGAATCCACCGTTTCCAAAATCGTTCCTCTCCTTTTATGAAAGGCTCAGGAAACCCTCCAAACTTCAGCAGCCAATCCATATCTCCTGGATTGCAGGATTTATTCAATTCATACAAGGTTATCGGATGCAACCTGTGATAGTGGTACCTACCCTGCAGAGAGTCACCTCCTCTTCGATAGTGATCCAACCTTGCTGAACCTGTAATGATGAAGCTTCTTTTCGATTTATACTGATCATAGAAACCTTTAACCAGGTTTCTCCAGTCTTTGAATTTGTGAATTTCGTCCAGAATGACCAGCTTTTCATCGCTGGGAAGTTCGCCATTTAGAAGCATTTTCTTTGCCTGGATCACATCCCAATTCAGATAAGCCGGATGGTCTTCTTTTGCGTTGCCCAGGACATGCAAAGCAAGTGTAGTTTTGCCCACTTGCCTTGGTCCCCCGACAAAAACCATTTTTTCCTTTAAATCTCTTTTTATTGCCTCTTCAGAGTATCTTTTCATAGGAAAATAGAATAAACGTGAGTATTTTAGAGTCAACTCTAGTATACTCACGTGTAAATTAGAGTCAACTCTAAAATACTCACATTGTTATAGGCCGATCTTGTTTAAGGCTGCTTTCTTCTGAAGGGCAATGTTGCGGGCTTGTTCGAGGGGGATTTTGGTAAACCGCAGGATTTGATTGGGAGCGTATTGTCCGAGAAGATCAACATCGGCACTAATGACATTGAAGATTCTTGGGTACCCGCCGACCGTTTGACGGTGTTTCAACAGGACAATGGGACCTTTAGGCGTCAATTGAATGGTGCCGTCGGCCACCGCTTCGGAAATCATGTTTTTTAATGTAAGTTCCGGTAGCTTGTCCTGGGTGGTTAAGCGAAATCCCATATCGCTAAAATCGTTGGTTATGGTCCAAAATATCCGGATGAACGACGCTTCATTCGTAAGAAAACGATGTTCCGGCCCTTCCACAATACGAATCTTACCATTGCTATCTACCCAATCGTATATTTCGGAATAACCGGGTCGGACCCGGCCGGTCAGATCGTCATTGCAATTTTCACAAGGCAGCATAGAAAGATAGCTTCTAAAACCGACTGTTTTATTGACGAAAGTTAGGCAATCACCTTTTTCCACTCGAAAAACAGTTGCATAGCTCATATTTTGAGTTGATCCGTCTGCTTTTGTAATTTCAATTCTTTCGTATCGGGCTCCCGTAAGCAGACACCAGCAATCAATCTCAAACCTGAGTACCGGCGGAATGATAATCTCAAGGGTTTGAATGTGAGGATTGTTTTTCAGCAATCTTTTTCCTGTCTGCAGGGAAAAAAGATCCATGGCGCCGCCGGGAGCAATTCCCTGATGCTGTTTACCGAACGACGGGACTGATACTGTTTTAAACAATCCTTTTTGCACTATCTCGAACAATTCCTTTTGCATGCTTTAACTGCCGCTTTTTATCAGTTTTTGGAGCCCTTGGGCCAGTTCCAGGGCGATGGTTGAATCGGAATGTATGCAAAGGGTTTCAGCTCTTATGGGAATTTGCTTTTTTTCCAGTGTTCCATTGGTTTTTTCCACAAATGCCAGTACCCGACCCGATTTGATTATTAGCTCCGAATGCTCAAGTGCTTCCTGGCAGTCACTTATGGAAGCATACTCCTTTTTGCGACTGACCAAGGTCAGTCCTTTTGTATCAGGATTATAGTCGTAACGCCTTTCTGCAAAAGCTTCATGGATACATTCGATTCCGGCTTTTTTGCAGGAAATGGCCAGTTCAGATCCGTTCGCAGTCACTATTTGCTGCATACTGTTTTCGCACAGCCATTCCGTCAGGCTCTCCGCCAATTTTGAGTTAACTACAGAATCGTTGTAGAGGGCTCCATGGAATTTAACACAGCGTATATCCTGTAGCAGGGAGAGTTGTTCGGTCAAAGATGCTTTCAATTTGTTAATGGGAATGTCCATGCTGGTCCTACCGAAACTATCCCGATCCGGATAAGATAGATGGGCCGCTATTTTCACCTCAGTTTTTTCGGCCCTGGACCGAAAAGCTTTCACACTGTCCGCATCACCGGCATGCCCTCCGCATGCTATATTTGCCATCTGAATATGATCCATCAGTGCTATGTCAACAGGATGGTCGGGGCCGCGTTCTCCAATATCACAATTAATAATCATAGTTTATCAACCTTTTCAAAAATGACGATATCGCCGGGGTTAATCGGCTCCAATAAGGATGGTAGGGTTAAACCGATGATATTCCAACCGCCTGGTGATTCACTTGGATAAACCCCGGTTTGAGCACCTCCGATTGCCACAGCACCGGCAGGAATTTTCGTTCTTGGGCTATCCAGCCGAGGTGTCACCAATTTTGGGTCCAGTCCGATCAGGTAGGGAAAATGAGGTAAGAATCCTACCATGGCAACCCTATAATGAACTTTTTGATGGAGTTCTATAACCTGTTCGACTGTTAACCCGTTTTTTTCCGCAACACTACCCAGATCATCCCCGTTGTAGATTGTAGGAAGCTTGTGTGTTGCAACCTGAGCAGCGTTATTGCCTGTGCCTTCGGCCAGCAGACGGTCTACAATGCCATCAATTTTCTTTTCCAGATCCGACAAGGAATCGTCGACCGGATCATAATGGATAGCCAGGGCATTGTAAGAGGGAACCACGTCCAGAAAGGTCAGTTCACCTGCCTGTTGTTGTTCGCGGATCACTCCATAGATTGCCAGGATCATCTCCGAAAGCTCATTGCTAATCACGTCTCCAAGTGACCAGCAAAGGCAGGAATCACCGATTGCGTATTTTCGTAGTTGAAATTTCATCAGTAAATTGGTGCTGCTTAAATACTATTGAGTTTCTGCTTCAACAGAGGAGTTTCAAGAGTTGTATCCCAAAAGTCAATTATTAGTAAACCGTTTTACAATTGTCTTCATTTTCTTATTTGATTGTCACACCTGATCTCCGGGCATGAGACCCAATTCCGGATGGGATTGTTATTGATCGATCGATGTTTTTTTTGGGCACGCCAAAAACACTTCCGTTTGACAGCTATTTCCACAATTTTCTACGATGGAAGCTGTCTATCGCTCTCGTTTCAACAGCATCCCGAATAAGAGGGGATTCAAGAGAAATGGAATTCTGTCCCGGGGGCTTTTGTGTTTATCACGAAACGTGAAAACTACACATTTTTACTATAAGGAAAAGCGGATGTCCGATAAAAAGTGTTCATATACAGTCAGTGATGGTGTTGCCATTATGACAATCGATAACCCGCCGGTTAACGCACTGAGCGGTCCTGTGTTAAACGATATTGAAGCAACAGTCAAAGAAACCTTGGCCGATGATTCCGTTAGAGTTATCGTGTTCACCGGTGCAGGTGACAAAGCCTTTATTGCCGGGGCTGATATTACCGAATTTACGGATTTGGCAGAAAAGGAAAAAGCCACGGAGTTTCTCGCTTATGGGCAGAATCTTACCAACTTGATCGAAGAAGCGGACAAACCTTTCATTGCAGCCATTAACGGATTCTGCCTGGGAGGAGGCATGGAATATGCGTTAGCTTGTCATATTAGGCTGGCTGATGAAGAAGCCCAATTGGGGCTTCCGGAAATCAAGCTGGGGATCATCCCCGGATATGGCGGTACGCAAAGAACGCCTCGACTGGTTGGTAAAGCAAGAGCCCTGGAGTTGATTCTTTCCGGAAATTTTATTAACGGTGCCCAGGCAGCCGAATACGGACTCGTCAATCGCGCCGTGCCGGCAGGAACCGTTTTGGATGAAGCCAAAAAGCTGGCAAAGACCATTGCCCAGAAAAGCAGAATGAATATTAAAGCTGCCCTGAAAGCAGTGAACGAGGGCGTGGAAATGGGATTTAAAGAAGGATTAAAACTGGAAGGCAAGCTCTTTGGAGAACTCTGTGAAACTGAAGACAAGGTTGAGGGTGTTGCCGCTTTTATGGAAAAACGTAATCCCGTTTTCAAGGATAAATAACAGCTTTGCAGATGAGCCCCGGTTTCGGGCTCATCTGTAGTTGTCAAACCTACCAGGGAGAGACCAGACCCAGTTGCTCCAACTTGGGAATGATCTCCTTGGCTTCTCTTCCCGGCTTCCAAACCCCGTCTTTTTCGAGTAACCAGCCCATTTCCTTGGCCTCTGTCAGGGCTTTGTCCTGATCACCCTTTATCAAAACAGAAATCAGTCTGACCTCCTGGTGCGAGAGATTCATAGAGTTAGACCGATAATCATTGAAGGCTTCCCAGGTGATAGGGACCCATTTCGCAACAATTTCCCGGCCGATGATACCGGCATACTCTCTTATTTCATACTGGGCATGGGAATCCATCCTCAAGTTTAAAAAATGCAGTAAATTGTGGAGATCAATTTTCCAATATGCTTCCGTATAAGTCCCGAGGGGCAGATCTTTTCTTGCCTGTTCCCTTGCAATTCCCTTGGCCAGTCTTTCTTCGTAGACATCCCGGCAGGTCTGATGAAACTCAGCTTCAGCTTTGGTCAACGACTCTCCCGTTTCCTGAGCCAATGTTCCCTGGCTACCCTGTTTGTTAAGGTCGGATTGCAGTCGCCACTCATCGGGTTTGGTTGTGCGTAAAGAGTCGATCGCAACCGAGTATCGGGTTGAGTATTCATTAACATTCGCCGTTCGATGCCTGATCCACTGTCTCCAGCAATCCATTGGCACGCGAACATGAAGCTTTAGTTCACACATTTCAAACGGTGTTGTGTGGCGGTTGCGCAACAGGTAGCGAATCAGCCCCCTGTCCTGGCTGACTTTTTTTGTCCCCGCTCCGTATGATACCCGCGCGGCCTGGACAATCGAAGCATCGGAGCCCATATAATCGATCACTCGTATAAACCCATCATCCAGTACCTCTAATTTTTTACCCAGCATCTCTTCCAATTCCGGTACCCGGGTTCTGGTGATCATTTCCGCATCTGTTGTCATCTAATGTCTCCTATGGAACAAATCAATATCGTAAATTTAAGGCGTAATCCTGATTATAGTTCGCTGCACTAAAAAGGCAACTCGGTTAAGGATTAAATCGTGTATGTTTCGACCCAATGGTCAATTGGAAGCGAATTTCGCGGTAAAGCCGGTCATTTCTGATTAAAAGATCGAACAAAGCCGTTTTGTTTTTTCGTTTAAAAAACAAGATCAACCTGTTACGATATGCCTGTCTAGATTTTCTTTCGATCCGGTAATGGATGTGGGTTATTAATGCATATTACTGGTTTCATAAATTAACAGAACCAAATAGGAGTCATTATGGCAGAAAGCGTCTATAAAATCATAGAATTGGTCGGATCAAGTGAAGTATCCTGGGACGATGCTGCAAAAACAGCTGTAGAAAGGGCAGCGAAATCCTTAAAAGATCTTAGAATCGCGGAAGTCGTGCAGCAGGATCTAAAAATCGAAAACGGAAGTATCATAACTTACCGCACTAAGTTAAAAGTTTCCTTCAAATACCTCGATTAGAAGCCTAAGGTTTAATCAAACTTCTCCTGCACAGTTTTTAACAGAATGTGCAGGATTTTTTTTTGCCGTCAGACAACCATACCCGGGGATCGTTTAAACATATGACAATGAATTCCAGTTTGCCGGTCAGTTCGGAAGTCCCCCTGCATGGCTGTCTGTTGCCTGTTTTTGGTGAAAGCTTCGCTGTCTGTTATGAAAAAGAATGATTCAAATGCTTAAGGTTGATGTTTAACAAAGAAGATGATTATCCTTTTTCTTTCCGATCTTGAATCAATGTTCCGCAGATCGGTCCCGAAAAACGGATTACACGCAAGCTAACCAAAACAGGAAACAGAGACCGCGATTGCGGATCAGGCCAGTTTAAACGGACAGGACAGAGTTCAGACCAGAAATTTCATCCTTTTTCCAAACAATCTCTCAATTATCCTGAAGATTGCTCGATAGCGAAAATAAACAAGCACGTAATTTCAACAAGTTATTAGAATGGGGCTGATGGCGAACATTAAATTTTGTTGATATTTGTTATTGTTGTGGCATGCTTTTGTTGTTAACGTTCACAGGCATTCACTTTGGAGACTTTCAACCATGCAAAACAAAACAATCGAGCAAATGGCTTCACTGACCAAGGAGTGGTTTGCTAAAGCCATTGTAGGCATGATACTGGCAGACGGTCGTATCGATAAAGCAGAACTGGACTATTTGAATGATTTGATCGGATTTTTAAAAGATGAATCTTTAGTTGATACAATTTCCAGGATGCTTCAAAGAAATGAAATGCCGACGCTCGACCCCCTGGAGCCAGTCACCAATGAAGCGCTTGAAATAGTAAAGCATTTAACGATCATGGCTGTTGTTGATGAGGATCTGGCCAATCGTGAAATCCGCTATTTAAAATACGCGACCGATCAGCTGGGATTGTCCCCGGACATTCCGGAACGATTCCTGTCCCTGGCAAAGGAAAAACTAAAACGGATAAAATACCTGGCCCGCGTTACAACGAAAGAATTTTCCGAGCAAGTGCGATGCTTCGATTTAACGGAAGAAAGCTGCATGTTTTATTCCTACCACAAAATCCCTTCCAACGAACACATCAAGCTGCAATTCTACAAAGAGACCGAGGACAACGCAGCAACAACCCCTTACCAGGTAATAGACGCAGAAACCACCTGGAGTCGACCGGTACAATCGAAATACGGTAATTACGTAGTAGGAGTTACCTTCTTAAAATCCCTGGACGCTGAACAAGGCCTTGAATTAATCCGCTATACTCATACTCATTCCGAAACGAACAGCGTTTAAAGCGGATAGTTACCGATAGTTTCAGCCCGGACCGTTTGCCTGATTCCAGTTTGTTTTGTATGGTAATGGTTATGCTGCACCAGAATAATTGTTACATTTCGGTTTCCTCTGAATCGGACTTTCCTCCAAGCTACTTGACAAAAAAAAGCAAAGTAGAAAAACTGTATGACCGAGCGCTCACTCACAGACAACTTTGGATGTTGTTTATTAGCAGTCTAAAATTGTAAATGGAATGACGTTCCAGTCTGCAAGAGTTCTAACTTTCAATCAAATTTCCGGATCATTTATTCGATGAAAAAGAATCCCATTGGTACCAGCGATGTTCCAACCCAGGTGAAGAATCCCGAGCTGGTTGAGCAAAGACGTCAACAGATCGTCGAAGCTGCCGTACCTCTTTTTATAAAAAATGGTTTTCACAAAACCACTACCCGCCAGATCGCCCGGGCCGCAAAGGTTTCCGTCGGTTCCATGTACGAATATGTTGCATCAAAGGAAGATATTCTGTACCTGGCTTGCTTATCCATTCACGACCAGGTTGAACAGGGTGTCACCCAGGCGGTAACCAGGACGGATAACAGTCGTGACATTTTAAAAGAGGTTATTCGGGAGTTTTTTATGGTATGCCACAGAATGAGCGATCAAATACTGCTGATGTACCAGGTCACCAAATCCCTTCCGCAACAGTGGCAGAAAAAAGTTTTAACCAATGATATTCGTATTTCCGATCTGCTTCTGGATGCTTTAAAGAAGGTGATGGCAGCCGGAAACTTGCCTCAATTGGATGACGCAACGGGGAATTTAATCGCCCAGAATATTACCGTGTTGGGTCACATGTGGACGTTTCGAAGGTGGCATTTGGCGGAATTGTATTCCATTGAGCAGTACATCGAACTGCAAACCGACTTTATCATGGGGCTTCTGGTTAAATAACCCGTTTTTCAGGCGTTGGTGATACTGATCGATGACAAAGAAATCAAGGCTCTGCTAGAGTGAAAAGATTAAACATAACCCATTTTCTGTCAACCAACCTTGATTCTTCATGACATACCAACACGTATTTCTGGATGGGACCGATAGTTCTCTTCAGGCAGGCAAAGTTGTCTGTGTAGCCCGCAATTATTATGATCACATCAAGGAACTCGACAACCCGGTTCCTACGGAGCCAATCTTTTTTATTAAACCGTTCACAGCCTTGCAGCCCATCGAAAAAAAGATCGTAATACCCGAATACAGCGATAGCTGTCACCATGAAACAGAACTTGCCGTTCTTTTTGACAAGCAAATCTCAAAAGCAACAAAAGAAGAGGCGGAAGATGCCATTGCCGGATACGGTATCGGTTTGGATTTGACACTGAGGGATGTGCAACAAAAATTGAAGGATAAAGGCTATCCCTGGGAAAAAGCCAAGGCTTTTGACGGTTCCTGTCCATTGTCACCTTTCGTCCCCAAAGAAAAACTGGAAGATCCGCAAAACACCAACATAAAGCTTACCGTTAACGGTGAGATCAGACAGGATGAAAGCACCAGGCTGATGATCAACAAAATTCTTGATCTGATAGTGATTTCCTCCGCTTTTTTTACATACCTTCCCGGTGATGTATTGCTTACAGGTACACCGGCAGGCGTGGGTCGACTACAGTCAGGTGATCTGCTTGAACTTGAGTTGGACAACAAATATCGATTTCAAACCAGTGTTAAGTAAATAACATCCGGGATCTAGTTACCGACCATCGTAATGAGTAAAGTCATCGTAATTTTTTCCGGCGGGCAGGATTCCACAACCTGCCTGGGCTGGGCAAAAAACCGTTATAATGATATCACTGCTGTTTCGTTTTTCTACGGGCAAAATCACGATGTTGAACTGCAGCAGGCCAGGAAAATTGCCGGAGCATTGGAAGTTCCCTTGCGGGTGATTGATATTTCATTTTTTGGGTCGATGGTTCATTCAGCCCTGGTTGGTGAGGGAGATGTCAATGCTCCTCATGACGACCGGCCGGACTTGCCGGCTTCTTTTGTACCCAACAGAAACGCTTTGTTTATTTTGCTGGCACATTCCCTGGCCCAGACATTAAAAGCAGAGATTCTTGTAACTGGTGTCTGTCAAACGGATTATAGCGGCTACCCGGACTGTCGTCAGGATTTTATCGATGCCATCAGGCGGGCTCTTAACCTGGGCTCGGCGAGCAATATCAACATTGAAACACCATTGATGAACTTAACAAAAGCACAAACCTTCCAACTGGCAAAAGAAGAAGGTGTGCTCGACCTAGTTTTAAAAGAATCCCACACCTGTTACAGCGGCAACGACAAGATGAACAATTGGGGCAGGGGGTGTGGTGAATGCCCGGCTTGCCGGCTTAGAGCAAAAGGTTTTGCAGAATACAAATCACAATCCGGAGACTTATCATGCCAGTAGCAGAAGGAATGACATTTCCCTTTGACGGGCCGGAAAAAATTCGAAGCGATTTTCTGGAAACGTTTGATTTCGACAGTCCGAATCAATATATTCAAACGGAAACGGATGAGTTTTCCGCTGTTTGCCCGTTTAGCGGGCTACCCGATTACGCTAATTTAAAAATTGAATATTATCCCGAAGGTGGAAAATGCGTGGAACTAAAATCCCTTAAGTACTATATGATCAGCTTTCGTAATGTGGGATTGTACCAGGAAGGAGTTACCAAAAGGATATACGACGATTTGAAAAAACTACTTCATACCAAGCGAATTCGTATCACAACTGTATACCTGCCCAGGGGAGGCTTTCATACGACCTGCATTGAAGGAGAGCTTTAGTAAATTTTGGATTTTTGATTTTAGAATTGCGATTTACAGGTTGTGATGGTCGGCGTTGCCTCCCATCATTACAATATTAATTATAGCTAAACTAAAATTCAGACAAACGTTAAGACAATCAACAAGACCAATGGAACTGAGACTGTATAACACCTTAACCAATCAAAAAGAAGTGTTTAAACCTGTAGAACCGGGCAAGGTGAAAATCTATACCTGTGGGGTAACCGTATACGATCACTGTCACCTGGGTCATGCCAGGGGTGGAATCAATTTTGATGTCATGAGAAATGTATTCTCGGCATTGGGATACGATGTTACTTATGTGAAGAACTATACCGACATCGATGACAAAATGATTGCCCGCTCCATTGAGCGAAATATCAGTGTTTCCGAGCTGGCTAAGGAAAATATCGAGTCCCATGACGAGGACATGGCGGCTCTAGGTATCAATCCGCCGGACATTGCCCCTCGTGCCACCGACTATATCCAGGGCATGATTGATATGATACAAGGTCTGGTCGACCGGGGATTCGCTTATGAATCCAATGGCACCGTATATTTCCGGGTACGACGATATGCCGAGTATGGCAAGTTAAGTGGAAAAAACATTGATGACCTGCTTTCAGGAGCAAGAGTAGAAGTGGATTCCGATAAGGAAGATCCTTTGGATTTCGCGCTTTGGAAAGGATACAAACCGGGGGAACCCAAATGGGAAAGCCCCTGGGGAGAAGGCAGACCCGGCTGGCATATTGAGTGTTCTGTTATGAGCAAACAATACCTGGGTGATACATTTGACATTCACACGGGTGGAACCGACCTGATTTTCCCTCATCATGAAAATGAAATTGCCCAATCGGAATGCGCCAATGGCAAGACCTACGCCAACTATTGGATGCACAACGGCATGATCAAAATCCAAAGCCAGAAGATGTCCAAATCACTGGGGAACTTCGCCACCATCAAAGACCTAGTGAAACAGTACAAACCTGAATTAATTCGGTTTTTCACCCTTTCGTCGCAATATCGCCAGAGCATAGATTTTAACAAAGAAGCCCTGGAAAAGAGCGCCGAAGGCTTGGATCGAATCTATGGCGGTTTGGAGAAGTTCATCTCTTCAGTTTCCGAGGAAGTGGCAACGGCAGCCAAAAACGACGGTAACCTGCTTGATAACCCGTGGAATGAATTTCTGGCAGCCATGTGTGATGATCTGAATACGCCAAAGGCCATTTCAGTGATATTTGAATTGACCAGAAAGCTGAACACCCTGGATGCGGAAAGCCGAGAAGCAGCTGATGTTTATCATACCATATTACGACTTGGAGATATGCTGGGATTATTGCGGATTCCTCCCGACCAGTGGTTTAAGACACCAAGAATCAAGGGTGATGAACCATCAGCGGACGGACTTTCCGATGCCGAGATCGATGATCTGATCGAAAAAAGAAAACAGGCACGAGCAGATAAAGACTGGGCGCTGGCAGACCAAATCCGGGATCAACTCCAGGCTGCATCGATCCATATCGAAGACAGGGATGGTAAAACTGTTTGGAGAAGAAAGTAACGATGGCCGGTAAACTCTTTTTATACGGCATTGCCCCTGTGCAGCAGTGCCTGCTTCATGAGAACAGAGTTTGCCACGAGTTATACGTAAAAGATATTAAATCCAAGGCACCCCGAATCAGGGAAATAACCACCCTGGCTTCAAAACGAGGAATACCGGTTAAAACAGCTGATCTCCACACACTGGGCAAAATGGCTAATACCAGGCTGCACCAGGGAGTAGTTTTATGTTGCGGAGAATTACCGACCTTATCGGTGCAAGATTTTCTGGATTCTGAAGCAGCCCGGTCGCGGCATTTGCTGATTGCCCTCGATCAACTGGAAGACCCGCAGAATGTTGGTGCTATCATCCGTTCAGCGGCTTTTCTGGGAGCCGCAGGTTTGATCACGCTGAAAAAAAACTCGGCACCGCTTTCGGCTACAGTTTCAAAAGCGTCCGCCGGGGCGTTGGAATACTTCCCCATTATTGAAGTCAATAATCTTTCCGAAACATTGCAGCAGTTGAAAAAAGAGGGCTATTCGGTAGCCGGAGCAACCATGGGAGATGATTCAATTCCCTTTAGCAAAGCTCCTGTCAGCGAT
>JANQLH010000433.1 GCA_028280735.1 SAR324 cluster bacterium | reverse complement strand
ATCTTTTTAGTTATCTCTTTGGCAATATTCTTTCCGTGAGCCGGATTGAGGTTTGGATAATCGGAGGCGTCTCAATCCTTGTCGTTTTAATCACGATTCTATTTTATCATGATTTGTTTGCGACCACGTTTGATGAAGAATTTGCCCAGGTATCGAAGATTAAGGTTAAAGCTGTAAACAGAATTCTTATTGTTTTAACTGCTCTGATTGTGGCCTTGGGTATAAAGATTGTCGGCACCATGCTTGTGTCAAGCCTGATCATTTTGCCCGCAATTACGGCATTGCAGGTCACAAAGAGTTTTAGAACAACAATCATTTTGGCAGGAATATTCTCTATCGTTTCTGTAATTGTCGGGATTTTTGCTTCGTATATTTTGAATTACCCATCTGGTGCGACTATTGTAATGGTGAATTTCATTTTTTTTCTTTCCACTTTGATTGTTGGAAGGTTAAAAGGGTGAACTAGGGTGGGAGACTAAAATAAAAGCATAAACACTGCCGCTATTATCTTTGCAAATGAGCTTAATCCATGAATAAAGTGTTCATGGGGTAGGGTACCGGTGGATTGCACCGAAGTCTGACAAGGTGGTTTAGTATCCGCTTTTGTATCCGGATATTAGAAGTATTATCTAAAATTTGAATCGTAATCTTGTGACGATAAACACTATGGATAATTTTTGAGCTGAACGTAAAACTGTAGACTTATACCATAAGTCTTTACCCTTCACCAAAAATAGCCGAATGAGTTTATGATTTTCTAGTATTCATCTCAACCTGTTTGTTAAAACATTAGTGCAATTATTTATTTCTAACAAACCAGCTCACCTCAAAGGAGTATCTCCATTAAATAATATCCCCATTTAAGACAAAATAGACCCTTCAGGAAACCATCTCTTGAATAATATCTTTAACGGGTCTGATCTCTTTAATCAAAGCAGAGATCTGGCCGGCACCCGCCGGAAAAAGATCAAAATCACCAGTGGACCATGCTTCATATGCATTCATCATGTCGTATTCTCCATTCAGATCCGCTCCAGAGGTGATCATCTTTTCCAGTTTTGAATTGATGATAGTTCGCATTGACATGTTGCCGACTGGCAAAAGGGTTGTTCCTGCTTCGCCGCATTTAACGATTGCTTCTTTCCATGCTTTCGAAGCCGGGCTCTCTTCGGAGGTCAGGAAAGCGGTTCCGATCTGAACTCCTTGGGCGCCAAGAGCCATAGCAGCTCGATAGCCACGGCGATCGGCTATACCTCCTGCTGCAACCACAGGTACATCAACCATATCGCAAACCACAGGAACAAGGATAAGGTTTGTCGATTCCGGACCGCTTGTGCGCAACCCACCGGCTTCCATTCCAGAAACAATAACGCCATCGGCATCATTTGCTTTAGCGGCAAGTTTTGCAGCCAGAGTAACATGGAGTCCCTTAAGTCCCAGCTCTTTGATCTTTGGATAGATAGTTTTTGGAGAACCGGCAGATGTTGTTACGACTTTAACGCCTTCTTCAGCCAGCATTTCAAGGATAGCATCGTTATTAGGGTTCATCGCGATCATTAAGTTGGCACCAAAGGGTTTGTCCGTAATTTCTTTAATCTCTTTGACCATCAGTCTGGCCATTTCTGGATCAGTAATTAAGCCTAACGCCAATATCCCGAATGCTCCCGCATCTGATACCGCCGCTACCATTTTGGGGTCATTAAGCTGGCCGACGGGGCCTTGAATGATCGGATACTTACAACCCAGAATCTCTAACAGGTTTGTCATGCTGGCATCTCCTTTTTAGGGTTATGCAGGAATTGAATCATCGTTTTTTATGTGTGAATATCACATGTTCATCAGCATTTTTCTTTAGTACCATGTATTAAATATAAAGTTCTACCCTAAATTATCCTTCTTTTTGGTGTGCTCTAACTTTGATAAAAAGCGTTCAATCTGTCTATTATTGAACGTTTTCCTAAAAATCCACCAAACACAATATGTTGTATGCAGACATATTATAGAAAACTTGAGCACTTCTACCATAAGTCCACGGATTTGGTTTAATTCCTTCTTATTGATACCATTTGTATCGTTAATTTTTTGATGTTTTATGAATAATGCAAGAACGAAACCGCTTCGCGGAAGCCATTCCACTGATTACCTGCGAATAATTCCATTTTTTATTCTAACCATAATTTTTTTATAATACCTCCTATCGGCAGTCAAAACTGTCATTCAAACTTTTTTCAAGGAGGTATCATCATGAGTATTGATTTAAAATCTCGGATCTTTGGGGCCCACTGTTGAAACCATGGCCGGGTCAGGATCAAGTTTCTTCATCAAAGTTACAGGTCAGAATCATGTCCTCATCCAGGACGGATTTCACCTTGTACGGCAGGGTTTTAAACAGCTTTATCATCTTTTTGTTGCCTGGCGAGGTGATGGCCATCAGGCCGCCGATACCGTTGTCCCTGGCGGCCTCGGCAAGTTTTCGGATCAATACTCGGCCGATGCCTTTGCCCTGCTGGCCAGAGGAGACTGAGAAGGCGACTTCTGCAATGTTACTGGCCTGGTCCAGGTAGTAGCCACCTACACCGATGACTTTGTCGAACCCGGCTTCCCCGACCAGGGCGATGATGGTGAGGTTTCTTTTATAGTCGATCTGGTTCATCTCCTCCACATCATCCCGGAGAAAGTGCATTTTTTTGTGGAAGAATCTTGCGACAATATCCTTTTTGTCCATCTGGTAGAAGTGCTCCTGGATCCTCCTGGCATCCACCGGTTTAGCCGGCCTGTAAGTGATAATTTCATCATCTATGGTGACGAGTTCCTCAAGTTTGACCGGGTAGATACCGTAAACGGAATCACCCAGTTTCCTGGACCGATCGATCATGCCGAGTTCTTTGGCCCTTTCCAGAAGTTCGTCCCTAAAATCGGGATGAGCGATACTGATTAGAGCAAAGGCCCGTTCCTGGGCATTTTTTCCGAACAGGTTGACAGCTCCGTATTCGGTAACCACGTATCGGATATCCTCCCTTGGCAGGGTAACCATAGTGTTGCCCAATTCAGGCACGATGCTGCTGGTTTTACCTCCGTCAGTGGTTGATCTCACCATGATGATGGATTTACCTTTTCTGGAGCGGTTGGCACCCCTGACAAAATCGGAAATCCCTGAAACGCCGGCATAGAGGGTGTAAGGGGAGGCGTCGCAGGAGACCTGGCCGGAAAGATCCACTATTTGGCCCACATTCATGGAAACCATTTTATTGTTTCTTGAGATAATGTCGATATCATTGACATAGTCCGAGGGATGAAATTCCACTGCCGGGTTGAGGTGGAGGAATTCATAGAGCGATTTGGTGCCTACGGAACTGGTAGCAACGAGTTTGCCGTTGTTGAATCCTTTTTTCCGGTTGTTGACAACCCCCATGGAGTAGAGATGCATAATGTCTTCAGTCAGGAACGCGGAATGGATGCCCAGGTCGTCTTTGTTGGACAGGGCCTGGCCGGTGGCCTGGGAGGCCGCATCCAGACCAATCTGGAGGGTGGCACCGTCCTCGATAAGCCTGGCGATGTTTCTGCCGATGCTGTCTGCCTGTTCAGACGTAGGGACCTGTGAGATGGTCATCAGTTCCTCTTCATGGTCCACCAGTGTGGTGACGTCGTTGACATGGATAAAACTCTGTCCCAGGACAAAGGGCATTTTGGGATTGACTTGGGCAATGACAAGGTTTGCAGACAGGGCTGCCGCCATGTTGACATCCACGGAAACGCCGAGACTCATCCAACCAAAGTCATCCGGAGGGCTGACCTGAATCAGAGCCACGTCGATGGGAATCCTGCGGCTTTTGAAAAGGCGTGGCACCTCTGCCATGTTGACGGGTGTATAGAAACGCCTGTTCTGCGCCAGGGCTTCGGGTTCGGCCGATCCCAGATAGATGGAACTGATGGTCATGTTCCGGTCACTGGATTGATCTGCTATCTGGCTCAGCGGAGTGGTTTCAAGGGACATCAACCGGATGATCTCGATATCGGTAAGGCCTTTGGAGGCTTTGGCAAGACCCTGGACGAGGTATTGGGGTTCGCTGCAATAGGAACCGATAAAGACACGCTGGCCCGATCGAATCTGTTCGATGGCTTGGTCAATGTTTTTTTTCTTCTGTATATAATCATCCGCCCAGTATCCAGAAATCGCCATGGTAAACTCCTTTGATGGATAACAGTTGAAAACCCTTTTTTGTTGGATGAAAGGGTTGAATCCAAGATAGCAGCAGGTAAAAGACCGTAGTCCGTTTCAGGACTGCGAATTGTGTCTCTACAGTTTTAATGTTTGATTTCTAAGACTTTAATCATAGCACCGAACCAGGATAAATTCAATTCGGGCTTTGATGTGGTATAGGGGCAACGCAAGCTATTGATCTGACGACCCTATACACTTGAGCCCTGGTTTTAACATTCAAATGCAACTTCCTCTAAATATTTTGAATCCATATCAGCACTTAGCCACTTGCTTTTTATCCTTCCTTTCCGGCATAAGCAACCGGCATGTCCGTGTTGGTCGGTTCTCGGGATCCTACCATCAAGATCAATGCAACAATTATCGGAACACCGGCAAACAATGCAAAGATAAAAAGGGACATGAGATTCAAACCCCATTTTTCAGTATAGGTTAACTATTTCAGCATCTTATTAAGTTGAGAGAAAGTCTTGAAGATGTCCGGTCTTAAACCGAAAGACGGCTGCTTTTTTGGCTGCTGAAGGACCTTGCTGGCTTTGAAAATGTATCGCTAAGACTTTTATCTGGATGGATTTTTCAGTATCGAGGTTCAGTTTGAGCACTACATTGAAATCTTTTTGATAATTCTGCTACCTTATCTTTAAAATTCTTAACTACAGACAATAACAAAAAAGAATTTTCCGATGCAGGTTTTAAAAAGCCAGGGATATTATTAATAGCCATTACCATTCTCATCGCTTAAAAGAAACTACTGATACTCAAGGATGATTATCCTATGCAAAAGTTTTACTTGGAGCGATTTTGTAAAAGATACCTTTCATATTTATGATATTTTTAAACAAAGGAGGCATGAATTTTAGGAACAACCGACCACCGACTATGTCCATAAGTCTTCACTTTTCGCTAAAAACATTCAGCCATATTATCTTGTGTCTAATAATTGATTATTAGATGAAAAAGTGTTCATGGGTAGGGTACCGGTGGATTGCACCGATGCCTGACAAGGTCGTTTTGTATCCGTTTTTGTATCCGGATATTAGAAGTATTATCTAAAATTTGAATCGTAATCTTGTGACGATAACCATTATATAATTTTTGAGTTGAAGGTAAAAACTGTGGACTTATAACATTATTCGTCACCTTGGCTTTACTCATTTCAGACTAAAAAATACCATTTGAATGCATGAGAATTTCGATGATTCAGTGTGTAATGCAATCTTTGACTTTCTAATTTAGGCTAAACTTACTAAATATGGGGTTTAAATGCGCATACTAATCAATTATGATTATAAGTTTAAACATTACAGAGAGACATTTATTATGAGAAAGACTTTTAAATCCCTTGAACGGACACTACTGCTGGTCATTGTCAGTCTGAACCTGCTTGCCTGCCAGGCATATGCAAAGAGTGGTTCAACTTTCCGCATCGTATCCATGGCCCCAAACTGGACTCAAACGGTGGCTGAGCTCGGAGCAAAGGACCAACTTGTGGGAGTGACGCGTTTCTGCATATTCCCGGAGGATATTCTAAAGCTTGTAAAGAACGGTAAATTAGTGAGCGTGGGAGGTTTCACTGACATATCCATGAGCAAGGTTGAATCGCTGAATCCGGATTTGGTGCTCACAGCTACTGGGCTTCAACTTAAGTACCATGAAGCGCTTACTAAAAAGAATATCTCCTTCATCCATATGGAAGGGAGCAGTCTTGCTGAAACCTATGAAAAAATCCTCACCTTGGGCAGCTTCATCAAAAGGGATAAAAAAGCCACTGCATTGGTGGGGGGGATAAAGTCCAAGCTTACTGAGCTGGAGAACGAGTATTCCGGCCTTCCCGAGGTAAAGGTGTATTATGAAATCAACTACACATATAAGTGTGTACCCGGTGCAGATTCCTATATCACGGAGCTCATGAGAATTGCGAGGGCGGAACCTGTTTACTCCGACCGACCTGGCTTCGCTCCCATTGTGAGCTGGGAGGAAGCAGTCGCAGCCCAACCGGAGGTCATTCTGCTACCCTGGTGGGAAACCGCCTGGGATGAAGGACCGCATTTCGAAGGGCCCCGCATCGGATATGGAACCACAACCATTGCTGAAATAGCTCAGCGGAAAGACGCCCAACTAGTACCTGCTGTCCAGACGGGTCGTGTTCGCTATATCAATTCAGCGAGGACCAAGCAGGCTGGTCCTCAAATACCGATGGCTGTTAAACTCTTTGCAGAAGCGATTCATGCCCCTGGTGATCTAAACAGGCTCCAGATGGATTACGTTCCCAAGATAATGGAGAAGCAGGATAGCCGGGTGATAGAGTCAAAAGCAAATAATGCACCGTAATCATGAAACTGAAATTTTCTTAAACTTAAACCAATCGCGGTGCTGACCAGTGCCGTT
>JANQLH010000393.1 GCA_028280735.1 SAR324 cluster bacterium | reverse complement strand
TGACTCACAAACTTATAATTATGATTTTACCGGTCTAAAATCTGACCTCGGGGCAGAGTCGAAAATGCAAACCAATTCCTCGGAATCTCACTGGGGCGTGTTGGACAAAAAAAGGAATAAAAAATCGGGCAACTGGGAGGATATGCTTAGTCGTTATGGTGCCAAGTTCATGCATCTTCCCTGGGATGCCAAAGAAGTGCTTACCCTGAAAAACCCGCACAATCCTTATAGCGATCGTCCGGGCTGGGAGAAGATAGCCGAACGCTATCTAAGAATCATTGAGACCGGTCACTGTGATAACGGATGTTTATTGATTACCCATTCCACGGGTGGTTTGGTTGTTGATACCATGCTTTCGAAGGCCTATGCATACAGGTATTCGAGCGATGCCCGATTGAAGAGCTATTACAAAGTATGGCAAAAAACCGTAGCATCGATTCAGGTGGCTTCTGCAGGTGGAGGGACAAAGAGTGCCAATATGTCTTCCGATCAGATGATGACTGAATGTAAGAGAATCACCCGGTTTCCATTAATCGCCGAAATCCAATTGCTTAACAGACTGGTAGCCTGGTTGTTGACCAAATCGGCCAATGGTTGGGATGTCAAACATCCTTTTCATTCGTTTGCCAGTTGTGATAATCCCCGAGAAACCCTTGGGGTTATCATGGATTTGCGACTTGAAAATGCCAGAAGGATTAATGGATCGGACAACACGAGAATTCCTTCTTTTATGATATCCGGAGACGGAATGGTGGATTTGCCGATTCTTAAACCCTTTCTTAAAGGTGTGGATGACGGAGTTGTGGCTATGCATTCGGCTTGCGGAGGAAACAGGGTCGGAAGCTATGATAGTTGCTCCCCTTCCATGAATGCCAGGGGAGTGCTGAAAAGGCAGAAGGCTCCCACTCCGTACAAGTATCACTATCCCTACATCATGACGAGGGAAGGACATGGCAGCCAGCTGGCCAAAAACCACAGAAACGCACTTTGGTGGGGACATAAACGTGTGGAATCGCTGGTTTCCGATTATGGTGTGGCCAATCACAAGATCGATGCTACCAAAAACTGGCGATTTAAATGGGAAAAGAGAACCAGGTATAACTGGCGACTTGTGAAGAAACGCAGGCCAAACCGCAAATGGTGGCAATCTCGTTACATTTGGCGCTGGGAGAGATACGCCAATGGTACCAAAAACGTGCTGGTACTCAGGAAAGTTGTGGTCCGGAAAATTATTGACAAATCAGCTGACGAACCATTGTCCCAAGTGGTACTGAAAGGATTCAAGTTTTAGGAAACCGCTTGTTTACAGATAAGATCCGGTTTATGAGGAGGGAACTTAGAGTGAAACCCCGCGGGTACCTGCGGGGTTTTTTATTTGACCCGGGTGCAAATGAGAAAGAACAAAAAAACGCTGATTATCGGAGGTGCCGTTACCGGGCTTCTTGTTATTGCTGTGGTTGTGTTGAACGTTTTCCTCGATATTAACGACAAACCACAAGTCTCCATGGTTCAGCAGCAAGTGTTTACTGATCCACAGGAGATGATTACAGATCCCCAAACCATTCTTGACAAATATCCCTGGCAAGATATTCCCGAAAAACCTGAAACTGTTGAACCCCCGGATTATGAAGAAAAAGAGGTGGTTCAAGAGCATTTCGCAAGCGAAGAAGAGGTTTATCTGGCTCAAAAATCGATTTTACAGAAGTACACCGAAGAGTTGAAATATCCTCCATACTCTGTTCCTTTAAGTAGCGATGATCACTCCCTGCTAAATCCCAATTTTTTTAATGCGCTGAAAACGCCTTTTAACTATGATGCTTCTTCGGATTTTTCACACGAGGTTCGACTATCAAAGTTTCGCTATTTTGAAGGCGAGCCCCTGGCCATTACCGTGCGAACCTTTTCGAACGGTGACAAGCCCCTCCCTAAAGTAAACTGGGTTACCGGTAAGGTCTTTGATGGTGGCGAACAGATTGCGGATATAACAATTCCTGCCCAGGATGATAAAAACACGGAAAAAAGCCAGACATTTTATATTGAACATCTCCTGGAAAAGAATCCCAAAAACCTGACATCTCCTGTACTGACCCTATTTATAGAGATATCACTGGATAACGAAAATGAATCCAAGGTATCAGTGAACTTTGAATACAGATACAGCGTTGCCCGTATTGTGGGAAAAGGTTCCGAAAAAGTGGATGGACCGCACTTGCTCATTCCCGTTAATATTGAAACCAAAAAACCGGGAGACTACAAAATTGTCGGGAATCTGTTCTCAGCCACCAATCAAGACCCGGTCAGCCAAATATCCGGAGTCAATCCTGTTAAGGGAAATTCAGGAATAGTAACTCTAAAAGTGCACTCGAGCGTCCTGAAGCTTAAAAACGATTCGGGTCCTTACCTTTTGAAAAATCTGCAGGTTACCAGGCTTTCAGACAGCAGCGAAGTGGAGCAATACGGAAACGCTGAAGGGAAAAGCTTTACAATAGGCAGGCACGATCTTGCGGAATACTCTGATGAACCTTATGTTGATGACGATGAACAGCTAAAACTGGAACAGTTAAAACAGCTTTTAGGTGGTAATTGATCAGATTCGCTGTCATGGGGACGTTGAATCCGGGACTTCCTCGTTTGAAGCCTTAATCCGAATCCATAAGCGATCAACCGGATAACTTAAGCGCTACCACGTTGAATCAGCTTTCCGTTTAGACTGATGATGCTTTTGATTGCGGATTCATGACGTTCCAATCGGTTGAAAACATCAACCGTATGTTCGGCCATCTGCAGGAAGGGTTGTTGGATGGTGGTGATGGGAATATTATAAAACTCGGCCATGGGATGGCCGTCAAATCCGATAACGGCAATATCTTCTGGGACCTTGTAACCAGCTTCCTGAATGGCTCTAATGGCTCCGATTGCTCTTAAATCACTAGTGCAGAACACAGCATCCGGCACGTTGGTATTCAGGATTTGTTGCATTCCCTCATAGCCGGATATTTCTTCTGTCATGCGAAAATAAAAGCAAATGAGCGAATCATCTACAGGCAGCTGATGTCTTTCCAGCGCCGATTTGTATCCATTCAGACGATCAATGGCAGGTTTGGAAAAGGTTTGGAAACACAGGAAGGCAATTTTCTTTCTACCTTGTCTGATCAAGTATTCCGTTGCAGAAAAACCACCCAATTCATCGTTAGTGCCGACAGCATAAAAATTGTCAAAAGGAGAAAAGGTACGTCCCAGCAAAACAACGGGAACTCCCAGTTGTCTTAAAATGTCCAGGCGCGGATCATGGTCAATCAAATCCAGTAAGATAAACCCAAAAACGGAACCTTCGGATGCCAGTTTTTCGAAATCCTGTTTTTTCCCGTTGGCATATTCAGTTGCACTGATGACAATACGATAGCCGTGCCGGCTGCCCTCTACGACCAATAGTCTTAACATTTCTGAATCGAAGGTAATGGAATGGATCGATTTTTTGAGTCCGTCTTTTTCCGAGAGAATGCACAATGCCTTGTTGACCTTACCTGTCATTCTCCTTGCGATGCTGCTCGGGTGAAAATCGAACTGCTCGATGATCCTTTCGATCTTCTGCCTGGTTTTATCGGAAACATCCCTGCTGTGATTGATGACCCTGGAAACAGTCATGGCGGAAACCCCTGCTTCACGGGCTATATCAGCAATGGTAATTCTTTTTGGGCGATCTTTCATAAAAGTTGCTTGGCGACTAATATCGAAAAGCCATAAGGAGGCAGATTCAGTAATAGCCCATCCAGCTCTCCGTTTCGGGTAAAGTGTTTAAGGGGGTTTTCCTGCCAATCGTCACCGACAAATAGCTCCTGCTCGGAGTCACTGAAATTGCAGGCGATGAACAATCTCTCATTATCCAAGGTTCTTTGGAAAGCAAAAACCGACGGGTTGGCGGCAATTTGATTATAATCTCCGGTTTGCAGGGCTGGTTGAGATCTTCTGACATTGATCATCTCCCGGGTAAGCTCATGCATGGGGTTGTCGATGATACCGTTTTTCATCAAGGCCACGGAACTGGTTGCCGGTAGCCAGCTTTTTTGTCCGGAGTTGAATCCCTGGTTGGCCCGGTGCAAATCCCAGGGAAAAGGCGTCCGACAACCATCCCTTCCGGGGTAATCCGGCCAGTATGCGATACCAAACGGATCTTGAAGCTCTTCCTTGTTAATCCTGTATTCTTCCATTCCCAGTTCATCCCCGTAATATATGATCGGGGTGCCGCGAAAACACAACAAAAGGAGCATTAGATTCTGATAGAAATCAACCATCCCCATGGAGTTTTCGGCACGGGTACGTACTCTCACGCAATCATGATTGCCAAATGACCAGCATGGCCAGCCGTCACCAATCTCTTTTTCAGTTTTTCCCAGGACTACGGCTATATCCATGCTGTTAATCCTGCTTCCCAACAGGGAAAAAGTATAGGCCATATGCAAATGCTCAGATCCATGTACATAGGAACTGGCAAGTTTCAGTAAATCATCCAGGTCTTGTATGCCCCCGATTTCACCAATAGTCGTAATATGGGGACTGCAGGTTTCTATTGTCCGGCGAATCATCTTTAAGCAATCAAAGTTTTCCGGTCGATCTTTCGAGTAACAACTGTTAAAGGAATCGTATTCGACACCGTCCCTTTCTTCCAGGGCTTTGTGGGAGGCAGGATATTTGGGATTGTCTCTGAGTTGCTGGTCGTGTGCATAAAAGTTTGCCGTATCCAATCGAAAACCATCTACACCTTTCCGGCACCAGAAAGTGATTATTTCTTCCATGGCAGCCCGGACTTCGGGGTTGTACCAGTTAAAATCTGGCTGTTCCTTAAGAAAACTATGATAGTAATACTGACCGCGTTCTTCACAGTATTCCCACGCCGGTCCGCCAAAGACACTTAGCCAGTTATTGGGCAGAGCTCCATGCTCGGGCTTTTCCACCCAAAGATACCAATCCGCTTTGGGATTATCCCTGCTGGACCTTGACTCCTGAAACCAGGGATGGATGTCTGAGGAGTGGTTCAAGACCAGATCAACCAGGATCTTAAGATCGCGAGAATGGGCTTGCGCAACCAGTTCCTCAAAATCATCCAGCGTACCGAAAATAGGATCCACATCCAGATAGTCGCTCACATCATATCCAAAATCCTTCATGGGTGATTTGTAAAACGGGGAAAGCCAGATTGCATCTACTCCCAGTCCGTTTCCTTTGCCATCGTTGAGATAATCGAGTTTGGAGCTAATACCTTTTAAGTCTCCTATGCCGTCGTTATTTGCATCATAAAAACTTCGGGGGTAAACCTGGTATATAACTGCACTTTTCCACCAGTCGGCGGAAATATCTGAAAGAATTGTCATCGATTCAATTGGCTAAAATAATTGAAGGTAAACGTTTTAACAATAGTATTTTGTTATCGCTAACGATCAAAATCGCCGGAAAAGCAGCAAGATCATTAGAATTTGGAGGAAAAACTGGTTTTTTATAACACTAGATATAAATATTATTCAAGGAAAAACGGTGGTGTTAAAGGGATGGTCTAGTTAACGATAACAATCATGCTCTTAAGAGCCTCCGCTTGATTTTGATTGGGGTGATCAGTTCAAAGTTTAAATCGGACATTTTCAATCGCTTCCAGCAAACCCGAATGCTTACCGGGGAAGAAGTGTTTGGTTATTGTAGTAATAATTAACTGATTTTACGCTAGTTTAACTGACTTGCTCCTCTTGTGTTATCTTTTAACAATTCTTTCTTGCATAAGATGATCTGTCATGTTAACTCAGTGTCAAATACATGTGATTTTCATACAACAACGGATTAAATCATCCTATATCGTAATAAATAGTTGAAATCATAATAGTAAAGCAGGAAGTCCGATTCTATTTGTTTGCGCTAACAATTTTTAAAAACAGTTTTGGATCGAGACAACCGGTGTCCGGTCGACAATGTGAGATCTCACTGAGTTGAAATCAGGGATCATCTACTATGGTACGCTGAATTGCGGGGATCGAAGCAAGAACCCGCTTTCTGCGGATTGGAAGCGACAGTCTTCCGGTGGCACGGCACTGGTCAGTTGATTGCGTATTCATTCCTCCAAGGGTCTCTATGGCTGAAGTAAAACTCAACAATGTTGTAAAACGGTTTGGAAAAACCGAGGTTGTGCATGGGATTAATCTTGAAATAAAAGATCGTGAGTTTATTGTTTTTGTAGGACCATCCGGTTGTGGGAAATCGACTATCTTAAGGATGATTGCAGGATTGGAGGAAATATCCGCCGGGGAAATCTTGATTTCCGGCAGGGTAGTAAATGAGGTAGCCCCGAAAGACAGGGACCTTTCCATGGTGTTTCAGAATTATGCCTTATACCCTCATATGAGTGTGTACGATAATATGTCATTTGGTTTGAAGCTGGCACGAAAATCCAAGGATGAAATTGAAAGCAGGGTTCGCGAAGCTGCACGTATTTTACATATTGATAAACTGCTGCAACGAAAACCGTCTGAGCTTTCCGGCGGGCAGAGACAACGTGTTGCCATGGGTAGGGCCATTGTCCGCAAGTCTTCGATTTTTCTATTTGATGAACCCCTGTCTAATTTGGATGCAAAGCTTAGAACCCAAATGAGGATTGAAATCAAGCAGCTTCATCGTCGCATTAAATCCACTATTATCTATGTTACTCACGACCAGGTCGAAGCTATGACCCTGGGGGATCGAATCGTAGTACTTAAAGATGGCTATATTGAGCAAGTGGGTAAACCAATCGAGTTGTTTCAAAATCCGGTCAACACATTTGTTGCCGGTTTCATCGGCAATCCGCCGATGAATCTGATTGAATCGGAGATCGATACCTCCCATGGAAGTCTCTGTTTTAAGTTTTCCGGCGGATTAACAATTCCTATTCCTGAAAAATCGGAAGCCGGAATTACCAGTGGCCAGCATGTTCTGATGGGGTTAAGAACGGAAGATTTCATGCTTGCCGACAGCAACAACAAACTCCCCGACGAGTGGAAGAAAGAAGCTTTGGTAGAGGTTATTGAACCGCTGGGCGGCGCAACATTTTTACATGTCGATATGCAGGGGGTAAAGGCAATTGCCCAATGCGATGGTCGAAAAAAGGTTAGTGTTGGAGACAAGATCAAGTTAGCAATGAACCTTAAACACCTGCATATTTTTGACGGCAGCAGCAAGCAATCCATTTATTAACGATAAGCTGACATGTTTCCCTGGCTTGTCATTTTCCCGAGGCATCTGATGATGCCAATGTCGCAAGTGCATGGCACCTGCTTTCAGGTTGGCATTAATATAAAAAAAGGAGAAAAAATGAAACGATTCCTATTTCTGTTAACTGGTTTGATAGTGGCTATTTCCATGATGACCGGATCTGTCGTTGCCAGGACCATGAAATACCCGATTGGAAAAGATAAAAGATTTCATTGGGAAGATCTGAAAGCCTTCCAAAAGCTTGATTTAAAAGGACAAACCGTTTCAATAATTGGTCCCTGGTTAGGGCCGGATCGGGATTTAGTGGAAAGCGTTCTGGTGTATTTTGAGGCAGCTACCGGTGCCAAAGTCGATTATGCAGGGTCGGATAGTTTTGAACAGCAAATTGTGATCGACGTCAGAGCAGGGAGTCCTCCCAACATTGCTATTTTTCCTCAACCGGGTCTTGCTGCAGATATCGCTTCAAAAGGCGGATTGGTTCCCTTGGGAAAGGAAACGGAAAACTGGGTGAAGAACAACTATGCGGCCGGTCAATCCTGGGTTGATTTGGGCACCTATAAAAACAACAAGGGTCAGAAGGAATTTTATGGATTCTTTTACAAGGTCGATCTGAAAAGTCTTGTCTGGTATATTCCTGATAATTTTGCCGAGATGGACTATATAGTACCTCAATCCATGGAAGACTTGATCAGCCTGAGCAACCAGATCGTTAAAGATGGCGGAACCCCCTGGTGTATCGGACTGGGTTCAGGCGATGCCACCGGTTGGCCTGCAACTGACTGGGTTGAGGATATTATGCTGCGAACCCAATCTCCCGATGTGTATGACAAGTGGGTAGCCAATGAGATCCCCTTCAATGATTCCAGGGTTGTCAATGCCATTAAGATTTTTGGTTCTTTTGCCAAAAATGATAAGTTTGTTTCCGGTGGTGCCTCTTCTGTCGGCTCGACTGATTTCCGTGACAGCCCACGTGGCTTGTTTACCGTTCCTCCAAAATGCTATATGCACAGACAGGCCAGCTTTATCCCTAGTTTTTTCCCCAAGGGGACGGAACTTGGTGTTGATGCCGATTTCTTTTATTTTCCGGCATACACCTCAAAAAACCTTGGTAAACCCGTCCTCGGCGCCGGAACTCTTTGGGCGATTACCAAAGACAGTAAGGCCACAAGACATTTCATGGATTTCCTGAAAACACGTCTTGCCAACGAAATCTGGATGTCTCAATCAGGATTTCTTTCAGCACTGAAATCTGTGAATCTGGATGCTTATGGTAATGATACCCTTAGAAAGCAGGGTGAAATATTGTTGAAAGCGACGACCTTTAGATTTGACGGTTCCGATTTGATGCCCGGAGCGATCGGGGCAGGTTCCTTCTGGACAGGAATGGTGAACTACGTGAGCGGTTCATCTGAAAAGAAAGTTGCGGATTCTATCCAGGCCAGTTGGGATGCAATTAAATAACGCAAGTTTCGCACCTTTGCTCTTCAGTCTATAAACACAGCTGTACTTGTTTGAGACTGATGCTTATACAAGAAAGCTATTGGCGCTTGGCTTTTAGCTTTCTTTGAGCACCTTCGGTGCGTTTATACATCCATTCAATAAAATGGAGCGAAGCGAGTCGAATTAAAGCTAATTGCAAACCGCCAACGGCTAAATGCTTTTAACTGAATATGTGATAATCAAATAACCTCAAACCGGGTTAGATCTTTTGATACAACAATTATTAAATGCAGCCATCGTTGTGGTTTTTGGTGTAGGGTTGTGTACACTTTATTTTTACGGTTCCAACTGGCTATTAAACCGACTGATGGCTGACAGACCGGGAGTCGATGGAATTCTGGTCAGCAGGCAACACAGACGTTCACAGGTTCGTGCCTGGCTTTTTGCAGGACCTGCATTGCTGCTTCTCGGTGTTTACCTTGTTTATCCTGTTTACGAGACATTTAAGCTGAGTTTTCTGGACAAAGGCGGGGAAAAGTTTGTCGGATTAAGCAATTATATTTGGGCGTTTAACAATCCTGAGTTTTTGCAGTCCATTGGTAACAATGTTTTATGGTTAATTGTGGTGCCGACAATGAGTTGCGCGATGGGGCTAATTGTTGCAACCCTGGCAGATCGGGTGTGGTGGGGAACATTTGCCAAATCCCTGATCTTTATGCCCATGGCTATTTCCTTTGTTGGTGCCAGTGTGATCTGGAAATTTGTTTATGATTTTGGCGGACCCGAGGGCACACAGATTGGCCTTTTAAATGCCATTGTCGTTGCACTGGGCGGAACACCCAAGGCATGGATCACCATACCCTTTTGGAACAATTTTTTCCTGATGGTGATCCTGATCTGGATCCAAACCGGATTTGCCATGGTTATTTTTAGTGCCGCACTGCGAGGAGTTCCGGAAGAAACATTGGAAGCTGCGAGAATAGATGGTGCCAACGAAATCCAGATCTTTTTCCGGATTATCATTCCCCAAATCATGACTACCATACTTGTTGTGTGGACTACAATCACGATCATCGTCCTCAAGGTATTCGATATTGTTTTGGCAATGACCAACGGCCAATGGAATACGGAAGTGCTTGCCAACCTGATGTTTGATTGGATGTTCAGAGGTGGCGGCGACTTCGGGCGGGGCAGCACTATTGCCTTGATTATTATGTTTGCCGTGATACCGATTATGGTCTGGAACATCAAACGATTCAGAGAACAGGAGGGTATGTCGTGATGAAGAAACCATCCCTTCCTCGTATTTTGAGCGGAAGACCCCTGACTCATCTTTTTCTGCTGTTTTTGGTCGTCATCTGGACGGCGCCGACCCTTGGCCTTTTTATCAGTTCTTTTCGGGATAAAGAACAACTGATCCTTTCCGGTTGGTGGTCTGCTTTCAGTAGCTCCGAACAAAACAAATTCGGAAGAATTGGTGGTTCGGATGACCAGGTAGAAGAAAACGGCAAGTTTGTTATCACCGGATCATTTTTCGAAGCGGACAGTCGTGCCAGAATTATTGCTTTTGGCGATCGCTCCAATGATCCCGGTAAATACAAAATCGGTGAAACTATTCACCATAAAAACGGGGCGACATTCACACTGGATGAGAATGGCAATTATCGCTGGGAATCCCCGGAACCTGCCAAACGGAAACGAGGTAAAAGGTATTTTTACGTAATGACATCGCCTCCCGGTTTTACAATGGATAACTACAAAGAAGTTTTGGCTTCGCAAGGCCTGGGGCAATCGTTTATCAATACCCTGACTGTGACGATACCAGCGACTATTATTCCAATAATGATTGCAGCATTCGCGGCCTATGCATTTTCCTGGATGAGATTTCCCGGAAGAAATCTGCTATTCATTGTTGTCGTTGGCTTATTGGTGGTTCCATTGCAGATGTCCCTGATTCCGCTTTTAAGACTCTATAACAGTATTGGTGAGTTTTTTAATGTTGCAGCAAAGTCTTACCTGGGGATTTGGCTGGCACACACGGGCTTTGGGTTGCCACTGGCGATTTATTTGTTGCGGAATTACATGAGCAGCCTTCCCAAGGATATTATCGAATCAGCCAGGATAGACGGAGCCACACATTTTCAGATTTTTACCAAAATAGTCGTCCCCTTGTCTGTTCCGGCCCTGGCTTCATTTGCGATCTTTCAGTTTTTATGGGTTTGGAACGATTTGCTGATAGCCCTTGTATTTTTAGGAAAAGCAGACAATCAGATTGTATTGACATCAAAGTTGCGCGAATTGCTGGGATCACACGGAGCAAATTGGGAAATCCTGACAGCCAGTGCCTTTGTTTCAATCGTTGTCCCACTGCTGGTATTCTTTGCTTTGCAACGCTATTTTGTAAGGGGACTGATGACCGGCTCCGTGAAAGGATAGTATTCGTCTCCGAAAGGTTGGAGGTATAAGGCTGAAAGGGGATTGAATATCGCTCTGAACGCCTTGGTCCCGAATACTTTATGAATTGCCCCTCCCGACTTGATCCACTTTGCAGGTGTTTCCTTCTCCTTATTCTGCAGAGTGGATCGAGCCAATTTAACCCATAATAACCTTGATTTTGGCTGTCCGGCCCTCCTCCAGCAACGGAATCTTGTTGTCCCCAAGTCTCCGACCGTCCACTTCAACAGATTGAACACCTTTATTCACTCCGTTCTTGTTAATAAACTCAATATCATAAGTCGCACCTCTGAATTTCCGGGTAACTGAAAACTGTTGCCAGTCCCCGGGAACGCATGGATCAACGGTCAGAAATTCATATCCCGGCTGAATCCCTAAAATCCCTTGGGATGCTACTACAAAACTCCAGGCGGCTGTGCCTGTCAACCAAGAGTTTCTGGCTTCTCCCGGAAAGGCTGAATCTTTGCCGGCCACGACCTGTGCATAAACATAGGGTTCACATTTGTAACGTTCGGCTTCTGATTCCTTAGAGGAAGGACAAATTGCATCATAATATTCCAGGGCCAGTTCTCCCTGGCCTTCAGTACATAGAAACAATTGCACCCAGGTATTATTGTGACAGAAAACACCGGCATTTTCTTTTTGTCCGGGAGGATAGCTGGTGATTTCACCCAACTCGGGATGGTATTCTGTAAAAGCCGGTTGATGCAGAACCAAACCGTCCGGTGTATACAGCCTTTCATGCAGATTCTTAAGAACCTTTTCCACCCTACCGTTGTTTTTACCTGCGCCACCCAATAAACACCAAGCCTGACTTTCAATAAACATCTGGCCTTCTTTATTGGCCTTCGATCCAATTGCCCTGCCTTTAGCATCGAAAGCCCGCAAATACCACTCCCCATCCCAGGCTTGAGTTTCAACCACGGTCAACATGTCATGGTACGCCCCCGTGACTATTTTCAAGCGTTCAACGTCACCAAGCCACTGGTAAAGCTCTTCCAGCTCCGATAGAGTGTACAAAAACAATCCGGCAATCATCACCGATTCGGCAATGGAGCCCTCTACGTCACCGGCTGTTTGAAAGCTTTCATTGGGATCTGTGGAAAAACAATTCAGGTTCAGGCAGTCGTTCCAGTCTGCATGCCCAATTAGCGGCAAACCATGGGGGCCCCTGTTTTCCAGTGTGTAATTAATACTGGTATCGATATGGTGAAACAGCGTATGCTCACTATCCGGCAAATCGGCATAACCAACTTTTTCATCCAAAATACTGCGGTCACCGGTCTCTTTTAAATAGGAACAGATGGCCAGCAGCAGCCAATGGTGGTCATCATTAAAATGACTGCCGACATCCTCATTGCCCTTTTTTGTAAGCGGTTGATACTGGTGATAACAGGAGCCGTCGGACATTTGCGTAGCTGCCAGATCCAGAATCCTCTCCCGGGCTTTTTCCGGGATCATATGTACAAAGCCCAGCAAATCCTGGTTGGAATCCCTGAATCCCATTCCTCTGCCGATACCTGTATCGAAAAAACTGGCAGACCTGGAAAAATTAAAGGTGGCCATGCACTGGTACTGGTTCCAGGTATTGACCATCAGGTTAATGTTCCGATGCGGGCAATCCACCTGGAAGTTTGAAAGCAGCCTTTGCCAGTTATCCCTGGTTTTATTAAAAGCTTTCTCTACTTGCTGTTCGTTGGTGTATTGGTTGATTAGGTCCAACGCAGGTGCCTTGTTGACAGAGGTTTTAATCTCGAACTTTTGATCCGGGGGTAGCTCCACATAAGCCAAAACAAACGAGAAAGTCTCTTCTTCACCCGGCGACAGATTGAATTCAAGATGATGAGAGCCTATGGGATTCCAGCCCAGAACCATACTGTTTTTCGATTGTCCCGATAAAGGAACAACCGGGTCATGCAGACCATTGTGAATTCCTATAAACTCTTCCCTTGAGGTGTCATAGCCGGATATTTCCCGAGAACAGGCAAAGGCAACGTAATGATTGCGCCGCTCCCTGTATTCGGTTTTGTGGTAAATAACGGCACCATCAACTTCTACCTCGCCTATATTATAAGTTCGCTGAAAATTGGACATGTCGTTGAGGGCCTCATAAAAACAAAATTCGATGTAGGAAAATACCTTAAAATGCTTATCGACTGTTGACTTGTTGGCAACCTTGATTTGCCAGATTTCACAGGTTTGATTTGGTGGTATGAAGAAGTTCTGTTTTAATTCAAGGCCGTTTTTCTCACCGGTTATTTGCGTATACCCCAATCCATGACGGCATTGATAGGCATCCAGCTTCGTCCTAACCGGCTTCCAACCCGGATTCCACAACACATCCCCCTCTTTAACATAGAGGTATCGACCCATATTATCCATGGGAGAGTCGTTATACCTGTAACGAGTTATTCTCCTCATTCGTGCATCTTTATAAAAAGCATATCCTCCACCGGTATTGGAGCATATTCCGTAAAAGGAATCGGCCCCAAGGTAATTCATCCAGGGTAGAGGGGTGTCAGGTCGTGTGACAACATATTCCTTAGCTTCCGTATCAAAATAACCGAATTTTTCTGTCATAAGGCCTTATCGTTTTTTTTCACGTTTATCAAAATGGCTAACATACCGTTAATACTGGGGACTAATCCAAAAATTCTAGGTTTTCATCTATTGTTGGTCAAGGGAATTCGTGATCATTTTTTTATTTTACCTCTATTTTTTAAATCGGATGTTTACATAAGGTCTTATCCATGGCAGTTGCCTGAACACTTTGATTTTTCCTATTGCCGGATATAAGCAGGTTTTTAAAGATTGAGAAAATGGTCCGCTTTTTATCAGGCAAGTGTCTGTACCAATCTACATTTTGGTTAAAATCATTCATTACAGCACATTGTAAAAAATCCATCTGTTCCTCCGCTGTTAAGCAAATTCTCTACTTGAATATGCAAATACTATCATCACCTATTGTTTGTTAGTGTTTTTGCATTGATGCTTACCTCTATTTTAAGTTATTTTAGAATCGTTGCTAAAATCAATATGCATAAAATATCTTTTGCTAGTGAAAAACGGAATACAGATGATACGTACGGATCATATTGAAAAGCTCAATCATATAGGCCATTGTCTAATTCCCCACGATACCGAGGTCATACCTCGTTCAATCAAACCGGGCAGGGAGGAGATAGAATTTCTGACCGGCGGGGTTGCATATTTTGAGGTTGAGGGTCATTTGAAAGAGATAGGCGCCGGCGCCATTCTATGGCATCTTGGAGGTGAAAAAACAGTCTATAAGACAGATCCGAAAAACCCTTACAGGGTGTTGGTGATATCTTTTGACGTGAAAGAAATCATAGTACGCCAGGTCCCACGTTGCTCGTTTTGGAAAGGGAGGGAGAACCCCGAACTCGCTCACCGTCTACAAAGCACAACAGACGACCCGGATAAAAACAGGTATATTCACAAATATCGCTAAAAGCCTCAGCAGGTTCCGGATAACTCCAGCCTACCGGTGTACGCTGATCCTCATCTTTCAAGGCCCAATATAGTGCGGTTCCTTTCCATTCGCAGTGAGAAGTTCCCGGTATTGACAACAGTTTCTCCCATTTTATGTCCGAAGGAGGAATATAAAACGTTGGTGGACTGGCAGTTTCAAGAATTCTGTAGGCTCTTGTGGTTTCCGCCAGCACCTCGTGATTGGATCTGACCAAAATAGTTCTCTTGTCTTTTTCAATTCTCGGAGGACGGGGGTAATCCCAGACCGACTCGCTGCCGGGGCCTGGTATTTCAGCAAAATCAGGCCTTTCCTGCCCATAATATTTCCACATCATGATCAATCCCTGGTTGATTTTCTGTTGAATGTCTTGAATATTAAAGACTGTTCTGCAAGTATTGAGCACATCTTGATAAAACTTTATTATTGACCGCGTACCGTATTTTTTGGTCTGTATTTTGTTGATAAGGTTTTCGCAAAACTTGAAGTTTTCCGCTTACCGCTGTGGGTGCGGGGACTGCCCTAAAAGAGTATTTCAAATTAGGATCGAAAAGTGCAACAATGTGCATGAAGCACTCCTTCAAGGTGCAATCGATTGTCGGATTCCCACACTGTGCGAAATCCGGGAGAGATCTGAAGCGCCCTTTCTTGGGAGCGCGGATTAATTGAGACTATTTGGAGCAACTCAGTTTATTTTGAGTCAAACCAGGTATTGCAATCTTCCACCCTTTGCGGCGAAGTATTTGGTTCGATTCAGAAAACATTCAGGGTCAACTCAAACAAGGGAGCATACCAGGTGGAAGAGCACTGCACACCGATCGTTGTGATCAGCAAGTGCCTTGAACAGGAAGCGTGCCGATACAACGGAGAAATCATTAGACATTCCTTTATCAAACAGCTTTCCCGGTATTTAAAACTGGAACCCGTCTGCCCGGAAGTGGAAATGGGAATGGGCGTTCCCCGCGAACCACTGCGTATTGTTACAATTGATGGCAAAAAAGAATTGTATCAACCGACTACCCAATCTTTTTTCACAGACCGGATGAACTCTTTTTGTGAAGAGTATTTTTCTCGTGAGCTCAAGGTTGATGGATTTATATTAAAAAACCGTTCCCCATCCTGTGGGCTTTCGGATGTTAAGGTTTTCCAGGGCCTCAGTAAATCGGCGGCTTCAAAAAAAGATGTCGGCTTTTTTGGAGGTGAGATTAAACAACGTTTCCACGGATTACCTATGGAGGATGAAGGACGTTTGAACAATTTTTTTATCAGGGAACATTTTCTGACAGCTTTGTATACTTTTGCCCGTTTTCGTGAGGCTCAAAAAGGATTTGATCTGTCACTTTTGTTACAATTCCATCGAACACACAAGCTATTGTTTATGAGTTACAATCAGACCGGTGCCCGTCGACTTGGCAATATTACAGCAAACAGGGAAGGGTTGCCCAACCAAAGGATTTTTTTACGGTATTTTGATGAAATGAAACTGATATTAAACAAAGCTCCACGGTTTACGGCTATGATCAATGCTTTGATGCATGCCTTTGGCGGTTTTTCGTCCCGGCTTTCCGCCGAAGAAAAGAAGTATTTTCTCCAAACCATTGAGGAGTATCGTGACGAACGCATACCGGTCAGCACGGTAACTCATCTATTACTATCCTGGGCGATTCGATTTGAAACCGGTTATCTGCTGGATCAATATTTGTTTAAGCCGTTTCCCAAGGAATTGGTACATCTCACAAACACAGGCAAAAGCAGGTTTTAATGGCTAGTCTAAACAGCGACAAGAAAATACTGGTTACCGGTGCCACAGGTTATATCGGGGGCAGGTTAATTCCCCGGTTGCTGAACAAGGGATATAAGATTCGAGCTGCTGCCAGAACAATCGAAAAACTAAAATCACAATCCTGGGCAGATCACCCCGATATTGAGCTTGTTGCAGGAGATATGCTCAAGAGAAACGATGTGGAAACCATGGCAGATGGCTGCGAAATCGTATACTACCTTGTGCATTCCATGGTGCTGGGGCAGAAAGATTTTGAGACATCCGATCGAATAGCGGCTGAAAATATTGTTGCTGCCGCTGTTGAAAAAAAAGTCGGAAGAATAGTTTATCTTGGAGGG
>JANQLH010000406.1 GCA_028280735.1 SAR324 cluster bacterium | reverse complement strand
TTCTCTTGTAAAATGCTTCCGTTTCTTTTTTGCCATCTTATGCTCCCATTGATTCTTTAACCAAGTTTGCGTTTTTGTAAGGATCTTCTTTCAACGCTTCAAAATCAGCCTTTGCCTTTACAAGGTCCTCAACTGCAATCACAAAAAACTTGATGATGTTTTCATCGTAACCAAACTGACGTTCAAGTTCATCAATCAATTCTCCATTACCTTCTATATAAAGCACATGGAAAATCCCGTGTCTTTTTTTATCGATCTCGTACGCCAATCTTCTCCGTCCCCAACCGCTTTCAAACTTGACCTGGCCACCGCCGGTCTCGATCAGTTTTTTAAACTTATCGAAAACCGTCTGGCTTTCTTCATCAGTCAGCTTGGCGTCGGCTACTACGATAATTTCAAAATTATTTCTAACTGCCATAGCTATTATATCCTTTCGAGTTATAGCCCTCTATTCGGGCAAGGAATTTGTGGAATGTCTATTCCGAAAAATCCAACTCCCTTTTATTGTTCATCAGCCACCGTTGATTCCTTGGAATCGGGAGTTATCTGTATTGTTTCACCCCTGATAAACAGGGTTAGATAGTGTGTCATTCGTTCTAAAGCGGGATTGATAACCGAACCCATTTCCGGTGTAATCTTACTCAGTACATAATTTGAAACACCCATGGGACCATCCGGTCTGCCAATGCCTACCTTGATACGATGAAAATCATTTCCGCTGCAATGTTGAATAATGCTCCTCAAACCATTGTGACCGCCATGCCCTCCTGATGTTCTGTAGCGAAGAGTTGCCAGTGGTCGGTCGATATCATCCGAAACCACCAGGACATCCTCCAGATCCAGCTTGAAAAAATGCATGCAAGCCGTGACAGATTCACCGCTGACATTCATATAAGTCATCGGTTTCAAAAGCACATATTGGTGATCTCCGATTCGACCGCGAATGATTTCTCCCTTGAACTTTTGCGACCATTGGCTTTCCTGCAGGCTTTCCGCCAGCAAATCCAACGCTTTAAATCCAACGTTGTGTAATGTATTCCGGTATTTTGAACCGGGGTTGCCCAAGCCGACTATGAGTTTCATGTTTCTTTCAATTTAGAACGACAACAAACCATTCAGCCTTATTCTGCAGAGTCCTCTGCAGGTTTTTCCCCTTCTTCTGCTCCTTCAGCAGCTTCAAGTTCTTCAAGCTCTTCTTCCTCATCCAGTTCTTCTTCAATTCGACCGGCTACGGTGATGATGGTAAAGTTCCTACCGTATACAATCGGTTGAACACCTTCCTCATAGTCCAGGTCTAACACGTGGATACTTTCGTTGAATTGGAGTTCGGATACGTCAATTTCAATCACTTCCTGAATGTTCTTCACAGCACATTTCACAGGAATCGATCGTCTGATTACCTGCAATACACCACCTTCTTTCACAGCAGGACAGATATCTTCATTTATTATCTTAATCGGCACTTCCAAGCTAACCTGTGAATCTTCTGTTACTTCCAGAAAATCCGCATGAAGCAGTTTGAGTCCCCAATTACTTAACTGGTAGTCCTGAAGGATCACCTGTTTTTCTTCAGACTTTCCTTCGGATTCAACAGTCAAGTTAAACACTTTTGTCGCCCCTTTCATCGATCGAATAAAGCGCAAAGCCTTATCTGCTCTCATCGATACTGATACGGGGTCTTTGATTCCGTAAATAACGCCGGGTGTACTTCCTTCTGCACGGAGTCTTCGATTAAACCCCTTCCCGGTTTTTTCACGTAACTGGACCGTAAAATTCATCTTTTACCTATTGGTTACGATTTCAATTCTTTGTTGATACTTTTGACCCAACCCTCATCAAGACGCGGTTTAAGAAGAAAACAAAAATGAGAATTGTCTGTTCGGCCAAAAAGAAATCGGAAAAATAACAAATTCTTGATGTTATCAATGAATTTTCAAACCGTCAATTGTAGGTTTATTGCTGTCTGACCTTTCCTGTTGACGGATAAATGCGAACGACTAACGTTGCTGAACCGTTATTGGAAGAGAGTTAGAACTAATACAGATCAACTCTGTGATAAAATAATCAATAGATACTTCAGTCATTCCTAAATTGGACATGGAACAAAAATTAGAGAACATCCAATTTCTCGGAAATGTTAACAGTTCTATAAGCTATGGAAGATTAATGTCGTCCCTTTGGGACTCGAAGAACCTTATCCTATTTAATCCAGCGGTTTACACCGCTGGCTACTACTGTGTCATCCCTTCGGGATTTAACCTAATTGCGGTCCTTCGCGTTGTCATTTGATTATTAAAATGAAATTTCTTACCAAATTGCAGGACTAGCATAAAAGGCTATTGCGGACCGATCGTAAGCTCCGTAGGAACGACACTAGACACACCACAATCGTATCGAATTCATTGTTAATGCAAAATCTCTCGATATGACGTAAAGACAGGATCATTTGCGAGAGCTGGTAAAAAGTACTAATAATCATAAAGCAGCACAACAATAATAAAAAACAAAAAATGATGGACCTAAAAGGAAAAGAATTTGTACTTGGAGTCTCCGGCGGTATTGCCTGTTATAAGGCTTTGGAGATAGTACGCGGAATCAGGGAAGGCGGAGGCCAGGTAACAGTCGTAATGACCGGCGCAGCCATGGAATTTGTAAAACCCCTCACTTTTCAGACACTTTCAGAAAGACCTGTTGCAACAACCTTGTTTTCGCTGCAGGAGGAAAGCAAAATCGGTCATATCAAGGTTGGAGAAAATGCTGACGCCATGATTGTTGCACCGGCTACTGCCAACATCATAGGAAAAGCCGCCAACGGCATCGCTGATGATTACCTTTCCACTGTTCTGCTTGCCTGTCATGCCCCTATGGTCGTTGCTCCAGCCATGAACAATAATATGTGGAGGCATCCTGCCGTGCAAGACAACCTGTCCACATTAAAAAAGCGAGGGGCTTTTATTGTACCGCCCGGTTCCGGATTTCTGGCATGCGGCACTTATGGTCCCGGTCGGATGGCAGAACCGAAAGAGATACTGGACCGGTTATACAGCGTGCTGCAGAACAACTCCGTCAAGCAACAACTGGCCGGAGTCAAAGTGTTAATTACCGCCGGTCCGACCAGAGAGCGGATCGATGCAGTTCGATTCATAACCAATTATTCCTCGGGAAAAATGGGATATGCCCTGGCAACCTGTTGCCGAAATCAAGGAGCTGATGTCACTCTCGTAAGCGGGCCAACCTCGTTATCCCCTCCTGAAGGGGTCCAATTTATGAGAGTGGATTCATCAGAGGAGATGCTCAATGCAGTTATGCAGCATGCTACCGAATCCCGACTAATCATAAAAGCCGCCGCCGTAAGCGATTATAGTGCGGTCAATCCCTCCGGACAAAAGCAAAAAAAGAAAACCAAGCTGACTCTTGAACTCAAAAAGACCCGGGACATCTTGCATGAGCTCGGAGCAAAAAAAACAGACAAACAGTTTTTAGTTGGGTTTGCTGCGGAAAGTCGAAATGTCGAAAATTACGCAAGAGAAAAACTGGAAGCAAAAAATCTTGATCTGATAGTAGGAAATAATATCCTGGAGAAAGACGCAGGCTTTGATGTGGATACTAACCGGGTGATATTGCTGGATAGCGACAGCACCACAGAATTACCTTTAATGCCTAAAGAAGAGGTGGCGGAAAGGATCATTGAAAAGATCCTTTCACACAAGCGCTGGAACCAAACACGCTAGTTTACTCGTAGATATGGGCAGTCGGCATGCTATCCAAAGAATACCTGGTGCTTTCCCATTTTCTGTATACACCGGAAATAGGATTCACTTTCACCTGCTCTTCAAACATGCCCTCCTTAAATTTCTCTGAATATTCATTTGGATAGGATTTAACTTCCATATTGAAAACCATTAACTGGGTAGATTTTGTTTCCACTTTATCTCCTGTGAATATTGATAATTCCTGTGTTTCGGCAGAATGGCAGTTATTTGTCGTTGAATGTTCCGGTATCCTAACAAGTGAAAGGGAAATGTGAAACCGATTCAAGCGAATTTTCAGTTCTTTCGTTTGTACAAGCCTGGTTCCGAATACGTCAAGAAGTTATCAGTGAAGCATCCCTGGCAACGGTTGGCCGTTTCAACACGACAATGCTGAAGGCCTCAACCTCTAAAGAGATCTGATGAGTTTCCAGCTCAACTTCCCGGCCTTCAATAAAGCTCTGAGGATCGGCAGTATTAAGCACAAGTCTCCAGGGAACAGCCGTATGTTGAAAAGGCAACTCGAAGTCCGTGTCCAGTTCGTTGAAATTCAGAATCACATACAAGGTATCGTCAATAATTTGATCTCCCTCCATGCCATCAATCATAAATGCCAGAGATCGAGTCCATTTGTTGAATTCCGGATCTTTCACACTGGTGTTGTGCCAGCTTATATCGGGTAACCCGGAAACAGGATTCACTTCTCCCGTAAAAAACCGGTCACGTCTTAACGACGAATGACATTTTCTGAAGGCTATTAATTTCTGCCAAAAAAATAAAAGATCTGCGTTTGAGCCGGCCAAATCCCAATCCAGCCATGATATGGCATTGTCCTGACACCAGGCATTGTTATTTCCCTTTTGGGAGTTACCGAATTCATCCCCGGAAAGAATCATGGGCGTTCCCTGGCTCAGCATCAACAAAGTCGCCATGTTGCGAATCTGTTTGAATCGTTGCTTCAAGACTGCCTGGTCTTGAGTGGCGCCCTCGAACCCGAAATTAAGCGAATGGTTTTCATCGATTCCGTCTTTGTTGTCTTCCCCGTTTTCATGATTGTGTTTTATTTTGTAGGAGACCAGATCCATCATGGTAAAACCGTCATGGGCGGTTACAAAGTTGATGGAATGAAATGGATTTCTTTCGGAATGTTTGTAAAGATCTTCGCTTCCGGCAATACGTGTCGCCAATTCGGCTGTTAATCCTGCTTCGCCTTTACAAAACCTGCGAATTAAATCCCGATACCGATCGTTCCATTCCGCCCAGCGCTTTGAAGCGGGGAAACTACCCACTTGATACAGCCCCGATGCATCCCAGGCCTCTGCGATAATTTTTGTCTTAGCCAAAATCGGATCTTTGGCAATTAACTCCAATAACGGAGGATTTGGTAAGACGTCACCGTTTTCGTCACGGCTTAGAATGGACGCCAGATCAAAACGAAATCCGTCAACATGCATATCAATAACAAAAAAACGGAGGGAATCAATAATCATCTTGCGCACAACGGGATGATTGCAGTTCAGGGTATTTCCACAACCCGAATGATTCAAATAATCGCAGGTATCATCCAACAGGTAATAAACAGAATTCTCCAATCCCTTAAAATTATAAACGGGTCTGTCTTTGCCCCCTTCCGCAGTGTGGTTGAAAACAACATCAAGAATCACTTCAATTCCCGCGTTATGTAATGCTTTGACCATCTTTTTAAATTCAAGACCGGCCTGCATTCCGTTACCATTGGACGCATATGCTGCTTTCACCGCAAAAAAATTGATACTGCTGTACCCCCAGTAGTTGAGTAGTTTTTCATCGGTTACCGGATTTTGAAAGCGACAATCTGTCTCGTCAAACTCATGCACCGGCAACAGCTCCACTGCGGTAACCCCCAGTTGGTTAAGATACCCTATTTTTTCAATCACCCCTTTGTATGTGCCCGGATGACTGGTTCCCGAGCTTTCATGATTGGTAAATCCTCTCACATGGAGTTCATATATAATGGTGTCTTTTAAATCCCGATTAATCGGTTTGTCTCCTTCCCAATCAAAATTGCCATTTTGATAGCAATTCAGCAGTCTTTCGCCATTGTTTCGCTTATTCCAGGTTTCCAAACTACTGAATGCCGTACTATAGGGATCGAGTAATTCCAGTTCTTCGTTAAAAACCAATCCCTTTGTCGGATCATTCGGACCGGAAAGCTTATATGCGTAATAAAACGGTTCCGGCAGACCATCCACATTAATGTGCCAAACCTCTCCGGTGCGATTGATTTTGGGATCAAGCGCAATTTCAAACTCAGGAATCCCAAATGGAGTGGCGTAGATTAGGAGGGCTACTTTCGATGCGTTTTTAGAAAACACCGCAAAATTAAATCCTTTCCTGGTTTTAGTAACACCAAACGGTAATGGAGAGCCTGGAATGCTGGAAATTGAAGAGGGCATGGGAATGAAATTTGTTGTTTCAAGATAAAGACAAATGACGAACCTTTAGTATACCCGGTTTGGCATTTAGTTTCATCAAGTCTTTTGCTATTCCTTTTGCAAGACGATACCTGTCCATTCATTGAGACGCAGCTCTTTAACAATATTCACCTTTTTAAACGAGTCAAGCATCTGTTTTTTCTTTTCAGTTATAATACCACTCAGGAGCAGCCAACCTTGCTTTTCGGTCAAACGAACCAAATCTGTCGCCATTTTACTGAGGATGTGATCCTCGATATTGGCAATCACAATATTGTACGGGATTCTATGAAAATCAGCCGGATCAACAAGCTCTGTTTTACACAATTCAGGATTGAGTCCCGATAACTTTAAGTTGTTACCGACTTCCGCGACCGCTTCCGGATCTATATCAATAGCTTCGACCTTGGTTGCCCCCAGGTGCAATGCTGCAATTGACAGAATTCCGGAGCCGGTGCCCACATCCAGCACAGTGGAAAATTTTTGCCGGGCCTGCAACCACTCCAGTAACTGCAAGGCAAGGTTGGTCGACTCATGATAGCCGGTGCCAAAACCGAAGCCTGGTTGGATCACAATATTATGCTTGTCTTTGTGCTTGTTTTCCCATGGAGGCAGCACCATAAAACCCGAGCCAATTGCCAATGGCTTGAAGTGTTTTTGCCAGTTTGCCTGCCAGTTTTCAAGCTTTCTCTTTTCTGCTTTCAGGATAACAATCTGCCGGTCTGACGCTTCTATCCGGCTTTTAGCCTCAGTAACCTTAGCTGCAGGATTTCCGAATCCCCCTTCGAAAAAAAGCTTGAGTTGAACAATATTTTCATTTGCCGAAATCTCCTCCGTTCCACTCAAACCATTTTCGAAAAGATGGCAGGTAAAAACATCCAATAATTCATGATGGCAACTGACAACAATTTCCCAGTACCAGTTTGATTCGTTATTCAATTCGGTCATGTGTCCTTCTAAAATAAATTTGGGTGCGTAATTCTGATGACGTTATTTTTCAGCTGATTACATGGTTTCCGATTCAACCCGGGTATAAAAAAGCGTTCATTATCCGGCTTGATTTCAATAATAAGGCTTGTGGACGGCATTGTGTTTAAGACCATTGTAGAATTGGATTTTGTCAGATTACGCATGGAACAAACAAGGTCAATGTTGCAAGCAATGAATTGAAGTCAAAAATACTGTCAACCGTTATAAATACAGAATATTAAATACGAAGGTCCATTCATGCGAATAAAACGAATTGATTACCGAAGGTAAAAAGGGTAAATATCGTAGGGATAACATGGTATACAAACTCGAAACCAGGTCTGCAGTTACCAACCCGCTGCTATAAGAGCAGATTCATGACTCGATGCCATGAGACAGGCAACTGCTACCAATGATCTTCGTTTCTTTTCTCCAACAACAAATCCTACGGAAAAGCTGTGAAAAAACTTGAACACGCTATAGAATCGCAACAATTTGATAAAGATACCCTCGATTATCTTTTTCGGCTGGCTAGTGAAATCAAAGATGATCGCACCAAGTACCAATTACCGGGAAAGATATTGGCTACCCTGTTTTATGAACCTTCAACCAGAACCAGGCTTTCCTTTGAATCGGCCATGCTTCAATTGGGAGGACAGGTCATCTCAACTGAAAATGCCAAGGAGTTCTCTTCAAACACCAAGGGTGAGTCTTTGGAAGACACCATTAAAGTTGTCTCCGGATACGCGGATATCGTCGCTATTCGGCATTTTGAAATTGGTGCCGCCAAAAGGGCAGCCAGTATTTCCAGTATTCCCATCGTCAATGCAGGAGACGGAGCAGGTCAGCATCCGACCCAGGCGTTGCTGGATCTGTATACCATCCAAGACCATTTTGAAGACCTGAACGGACTAACGGTAGCAATGGTAGGTGATCTGAAATATGGAAGAACCACCAGAAGTTTATGTTATTTGTTAGGTCGGTTCTTCAAAGTCAACATCATCTTTGTTGCTCCTCCTATTTGCGCCATGGCAGATGACATCAAGGCATATCTTGATAGCAACAGCATCCCCTGGAAAGAAATGGATTTCGAGCATGCAGTAGAATTAGCCGATTGTATTTACATGACTCGAGTACAAAAAGAGCGGTTTTTGCATATGGAAAACTATTCCAAGGCAGCCGACAAGTATAGGATCGATTTGGATACACTTCACTTGCTGAAAGACAATGCTATTGTATTGCATCCCCTGCCCAGGGAGCAGGAAATAAGCCCGGAAGTTGATCATGATCCAAGGATGATCTATTTTGAACAGGCACAAAATGGCGTTTGGGTACGAATGGCCCTGATTAAAATGCTACTCGACGGATAATTGGAGAGTTATGTTATTGCAGCAATGACAGTTCGATCGGTTATACAAGGACTTCTTTGTTTTTAGCTAATTGGTGTGTATAAATAGTGCTATAAAACGTGTTTAGTGATACGATCAGTATAGGAATTCCGGAGCTTTAGCAAAGCGATTCCGCTGGTTTAAAGATTTACTCTATGCTTGATACTTTGCTTTTTTTTTTTTAAGCTCTCATAAAAGGCACCACAGGAACTCTTTTGTTGAAATAGCATAATCCGTGTCAACGGAGGAGCAGTTTTTTCAAGTTCTCTCTTCCGTCTAATACAGATTATTATCGCACTTTTGTTTTCACACGATTCTTAGGTACCAACTTCAAAAAAAACGTTTAATGGATACCCGCCCTTTTGTCTTGACAAAAACCGGCAAAAGGGAATTTCCCTGGGTAGTTGATATGTGATTCGTGTTGTTTTGTCTCGCAGCCGGAGATGAAACAGAAAGAGTTTTCCCAATGATTTCATTTTCAGTTTTTGTCTAACAGCTTGTTAATCTTCTAACTGAGGAGAACCATTGTATAGCTCCAAAGAAGACATTGAAGATATTAGTGCTTTAATGAAGGATATTCAGGAAGGGAAAATATCGCGAAATAAAAACTACTTTACCCTGGCAAAGAATAAGGAATTCAATCGATTTAAACGGGCCAAATTATTAATTTCACTACTTGAAGACCTCAACAGGACTGCTAAAATTACGGGGAACAAGATTGAAGTGGCCAGAAATGAAGGGTTGGTGGAAATCAAGCTATTTAACCCTACCTTGAAATACAATCGCAAGGTTTTGGTAACGGAAGCTGAACTTGAATTATTGACGTCTCAAACCGATGTAATCTGCGTCGATTCTGCTTAAACAGCAATAGTAGTTTTGTTCCTGGGGATAGAATGCAATTATCGAAAGAGATATTTTTAAAGCTAAAGGAAAGCGTCTCGTTTTTTTCCTCTTTCACGGATGGTGAACTTCTTGCTCTTCTGAAACTGGCAGTTAGTGAAAAGTATTCCGATGGAGACGTGGTCTTCAAAGAAAACTCCAAGGGTGATGAAATGTATATCATTCTGGTCGGGAACGTTCGTATCACAAAATACGTGGGAAATAAAAAGGAAGAAGTGTTGACCGTCTTGCAGCCCGGTGCCTGTTTTGGAGAAATGGGAGTTATCAATCAATCACCTCGTTCCGCCAGTGCGTATATCGAAGGCGGTGATGCTATTTTACTGGTAATTAACGAAAGTCTTTTATCCCAACACAACATGCTGCTGGCTTTTAAATTGTATCGTAATTTTGCAAAAATGCTTGCGGAACGCTTAAGAGAGACAAATGAAAAATTTCAAGCAGCTACCATGGGTGATAGACACACCCACACTCAGTTGAAAGAACTACTTAAGAAAAAGCTGGAAAAGGGACAATCTCTGAAAGGGGCCAATCTAAAAGGAGCAGATCTTTCCGGTATGTTTCTCAATAACGCAGACCTGAAAGAGACCGTGTTCATAGACTCGAAACTGAATGAAACCAAGTGTAAGCAGGCGAATTTTACAAACGCTAATTTCGTTAATGCCAAATTGAATTCCATAACGTTTGAACGAGCTAATTTCACCGGGGCTGATTTCTCCGCTGCCAAATTCGAACGTGTCGACTTCAGATCGTGCAATATGTCGGGAGCAAAATTTATCGGAGCCGAACTCTCTGAATCATACAGATGGGATGAAGGCGGAAAACCAGACACAGATGCCCTGCCAACCGGAAACACATCTGACGACACTTCCAGAAATTAAATCCTCGTTCCTTAATCATTTGCTTCACCACGTTGCTGATCGAGACCATATGAGAAGCAAACACATTTTGCTTGTTGTGATTTTTTTGTTCATTTTTATAGGGTTGCTTCCCCTGGGCCAAGTAACTGCTCAACAGCAAACCCAAACCCGACCGGGCATCCAGACGCAACAGAAAACCCCGACCCAGACACCACAGCTTCAAACAAAACAACCTGTTAAACCTCCTGTTGATATTCAGTTCACCAATCAAATGACACGCTCCAGAAAAGATATGCAATGGAGCCGAACTTATCATGACAGTTACAGGCGCACTAAAGAAATTCCCTATTTGCAGCTGGCGGCGGAATTCTGTCTAAAGGCGATAAACCGATTGGCTGACACTCAGAAATCGATTTCCAGAACGACCAAATTTTACAACATGGCTGACAAAAAGCGACTTCAGGCTTGCCGTTTTTATACGAAGCTTCAGCGAATGTCGTTTCTGCTGGAACCCAAATATCACTTAAGAGGCAGCGGAAATGCTTGTAAGTAACCTGGAAAACGAAAAGCTAATAGTTGACAATCATAGCCCGGAGCCCGTGATAAGCGAAGTCACGAATCCCGGACAAAATCTGGAATATTATAAACAACTGCTCTATAAAAAACTGGATGAGCATCCGGAAATCGACCGGCCGGCAGTCGACAAAGCAATAAAACTGGGAGAAACCGTTCATAAAAACCAATACCGGAAAACCGGAGACTACTATTTTGTTCATCCCATCCGCGTTGCCCTCAGCGCCATCGAATACAACCTCGATACCTACACCATCATTTCTTCCCTGCTGCACGATTCCATCGAAGATACCGTAGGAGAAAAAGAAAAAAAAAGAATTGATCAGGATATCCTAAAGACTTTCGGTCGTACTGTATCAGATCTTGTCAATGCACTTACCAAAGTGAGAGAGAATCAAAATCTGACACTTTATAAAATATTTCAACTGGGTAATATCGACTTCAGAGTTATTCTGGTCAAGTTGCTGGATCGGCTGGATAACTTGTCTGATTTAAGATTTCTGGCACGCCGCAAGCAAAGACGCATCTGCCGGGAAACGACGGCAATATATGTGGAAGTGGCTCATGGTCTTGGATTAATCGACATTGAAGAGGAACTGCGAGACCGTATCTTCAAAACCTTGTATCCTAAAACCTATCGTACAACCGCAGACCGTTTGATGGACATCTACAAAGAACGGAAAGCGGCAATCCTGAAAATAATAAAAAAGATCGAGAATTACACACCTCCCGGCCTCATAGTTTCAGTATCCCCCCAATATACGCAGCCTCAGGAATACCTTTTCAATCGCAGCGAGATTGTTCGTGTTTTAAACGCGATTGTCGTGGAAACACAAAGTACATTGGATTGTTATAATGTGCTGGGCTACATCCATACCAGCTTCAGATCTATTCCCATGAATATTTACGACTATATTTCCAATCCCAAGGCGAATGGATGGCGAGGCCTTTCCACCAAGGTGATCATCAACGGGGAACGGATCAATATTCTGATTGTTACCAGGGAATTTCAGGAAAAGAACCGAAGAGGGATATTGACGCTGATAAATGAAGGGATTTATCACTCTGAAAACTATAAAGAATTCCTGAATCTTTACCTTGAGGTCGCTTCCGATAACATACGGATCGACGATGTATTTCGCTACAGCAAGGCAAAAACAATTCAAACACTCACACCGGACGGAGACGTAATCGAGTTAAGATATGGATCCACTATTCTTGATTTTGCCTTTATGGTCCATTCGGAGTTGGGATTGAAAACGATTGGGGGAATCATCGATGGTGTGCGTTATCCACGGGACAAGATCCTGGAAGACGGAATGGTGGTGAAAGTCCTGACCTCGGACTCGGTACCCCCTGATGAAAGCATGATCAATGATGTTGTCATGCCGAAATCAAGAAAAGAGATCTTTAAGTTTTTACACCAGAATCCCACCAAAAGATAGTTTCTGAAGCATTATCCCTATCGCCCCCACCGTTCCTGCTTTCCGGCTTTTAAAGCATTGTTGATTGATTCTCTCCGATAATCCGGTCCAATGCTGATCCACCCAGCTTTTTGTGCAGATTCACGACTTCGCCGATGATGATCAAACTAGGTGGCTTGACATCATTTTGCCTTACCACTTCCGAGATTGTCGTTACAGTTCCGGTGAACACCTTTTGGTTCTTCGTCGTACCCTTTTGCACCACCGCTGCAGGCATATCCGCTTTCATTCCGTGTTGAACCAATCCCTTGGTCACCTGTTCGATATTCGCTACTCCCATGTAGAAAACAATGGTTTGATTAGTCCGGGTCAAACAACCCCAGTTGAGATCCATGCTTCCGTCCTTTAAATGCCCCGTGACAAGAGTACAAGATTGGGCGTAATCACGATGCGTCAACGGAATGCCGGCATAAGTGCTACAGCCGGAAGCTGCCGTAACTCCAGGAACAACCTGGTAACTGATACCTTCTTTTATCAGCTCCTCAACCTCTTCACCTCCCCTTCCGAAAATAAAGGGATCACCGCCTTTTAACCGAACAACCATCTTTCCTTCTTTAGCCAGGTTCACCAATTTTTGATTGATCTGATCCTGCGGCACAGTATGCAAGGCGCTTTTCTTGCCGACATAGATCAATTCGGCATCACGGCGGGCGTAATCCAAAATACTTGGAAAAACCAAGCGATCATAAACAATGGTATCTGCGTTCTGGATTAAGCGCAGTGCCCTTAGTGTTAGTAACTCAGGATCCCCGGGTCCGGCTCCGACCAGGCATACCTGACCGGTGTTAGCTTTACGGGTCTCCCTGCTTTCAAACTCTTTTATAATTTCTTCTTTTGCCTGTCGCTCTTTACCTGAAAGAAAAAGGTCTATAATGGGACTGGAAAAGATTTTATTCCAGAATCTCCTTTTCTCTTCCCGGTCCCTGTTTAGTTCAGCGGCTTTAATACGAAATTCGGAAATCAGGGTTGCCAGTCTGCCATAGGCCTGGGGCAACATCGCTTCCAATCTCGCCCGGATCAAC
>JANQLH010000387.1 GCA_028280735.1 SAR324 cluster bacterium | reverse complement strand
TCCGGGGAGGTGCTTATGAGCCTAAAGCTGACGATGGTTAAAACTGAATCGGTGCCGGGATTGCGCTGGCAGTTGCCATCGATTTTGCTGGTTACCGTTTTGGTATCCTATTTCGATCGGATGAACATTACCTATGCCATCGGAAAAATTGGAGCGGAATATGGGTGGACTACCAAGGAAATAGGACAATACGGCGGACTTCTAATGAGCATGTTTTATGTCGGGTATGGACTGGCAAACATGCTGTTGAGCCCGTTGGGGGCAAAGTTCGGTCCTAAAAAGAGCTTGATGGTGATAATTGTCCTGTTTTCCTTTTTCACGGTTTTGAGCGCGCCAGTAGCCATGATTTTCACTTTATTTGTTGCCGTTCGGATATGCCTGGGTTTGAGTGAGGGTATTCACTTTCCCATGTTAAACATTCTAATTCGCAACTGGTTTCCAATTCATGAGCGATCCCGGGCTAACAGTATCTGGCTTTTAGGATTGTTTCTCTCCATGGTACTGGCGCCTTTTCTTGTCGTTCCAATAATCGAATACCTGGGATGGCGCAACATGTTTTACATCTTAGGATTGGCCGGTGTGATCGTATCGGTACCATTCATTTACCTGTTTGTTTACAACACACCTGAAGAGCACCCCAAACTCAGCCGGGAAGAATACGATTATATCAGGTCGGGGATGGAGGCTGATGATCCCCCCACAGACTCAATTTGGTCCGCTTATCAATCGTTTTTTAAAAAAAAGGCGTATTGGATTGCCATTCTAGCCGGAATCAGCAACAACATGGTGGCATTTGGCTTGTTAAGCTGGCTGCCGACGTTCTTCACAGAAGGCAAGGGAATTCCCTTCACCAGTCTGACTTGGGCAACCTCCATCCCCTACTCCCTGGCCTTGGTGGGAATCATGTTGTGGTCCTATGTTGGAGATAAGACCAATAAAAGAGCCTACCTGGCCGGGCTGGGATTCCTGGGGGCCGGATTAGCTGCTTATTTTGCCACGACAGCCGCCAGTATCTACCTTGCCGTCGCTATCTTCACCGTTACCATTTTTATTAAAGTGACCTACGCATCCAATGAATTCGCTATCATGCAACGTATCGTACCGAAACAAAACCTGGCAGCCGGTGTGGGGTTTTATAACGGTTTTACCATGATGCTTGGAGGCGGACTGGGACCAGTCATTATCGGCCAAGTACTGGCAGCGACCGGAAGTTATACCTCAGCAATTTTATCAATCACATTCCTCTGTGCTGTGGGAGGTTTGTTTATGTTCATCCTGGGAAGAATGATTAAGTACTGAACTATTTTAGATTTCAGAATGGAGCTTTCTGTTTCAGATATATAATTGTGCACACAATTTTTGTAATTTGCCCGATCTCATGTCCTTTGAGCTGATGAGTTCCCAAATAAAAATCTCCAAATATAAAATGTAGCGATGAGCGAAAAAATCACAACCAAAAATGGCGGATACCTAATCGAACGGATTCACCTGCAAAATTTTCCATGGGTGTTGGGTCTGCAGGGCTCGCCATATGAAATGGGTTACCAGCACGGATATTTGCTGGCGGAGTTGATCAGGAAAACTGCATCAGGATTTCTCACCCCTACCTATGCCCAATTTGGCGGCTGGCAGCCGGAATCCGCAAAAGCCCCTTCAATGGACCAGGTTAATGCGGGAAGGGAAGTACTGTTTTCCGTTTACCAGGACTATTTTGAGCCCCATTTAAAACAACAGGCACCGGATTTGTTGGAGGAAATGGAAGGTATCGCAGATGGAGTCCGAGACGCCGGGACCGGAATACCCGGGCAAGACATCTTGATAGGCAATTGTATTCCCGAAATCACTGAATTATTGTTCTACTTGCCTGATTCGGACGCTTCCCGGGATGCACCTGCAGTAGAACCCAAAGGTTGCAGCGATTGTGTGACCTGGGGTAAAGCAACGATAAGCGGGAATCTGCTGCATGGCACCAATTACGACTATTCCACGTTTGGCGTCTTACACAGGGGAGTGGGGATCGCCGTTGTAAAACCGAACCGGGGAAATTCTTTTCTGGCACAATGTCTGGCAGGAATGGTCGGACATTACCGAGGAATGAATATGCAAGGCATCACCACCGGGGAACTCACTTCCGACTCGGCGGATCGGGACATAAAGAAAAACGGTCGCATTCCGCATGCTATGCATATGAGAAAGCTGATTCAGTTTTCTAACAATGTGCGGGATGCCATTCAGACTATGAAAAAGCTGAAGGGAACGACCGGTTTCAACCATGTGGTGGCAGACAGCAAATCCAATGAAGTGATTGATATCGAATCCTCCTGCACCAAGCTTGGCATCGTTCGCCCCATAAAAAGACTGGATGCTCTCTGGAGTTGTAACCAGTCGGTAGCTTTCCCCGGTTTTAATGAATATGAAGGAGAAAACCTGGTTTTAGACCAAATTCGTTATTGGAATGCCGATGTTAAAAAAGTTGAAAACATTGAAAGCTGGCAAGAAATAGTACGGACGGAAACGGATAAACGAACTTATTCCTGGCAACGTTATGAGGCACTTAAAAGGATGGTCGAGAAAAACTATGGTGCGATCGATATTGACAAAATGATCGAAATTTTAAGTACCTGGCCTCTGGCTCGCCAGGTTGATCAACGGATCACTATCGTGGAAGCTTGTAATCAGCTCTATGACATACACGCGCCAATCAAGGATATGAAACTGGCGTCGATCTTTAGTGCTGTATTTGATCCCCAAAATGACACGGCTTGGATAGCCGTTGGTGCCGAACCGGCTCAAGCCGGCATTTACTGGCCTGTTAACCTGCCTGAACACTTAGACTTGTTGCAACAATCTCTAACTTCGAAAACTATTCCGAAGGTTGTTTATTCAGATGGGAAACCTGGAAGATTTAACGATTCTTCATAAAACCTTCCCCTATCAAAACCACCATTCCTGATCAGGAGAGACGTCATGATTTTGCAAACAAAGGAAAAACAACAGGATTCCCCACTGACATTTTTAAACAAGTTCTTTTTCGGAATGGGTGAAATTCCCAATACGACGGCTAAAACAGCGCTGGGAGTGATCTTTATGATCTACCTTACGGATGTCGTGGGACTGATACCTGCTCTGGCCGGTTCTGTATTTATGATTGGTCGTGTCTGGGACGGGTTTTCCGATCCCATGATGGGGTTTATTACTGACCGGACAAGAACCCGGTTTGGCAGAAGGCGCCCTTTTTTCCTGATTGCTGCAATTCCCATGGCGCTGG
>JANQLH010000381.1 GCA_028280735.1 SAR324 cluster bacterium | reverse complement strand
CGGTCTCGCCCGACCATGTCAAGATAGCATCCTCTGAAGTCTTTTAGATTGTCAAGTGAATTATACTATTATTACAATGTACTAATTCAAATAATCCGGAGATTTTTTAAAGAATGTGGAGATCTGCCTTCACATAATGTGGAGACAGATCTAAATACTGCATGAACTCTTCAAATAAAGAGGGAATCAGCGGTTTCATTTAAACCGGTAATTCCCTTTCACGTAATCTTGCAATCAACACTAAAGCGTCACCTTCGAAACGAATTTGGATACCCAAAGCCGATGGCAAACAACGGTAACAGTTAAGCTGGGTCGCGTTCCCATTTGACGCATGGCAATAAGCTTTTACTAGTTCAAAAAGAAGGAGAATGCCTATTTAAAGCCAGTATTTTTTTATTTGACTGATATTGCATCTCCATTATTACGGTGTTTAGGTGCAGTTTAACTGTTACAATTTTATTGTTCGCTGGTTCACCATTGATCCTGTATTCCATGGACTGTTTTTTCTAATCGGCTTCAGCTACGCATATCATCTCTGTAAGACCTTCAGGGAAGCTAGGTCAAAACAAAGAGATTTTAAGGCTGTCGGCTACTTATATGGGTTATCCTTTGTATTTTTTTTGAATTCGTTTTTCGTGTTGATGATTTTGACTACGATAACGCGCCAATATGGAAGTATGGATATCCTTAGAGCATTATTTTTTTAGCCGGCCCCTGCCTCAGAACGCTGAAGGCGTTCATCATTCTTCGCTTTTTTGGATATTCGCCTTCAGAAGATTAATCTTGGGAGGTTTCATCCCCAGGGTTGCGCTACCTTTCCCCTGGGCTGAAACAATCTTCTCCGGCGGAGAAGTTATTTGGCTCTCAGATTCGGAAGGGTGGGATTGTAGAAACTGTCGGACGCAAACCTTATCTGTCAGCAAATTTTCCAGGCAGCGAACCGGCTTGAGTTTTTTCCTCTAATCATTGCGATGATTCAAACTCCCAGCCTGGTGAATACATTGCCGTTATATGATTTACGTATAGACTGAATCTAAATTTTTTATAATTAATGGATAAATGCGGAATGGGATATTTTATTAATACAAACTGACGATCGTTGCGTTCATACCCATCGACACCCGCAAAACCAAAACCCCAACACGTTTTTATATTTTTGCCTTTACAACCCAATGTCAGATTTACTCCAAGGGCATTAGAAGGGTCCCCATCAGAATTAGTAAATCGTAATACAAAAGTCTCGATTTCTTTGTTCCAGAATACACCCGGATCTCTAAAAGGTACTCCTAATCCCCAAATCCAGTTTGCTTCATTGGCCTCATCCTCTCTATTCCAATGGTAAGAGCCACTGGGCCCACTAAAATAAACACGTACCATTTTCTTTGCATAGTCATTTTTAAGCGTTTCCGATTCAATTCCAATGTCTTCTCCGGGGTGGTTTGAAAGGTCATCAGCTTTAGCATATCCATGCACATACCCAGCGCTTGAAAGCATTAATAGAAAAATCAAGACTACGTTTTTCATTGGAAAGTTATGATTTCTGACCATGGTAAAAATGTACAAAATAATTGCCTCTCACAGGAAATCAATCAGACAAACAAAGAAGACTAAAAATCAGAGCAGCCAATGGCCCCTGAGACCCTATAGAAAGCATCCGGATAATTGGACCACATGGGTTTTCATTTAGGCATTAATAACATGTTCGAAACTCCCGATTTAAATTTTCTATTTTGTATGATTCTTTAGTTCCATTATAGAAGATCCAGCCAGAAATTGCCTTTTTTTTGGGGAAAGTGGAGATTTAACAGATCAGTTAAGATGATACCTATTTACAAAAATAAACACGCTGCACCTGATATTCGATTGATTATTTTTCAATCTAAAAACAGCGATATACATATTATTTTTTAGTTATACTTATTTAAATTATTTGGCTATAGCCCCAAAAAATCATATCGCAGGGCTTAACAGGAGAGAAAATCAAGTTTGTAAAACTCGAATTATATCTTGACTCTTAAATGACTATTGCCTACTATTTTTTCGACTAAAAACCCAGCTAAACCCATAGTAAATAAGCGATAAGCAGAATTATGGATTGTAATTGGGCAATAGGTTTTAGTATCAGTTTTTTTTATTGGGTAGAAGTAAAAGTGATTTAAATTCCCTGATTGGCTAATAAACGACCGGGTCATCCACGGTATACTCAGAACTCGGCGTTTGTTCACTTAACCAAGATGCTAAAGGGAAGAAAGAGAACACTGCTTTAATTTCTTAAGTTCAACCGTGTGCCTTTTGCGCGGATTGATAAACATAATTATCAAAATGAGGTTGAATCATGAAAAAGAACATTCATTACCTGAAGCTCATTAGCTTGGTTTTCATCGTCACCGCCTTGCTTTCTGTCAACACAAATGCAAGAGATCTGGGTGACTCGCTCTATGCTGATCGTATCATCAAAAGTAAAGCTCCCATCGAGCATGTCGAAGGCCAGATGGCGAAACTGGCACCAATCATGTTAGCTCCTGACTATTCCTACCTTCCTCCCAGTGAACAGGAAGTGTTATCCATTTTAGTGGAGGCGTCCAGGTATATAGGAGAAGCCTTTTCCCGGCAGGTCCATAAAAAGAACTGGATTTTGGAAAAAGCGCTTAAAACCTATGTGGGAACCCCTGAACAGATTTACTACGATTATTTTAAGATTATGGTCGGACCATGGGACAGACTGGATGGAGACGCGCCTTTTATCAACCTGGATGAGTTTAAACCACCAGGAGCCAATTACTATCCGGCAGATATGACTCAAGAAGAGTTCGAAGCGTGGATCGCCCTGCACCCGGAAGATGAAGAAGCTTTCGCCAGTGAATTTACCATGATTCGGCGAATGGGAGATCAACTAATTGCAATTCCTTACCCCTGGTATTTTGGTGATAAACTCTGGAAGGCTAAGAAACTCCTGAAAAAAGCGGCCAGAATAACCTCGGATCCTACTCTTGCCAAGTACCTGAATAGTCGGGCCAAGTCCTTTTTTACTAATGATTACAGAGAAAGTGATATCGACTGGATCGGTCTTGATGGTGATATTGAGTTGGTGATTGGTCCCTACGAAGTTTATGAAGACAGGCTTTTTGGTTACAAGGCAGCCTATGAGTCGTTTGTTTGTATAGTTGATCGGGAGGAAAGCCAGAAATTGGATATCATCCAAAAGTATCGTACAGAACTGGTTGAAAATTTTCCCATTCCTCCGGAGTATGATCTGAAGCCCAAGGGGCTGTCTTCACCCATAAAGGTTGTGAATGAAGTCTTTGCGGCAGGGGATGCACGAGTTGGTATTCCTGCAATCGCCTTTAATTTGCCTAATGACGCCTGGGTTCGTGAAAATGTTGGGTCAAAAAACGTGATGTTAAAAAATATGTTAGAGGCTAAGTTTAATGGTGTATTAATTCCAATCAAAGACGTCATATTAGCTCCCCAGGATAGAGATAAACCAACCATGGACGGTTTTTTCAACTATGTCCTGATGCATGAAATCAGTCATGGATTAAACCCGGGTACCATTGTGGTGAATGGGCAGGAAACAACTGTAAGGGCAGAACTTAAGGAGTTGTATAGCACTATCGAAGAATGTCTGGCCGATGCTGAATCAATCTGGAACAACTTGTATATGATTAATGTTCCGGACAGTCCGATGCCTCCGGGATTGAAAGATTCGCTTTTTGCTTCTTACCTGGCCGGGATGTTCCGTTCCATCCGGTTTGGAACGGGTTCCGCCCATGGAGGCGGGATTGCTATTCAGCTAAACTGGCATCTGGAAAATGGTGGATTTAATATCAACTCCGACGGCGAGTTCTACCTGGATGAAGACGCCTTGATAGAATCAGTCAAAAGCCTGGTCAGCAAGCTTCTGATTATAGAATTAACGGGTGATTATGACGGAGCTAAAGAATTGGTGGACAACTATCGTTATATTTCTCCCCAAGTTCAGGCTGTATTGGATAAATTAGCTTCAGTGCCGATTGATGTCATCAAACAATATCCGTTCGATAAATAAACAATCATAATCCAGATAACCGGGCAGAAGTATCGCCTTCTCCCGGTTTTTTAATTGAAAAACTTGACTTGCTGATCAGCAAAGCGATCTAGAGGGGTAAAAACTCGAACTTTTCCCCTTTAGATCGAATATGACTTATCGGTGAGGACTTAGATCTAAAACCTGCATTCTAACTTATAAATCCAAATCCAAAAAACTATCAAGTGATGTCACATAGACTTTTTCATGAATAGGGTACGTAGAATCAACTAAGCCAATTACCCATGCTTGATCGATATTCAAGTCTTCCATGGAGTTCCAAAAACCTTTTGAAAGCTTAGGTGCCACAGAAGCTTTGAATTCAACACCGATGATCCTTTGGCCTTTTCTCAAAACCAAATCCAGCTCGGCTCCTGCCGAAGTTCTAAAAAAATAGGGTTGCCAACCTGTAAATTTTTCAACGATATTTTCAAGTGCATACCCTTCCCAGGAAGCTCCATGTGCTGGATGTCCCAAGAGTGAATTGAAATCGCGAATTTCAAGTAAGGCATGAAGAATCCCGGAGTCACGAATGTATACTTTTGGCGACTTGACGAGTCGTTTTTTAAGGTTTGGTAAGTAAGGTGGTAACAAACGAATCATGAAGGTTTGTGAGAGGATATCGAGATACGAACGCACAGTGGTGTGGCTCACTCCCAGAGATTCACCGAGTTGTGAGCTATTTAATACTTGGCCATGCGCATGGGCTAGCATACGCCAAAGCCTGCCGACTGAATTTGCCGGTATTTTGAAACCAAGTTGAGGGATATCCCTTTCCAGGAAAGTTCTGATGAAATTTTCTCTCCAAACCATACTGCTTTTAGCAGATCTTGCGAGAAAGCTTCGAGGAAAACCTCCACGAATCCATAGTTGGTCAATCAAATTTGTGACTGCGCTTGTGCCTTTTTTTAATTCGACAAAGTTGAATGGAGTTAATTCGGTATACGCAATTCGACCGGCTAGAGTCTCAGAACTCTGTTTAATTAAATCCTGAGAAGCTGAACCAAGTATCAAAAACATTGAGTTTCTGTTCTCTTGATCGATGATGCTTCTGAGAACAGAATAAAGTTCAGGAACTCTTTGTATTTCATCTAGACAAACAAGTTGTTCGCGGTTCATTGCAAAAAACAATTCAGGATCTTGCAGCTTCCTTAAATCAGCCGGTCTTTCAAGATCTAAATAAACCGCCTTCGGTATTTCCTTGACCAGCTTATTTGCCAAGGTCGTCTTTCCACATTGCCGAGGACCTAAAATAGCAACTGCCGGAAAATCTGCCAGATTTTCTTTGATTTCTGATTCTATTTGTCTTTTAATATATCCTTTCATATTGAAACTTTAACTTTCAATTTACAAGGAAGCAAGGATATATTTCGTTAAAGGTGAATGTTTAGGATCATAGGTTGGTTAATGTTCCAAAAATCAAACACAACACTCGATAATAGGAATAACGGAAAACAAACAGCCTGTGTTCAAATAATCCCAATTCAAAAAAGGAGTCAATTCGCTATCGGACTTAACAAAAGAATAAAAGAGACATCAGCAACCCCTCTCCTCTCCAATTCTCTTCTTTTTGCCACATGATTTTTTTCCCCGAAAAATGGCCACTTCTCTGAATGAGACTATTTCCTCAGATTGCAACTCGTTATTTTTATCGAACCATGTGCACCTTATGTTCTTTTCTTCCGTGTTATCGGTAGATATTGTCATGCAAGGTGATTCATCAATTTTTAGTTGAACTTTATCACCAGCTTTAAACTTTTTCATATTATCTTATTTAAAAAAATTATAATTCCAATAGGTTTGTTTTAGTTTCGAGTTTATGTGGGGGGCTTCCTCATCATGATCCACCTTATTTGAAAACATTAGAGAACACGTTATTCCCTCTACTGTTTTACTATCGTAGTTTTTGTCCATTTAAGCGAAGCTGGATATTTTTTTTCTACAGATCTCTGCGGTGATGTTCCTGAGTTTACGGACCCGTTCTCCCAGCCACTGCAAATCTTCCCTGGTCACTTTGAAGTTCTCCATGTCATAACGGGCATCGATGTATGCTCGTCGTAACAGGCTGAATCTCTTTTTTTCCAGTTTTTCTGTCTTGGGAAACACCGTTAATATTGACGGGTCTTGATTGGAAGCTGACTAAACCAGCTCTTTTAAATCGTGGGTTTTAGGTTTATAACCGGTAAACACCAGTAAGAGCGCTGCCAAGTATCGTTCGGTTGCCTGGTGAAGCTCAAAAGCTGCCGTGTGCAGTCTGTTTTGCTCAAAATTGAACAAAAAATTATCAAAAAACTCACCGGCGCTGGTAAACCAATGATCATAATCTTTTTGCGCACTCT
>JANQLH010000375.1 GCA_028280735.1 SAR324 cluster bacterium | reverse complement strand
AGGCAATCATGGACGGCATCCACCCGCTTAAAGATCTGGCTCCTCGAGACATAGTGGCAAGAACAATCGCCCGGGAAATGGGTAAATCGGAAAATGAACAGGTCTATCTGGATGCTACGGAAATAAACCCGGACAAGCTTGTGAGGCGGTTTCCAACGATATATCAGAGTTGTCTTAGCTATGAGATAGATATCCGCAGTGACCCTATCCCTATCACACCGGTTGCCCACTATATGATCGGGGGTGTGATCAGCGACCTGGGTGGAAGGACTACGGTGCAAGGTTTGTATGCAGTTGGAGAAACGGCCAGAACCGGAGTTCATGGAGCGAATCGACTGGCAAGTAACTCGTTGCTGGAGTGTGCGGTATTTTCAATTCAAGCGGCCGAATCGATACATGAGGACCAGCAACAAATACCGGAGACATGGGATAATGAAAACAAGCCCGTCCTTCCAAGAAGTGACACCAGGGTCGTTGCACCATCTCTGCTGGAGAAAACCCAACTACGAAAAGAAATGTGGAAGCTTGCCGGGCTGGTCCGATGCAAAGATTCTCTTATGAAGATGATCGACAAACTATCAGACGTCCCCTGGTCATTTGAAGAACCGTTTAGCAGGGATAAGTTTGAGTTATTTGCACTTAAAAACCTCGGTAGATTGATAGCCATTTCAGCCTTGCAAAGGGAGGAAAGCCGAGGCAGCCATTTTCGTACCGATTTTCCCAAGACCGGGGATAATTTCCTATATTCCATTAAACGGGTCTTTCACAGGGACAGACATTTTCTTACCTAGCCATGAATCATACGATAATTGATACAATCATCAAAACAGGTCTACAGGAAGATTTGACTTGGGGTGACATTACAACTGAAGAATTGATTGATAACCAGGCAAAAAGCGAGTTGGTTTTGATACAAAAACAGGAAGGTGTAGTGGCCGGATTAGAGGTTGCTCATCGCGTATTTCAGTTGGTTGACCCTACAATAAAATGGCAATCCATTGTGAAAGACGGAGATTTTTTACAGGAAAAATCCAAAATAGCAAAAGTCACCGGCAAATCTCGAAGTTTGCTTATGGCTGAAAGACTGGCTCTGAATTTAATGCAAAGAATGAGTGGTATTGCCACATTGACACGTTTGTTTGTCTTGAAAGCCAATCAGTCGTCAAAAAACGTCAAGATACTCGATACTCGCAAAACAACCCCGGGACTGCGATACCTGGAGAAATATGCAGTAAGAATGGGTGGCGGTTTCAATCATCGTTACAACCTTTCCGACTCAGTCCTGATCAAGGATAATCATTTGGCAATCATGCTGGCGAACGGAAAAGATCCGCATGCTTCCATCGCTGAGATGAAAAAGCGAATTCCCCATACGGTAAAAATCGAACTGGAAGTCGATACACTGGAACAATTGAAATCCTTTTTGGATCTGGATATTGACACCTACCTGCTCGACAATATGAGCTGCCAACAGCTGTCAGATGCGGTTTCCATGATAAACGGAAAAGCTTTTTCCGAAGCGTCCGGAGGTATCAGTCTGTGTAATATCGCCGAGGTTGCTGCAACAGGAGTCGATTTCATCTCAGTCGGGGCACTTACACACTCTGCTCCCTCTCTCGATATAAGCCTTGATTTTGCGTGATGTTAGCTGATCGAACAGCCATTTTTTCAAGAACACTTCTGTTTTGAGAATCTTCGAGGCTGCAGAGTCGGTTAAAATTTCTCCGGGTATTCCTAAAAGCTTAATTACATTTAATCTCTTTTTGGATAAACTAACGACGGGTTTATCCCACTTTGCAGTCTGTTTAACAAATTAGCTTTGATCGCTTCAAAAACTTGATTGTTTAATGATTAATTTTGTCCAAATTTCATCCGGGAGGAAATATGACTTCAGTAATGTCAGTTGCTTACGTTCTTATTTCTGTCAAGCCGGGAGCAGCCAGAGAGGTGTATGGCAAACTTGAAAGATTGTCGAGTGTTCAACAAGTTGATGCTGTCACCGGCCCTTATGACATCATCGCGACAGTTCACGGCAGCGATTTAAATGCTATCGGTAACCATGTAGTCGATAAAATTCTTAAAATTGAAGGCATTGCTAATTCCATGACCTGCAATGTCATTCAACTGGAAAACTGATCGAAAAGAAGTCGCCATCATGGGGGACATCATTGTCTCCTATGATATTTTACCTGTTTTTGATGTTTTTACTGCTCACCAAGTGTAACCTCATTGCTTCGAATTTTCTTTTCCGGCTTGGCTGTAACATTCAAGCAATCAAAGCTGTCAAAAATCCCGGAAAATGAGTTGTCAGCCCGCCTTGATTGTATTTTTTCCGGTACGATCGACTCCCGGCCACCGTTTGGTTGAGTTTTAGGTCTATCAGTGCGTTACGGCCAAAGGTAGCGGCGGAAGAGAAGATCAACTTGACGACGCCGTTGTGGTGAAGATACATTCATCCAAGTATTTAAATATCTTCCCAGGAGTCTTAATGAAATCAAAACCAAATACTATTCCGCCAATCAGGCTTAATCAGTCGGCAGTGATTATTGCCCTGTTTTTGGGAATCTTCTTCTTGATCACTCAGCAAGCATTCGCCTACGAATTCAGTGATGTTCGTAACTCTTTGGTCAGGGATTTGGAAAAATGGCAGGGATATGCCTCAAGAAACAAAATTGCGATTGTTTTTAACAATGAAAACAGGGAGCAAATCAAACAAAATTACAATCTTGTTGGAATCAAAAGAGATTTATCACATGAATTGTTAAAGAGTTTTGATGTCGCAGATCCCATTATAGTTCAGGAAATTATCAAATCCAACAACCTGGAATACCGGCAAATAGCTGACAAGGAAGCGGTATTGAGTCAATTTGCAGACAGGGCGAATAGCGTTCATGTCTTATTGGTCGATTTACAGCCTAAATCTAAAACAATGATTGCGGAATTCAGGTTGATGAACCGGGATTATTCAAAAATTTCCAGTGTAATAACCGAAATCCCTCAAAAAGTCACGACTCCCACTGTGTACGATATTGAAGAAGAAACTGATCCCGAAGATTCGGAATCATCTTTGTTTGGTTTTTTTGACAATTCCGGAACCAGCAAATTTACCGCAGGTCAAAACGACTCCTGGATCTATTTTGCCCCCACCGCTCTGCTCAACCCGGAAATCAACGCCCTGCATCTGGCCCTGTGGTTTAAAGATATCGGTGAAGCGGATGTTCAAGTCGTTCGATTTCGATATCAGCTTAAATTACTGGAACTGCTGCAGTTTGGGGTTCAAACCTACTCAATTGCAGAAAAGATGAATTCTGAAGCGGACGAACCCAACCTGGATAAAGAATCCGGGCTCCATTCCGCTTATGCTTCCCTGAAATTTTTAATGATTGATGATACGGTGCTTCCGGTCAATTTCTCCTTGGGAGCACGTAGAAGAATCTATTGGGATGAAGATAATACGGACTTCAGATCAAGAGACCAGATTGACAAAGCGTCATATCCGGAAGAATTTGATGATGCCAAGGAAGTCGATGAAAACAATGACAGGTATAATACCCTAACCCTACAGGCAATGGTTACAGGTAAACTGGATACCCTGGGCGTTCTCTACAATGTTTATGTCGATAACCAAACCATCGCAACGGGAGTAAAATACGTTTTGATTCCTGAAATTAAACTGTTTGCAGACAATATCTATTATTATCACAAAGATCCCAACGTTCTTTCCGATACTGCGGCCGGAATTCAAATCTATAATGCATATGGTTCGGCAGATCTCATGTACCAGTTTGAGACCAAGCAAATTCAACTGGCACTGAATATAGACTTTTAATTCCAACAAAGACCATCCGGATAAATCTATTGCATGGCAGGCGACCCTCTGCATGTCGCCTTGCTATTCAGGATTAGCGCACAGTGGCTGTTATCAGGGAATCATCTTCACTCTGAAAATCCAATATATAATCTTGATACTTAACATCCCCGGGTTAATCCATTCCTTCTCTTCACTTTTTGGCCATATTCTTATAGGTTTATCTGTAGATGTGACTGATTGACCTTAAACCTACCTAAAGATTCGATCAGCGATAAACCTCGTTTATCACCATCTACAGGCATTCATTTAACACGTTCGCAAAACACATCCAAGAGCAGCATTGAAAAATATAATTATCGGTACCAGCGGTCATATCGACCACGGCAAATCCGCACTTGTGAAAGCATTAACAGGCACTGATCCGGACAGATTCGAGGAAGAGAAAAAAAGAGGCATTACTATTGATATCGGCTTTGCTCATTACAATTGGCAAGATCGATTAAATA
>JANQLH010000308.1 GCA_028280735.1 SAR324 cluster bacterium | reverse complement strand
TCCGGGGTGACAAGTGTGACGTTTCGTCTATTAAAATAGAAAAACCATAAATTTTCCTATTGTGACACAGTCTGATAGAACAGATTTATATGGAGGGTTTTGTCGAGCCGGACCCGAAAACTTCGGAAATTAAAATTACAGCAACGGCTTCCTTGTTAGTTTAATAAACTGTTATCAAGTTGAATCATGGTTGATTTAGAAAAAATCATATTATTCATTGTTCTTTCAACTGCTGTTTGTGCTGCACCTGGCCCAACTGTCTTCTTTACTTTATCCAACGGAATCACTGGGGATCGTAAGAAAGCAGTAGTTGGAATTTTTGGAACTGTGTCCGCAAACATTGTTTGGGTTTCTTGTTGCTCAATTGGTGTTGCAACGTTGATTAGAGACTCCCAGGTTTTGTTTCAAACACTTAAATATGCAGGGGCTGTTTATTTGTTTTATCTTGGAATCCTGTCTATCAGAAATAAATCAGTGGCTGAGCAAACGGCGAACAAAAAAAGGGGAACCACATTTATTTCTGTATATTTCCAAGGGTTTTTAACATCAATCACAAATCCAAAAGCGTTGTTGTACTATATGTCATTTTTTCCACAATTCGTAAGTGGTCATGTGTCTTACGTTTTGGAGATCTTCTTTTTGGGGATTTGCTATATTTGTGTCATATTTGTTGTGCTGGGAACGTATGCATTCACTTCCGACAAAGTCTCTTCACTATTTAAAACGCAAAAATTCAGCAGAATAGCTCATATAGCAATAGGAATAGGCTTTATTGGAGCTTCAGTCTCTGTCATCAGGAGTAAATAAAAATTTGATAGCACATTTATCATGCCGACAGCACTCGTAGTTTTATGAACTATAGTTGCCCCGTTGATTTACCACCTATTACTGCTTCGATTCCAGTTCCGAGTGTGCTGCGGTTCATAATAGTGTTGGTACGAAAAACCGAACACTTTGATTTTTTTACACAATTTGCGTATGCTTGAGCCATAAAAGCGATATATGTTGAATCTTCAGTTTTTGAAAGACTGAGATCGGATTATCTATCAGAAGAGGATTTTAGAGCTTTACAGCTATTTCTAATGGCTAATTCAAAATCCGACTCTGTTATTCAAGTATTAACGTAGTTGACATTTGAAAACTGAAAAGTAAATTTCAATATTTCAACTACGTTATTATTTTCCTCTTTTACAAAAACCATTTTGAACGAAAAACTCGTGAAACTCCATTTTTTCCTTTTGATGTTTCTACTTACTTGTTCCCTTGCAAATGGCGCGACACAGTACGATCCAAAAATATATTTCGGGGAAAACAGGGGATGTTTTGTAATGCATGAATTAGATACTCAAAATTACTTTGAAGTCTCTAACAGTGACTGCAATAAAAGGTATTCCCCCGCTTCTACTTTTAAAATTCCTCATTCTTTAATCGGGTTAGAAATCGGAGCGATTAAAGACCCAAATCATCTTGTTCCTTGGGACGGATTTAATTACTGGACAAAATATTGGAATCAGGATCATACCCTTTACACAGCCATGAAGTATTCTGTTGTTCCATATTACATAAAATTAGCCGCGAAAATAGGCAATGTTAATTTACATCGATATCTAAAAGAATTTGAATATGGAAATCAATACTTTATCAACCGGAAACACCCTCTTAAAAGACAAGAACATATATTCTGGCTGAATGGCGAACTGAAGATTTCGGCCAATGAGCAAATAGCTTTTTTAAAAAAGCTTTATAAAAATGAATTGAATGTCCAGGACAAAAATTTAAAAATAGTGAAAAAATCTTTGATTCAAAATAGAGGAATTGTTTCAAATTCAATGGGAGGAAAAAAGTTTATCCTTAAATGGGAACCCGAGGCTATATTGAGTTCAAAAACAGGAGGAACAGACAGTGTCAGTTGGTTAGTTGGGCATATAAAATTTGTCGAACGAGAATTCATATTTACCTGTGTTGCCACTAGAGGAAAAGGGAGGTCAGCAATTAAAGCAGCCAATCTAATATTAAATGACTACGATATTAATAAACAGTAATCCAGCATTAAGGTAGTTGACATTTGCATTACGATGTCAGGTTTTTTGTAAGCTACAAACCTAATTGCACACTCTCCTTTTAGTCCGGGTGTTTTAAGCCCTTTCCAAGCTCCTGCCGCTCTTAAAAGACCTCCTCCGGTTAGGTCGTCCCTGGACAACCCGTGCCATCACTTGGAGCAGGCTATCTGAAACTTAAAGACGGGATTTACTGGTCATAGGGCTTCAATATGCTAGTTGTTTGAATCAAAAAACAAAGGGGATGAAACTATCCTAAAAGTCAAATGTCAACATTTCAACTACGTCCCCCATTTTGTCCCCCTTTTGTCCGCTACGAGAACAGCCAGGGTCGGTAAGATTAAAACCTTCTGGAGTGCCAGGGTTACATGTTCCGTCTTCAACGGGTTTAAATCACTGAGTTTAAAGTTGATCCCCAGGGTTCAAGCTCCCAATCCGAAATAGAAACTCCTGTGACCTTAGATACGAACACACTTGTAAAACCTAGGCTATTGGCACCTGCCGGTTCACTGGAAAGCTTCAATGCCGCTATCGAAGCCGGTGCTGATGCTATTTATTTATGAAGGGGTCAGGCTTGGATCTTTGGGTTTTTTCTGGTATCTAACTATTATCAAATTGATTTTCTATCCAAATTCGTTTCAATTCTCAAAATGAGTCTTTGGTCAACAAACCCGGAATCTGTTTCACTGATGTGGTATATCAGGTAATGCGTGATGAAGAGTAGCAAGCTTTGGAGCGGTTTAAATCACGGGTTAATTAATATCTTTGATTACAAGGAGGTTTTTATGCGGAAATACTTTTATTTTTTTCTTACTTTTTCATTTATCTTTACAACAAGTTACAGTTCTGTGTTTGCACAAGATTCAGAAACAGTTTTATTAGAAAAGTCCCTTGAAATTGTTCAATCCCTTGAAAAGTCAAACTACGAATCTGTTAGTAAACATGTCCATTCTGAAAGGGGACTTCAGTTTTCTCCTTACGACAGAGATAAACTCACCAAAAAAAAATCTGAAAAGTTCCCAAATAACGTTCCTAATATAACAAAATTTGAGAAAGACCAGCTCTTAAGCTTTTACGACTCTGAGACAGTATATACTTGGGGGAATTTTGACGGCTCAGGTTTTCATATAAAACTAACTCCTCATGAATACCATAAAAGATTTGTCTACGATATTGATTATCTAAGAAAGGCAAATCCTATCTATATACCAAATATAAAAACAAAAAAATGGAAGAAAAAGTGGCGTACTGTCAAACACTTATTCAAAGCCTATCCGAATTCGGAGATAATTCAGTTCAAGTATAAAGGCACACCTGAAGCTGCATATAATGACTTTAAAAACTTGAATTTGGTGTTTGAGAAGATAGATAGGGATTGGTCATTGATAGCTATTGTACACGGAGAAAAAACGAGTTGATTTCTCTATCACTCTTTAGGAATAGGAATCGGGTCGAACCCGCGCGGTGAGCGATAAACAGGGAAAAAGGTCCTAAAATAAGGGCCTTTTTAGGCCGTAGGATGTGGTAGGGCACGTAGTTGAAATATTGACATTTGGTTTTAAGGATGGATTGTTCTTGCCTGAATTATTGATTCAAACGACAGTATATCAAAATCTGATAATTCAGGTGAGAGGATGCTTATATTCTAGCTTTGATTTTTAAGTCTTCCAGCGCTCGCGGGAAAAAGCGAACGGTTAGTTATTGGTAATAGGGGACGCGCCGGTTCGGTTCTGCTGGTCATTGCTGGAAAAAAGTTTATAAGAGAACCAAGAAAACCATTGTCAATTTTCTTCACTTTTAGCTTTGCTTGTGACATTGCAGTTACGCCAATTTTACCGTTTTGCTGTATGGTAATTCCCTGGTTTTCCCTTAACAACGTGTCGACTCCATTAGGCCAGGTTATCCAAAGAATTCCTTCAAGACAGTCAATCGCAATTTTTTTTCCTACAAACGTGACGACCTGGGATTTATCAATCGATAGTGTTTCTTCCATTTTCTTCCTTATTTCATGGGAGTATTTCAATCATGCCTGCCCTGTCATTTTTCAGGGTTGTTTCATTCAGAACACCGTGATTATATCGGTCCACCTACCCGACTTTTATTCGTTCGATAACATTTTACCCGGTTAATTGATGGAAGATAGGTACAGTGATTCTTAATATTGAACATACACCCGTACTTTGCGATAAACTGTACCTGCTTTTTTGGGAACAACTGTGTCTGTTTTTTGTTTACTTTCCAAAGGAAACTATAGATTCCAGCGGGTATCGATTTAGAAAGCTTCCGGAAGACTCCTCGTTCCATTGTCGACTCTTTTGAGTCATGGCTTAATCGACAACGGTGAAATCGTTTTAAATTTCTTAACTCAACTGAATCATCCATATGAGCATGACTCGGTATGAACAGGTGGCAGGGCGAATTCTGGCCTTGATCAACAAAGGCGTGTTGAAAGAGGGGGATAAAATAAGGCATCAACCTGGATACCTTAAGATATGTTTTGGAAAATCATACAGTTAAAACAATGTTTTCCATTTCTAATTTTAACAACCCGGTTGGTTTCTCCATTCCGACCCAGAAAAAGAAGCAGTTGGTGCAGCTGCTTTCTGAGTACGAGATACCACTTATCGAAGATGATATCTTCGGAGATATTTACTTCAATGAACGTCCGGATACCTGTAAAACCTATGACACCGAAGGGAATGTGTTATTATGCTCATCCTTTTCCAAATCCATTGCACCCGGAATTCGCGTCGGGTGGATAGCCCCGGGAAAATACCTTGAAGAGGTCATACGACTCAAAACCTTGTTAAACATCTCTACTCCGTCAATTAATCAGATTGCTACAGCCGGTTTTCTGAAAGCAGGAGGTTATGAACGGCATTTGAGAAAGGTCAGAAAAGCGTCTCAAAAACAGGTTCCTCCTTTCGCTTCGTTATAGACTGTGTCGGTTTGGGTTACTGTTTGTGGCTTAAGACATGCTGTAAAAACTGGGCTGTTCTGTCCCATTGCGGATTTTCCAATACTTGCTGCGGAGGACCGATTTCCACGATTTCCCCATCTGACATGAACACCACGCGATCCGCGACTTTTTGGGCAAACTGCATTTCATGGGTGACACATAACATGGTCATCCCCGATGAAGCCAAATCTATCATGACCTCAAGAACTTCTTTGATCATCTCGGGATCAAGGGCGGACGTTGGTTCGTCAAACAACATGATCCTGGGTTCCATTGCCAGAGAGCGGGCAATCGCCACTCGCTGCTGTTGTCCTCCCGAAATCTGACCCGGGTATTTGTGCGCCAGATCTGCAATGCCGACCCGATCCAATAACGCAAGGGCTTGCTGGTCGGCCTTGGCTTCGGGTATTCTGCGGAGCCAGATTGGTCCCAGGGTACAATTTTTCAGGATGGTCAAATGAGGAAACAGGTTGAAATTTTGAAACAGCATTCCCACGTTGTCTCGAATCACTGTCAAACCATTTTTGTTGTTTTCCAGTTTTTGGCCATAGATGGAAACAGTGCCTTCCTGGTAGGTTTCCAGGTGATTGATACAACGAATAAAAGTCGATTTCCCCGACCCGGAAGGACCGCAAATGACAACGATTTCATTTTCCAGAACAGACAAGCTGATGTCTTTTAGCACGTGAAACTCGTCAAACCACTTGTTAAGTCCGACAATTTCGACAGCAATATTTTCAGTGCGATTTGTTTCGCCGGATTTGGAAACGGAACTTTTGTTTATCATCGATCTGTCTTTAGCTTTTTTTCCAAGCGCTGGCTGTATTGTGACATTCCGTAACAAAAAACAAAGAACAGCACGGAAATAGCCACTAGCGGTTCGCTGTGCAGACCAAACCAGTCTTTATCAATGGAAATGTTGCGGGCCATCAGCATGATGTCAAAAAGCCCGATAATCGATACCAGGGTTGTATCTTTAAACAAGCTGGTGAAGGAGGTGACGATATTGGGGATCATTGCCCTCAACGCCTGGGGTAGTATGATCTGGAACATTGTTTGCCAGTAGCCCAGTCCAATCGATTTTGCAGCATCAAACTGCCCTTTGGGAATCGACTGCAAACCGCCTCTTACTGTTTCTGCCATATAAGCACCGGCAAATATACAGACGGCAATGATAACCTGGACCAGTTTATTCAGATCCATGGTGTTGGGAAAAAACAACGGCATCATTGTAACAGACATGAATAATACCGTAATCATGGGAACCGACCTCACCAATTCAATCGTCGTAATTGAAAACCACCTGATAACCGGCATGGTGGAACGCCTTCCCAGGGCAAGGGTAATCCCTATCGGCAAGGCCATCACGATTGAAAAGCCGGAAATGACGAGCGTGAGAAACAACCCTCCCCACCTGTCGATCGGTACGTATTCAAGATGAAATCCCCGGGATAAGATCAGAATCGGGAAAAACAACGCCATCAAGCCTGCCAGGTAGGCCAGCAAACCAGCCCGTTGGGGGAAAAAACGTTCCAGCAAAGGTTCAAGGGTTTGTCGAAACGATTGACGGCCCAGGTAGGCCATAACAGTGTCCACATACAACAAAAAGAGGTAGGCCAAGGCCAGGCTTGCCAAAATATGATGAACCATCCCCCGGTCACCGCCCAAAAACAGGTAGGCTGCTGCAAACGGATACAGCAGGACTGCCATCACCCCGATCAGTAATTTCTGTTTCACCTTTTTCAGTGCCAGCGGTAAGACCCAAAGGATGCCGATAGCAAAACCCAGGTTTATTCTCCAGTAGAATTCAGCCGGATAGCGGCCGTAAATCAGGGTATCAAACCATTGGATAACTCCTGCCCAACAGGCTCCGTCCGGACTGATTGCCAGGCATTCCCGACGGGTCGAAGCCGTCCAGACAGCCTTGATAACCGACCATTCAAGAAAGGGCTTGAGGAGTTGATACAATAAGAAAAAAACAGCAATCGTCAACAGCGTATTCCAAAAACCGCCAAACAGGTTCCTCTTCAACCACCCACTTACGCCGTAGCTTGTAACCGCCGGAGGACGGCTTGGACGGGGAACGAACTTAAGCAGTTCTGTTTTGGGTGTCGTCTGATCCGTCAAATTAACCCTCCTGCATTTGGATACGTTTGTTGTATTGATTCAATAGGAATGAAATCGTCAGGCTGGCACACATGTAAAATCCCATCACCATTAATACGATTTCAATGGCTCGTCCCGTTTGATTGAGGGAAGTCTGCATAAATACCGAGACCAATTCCGGAAATCCAATCGCTACTGCCAAAGAGGACTCCTTGACAATTGTCAGCCAAATATTGATCAAAGGCGGTAAAATAGCCCGCGCAGCCTGCGGTACAATAATCAAACGCAGGGTTTTGAGCGGGGGAAATCCAATGGCAAAAGCGGCTTCCAACTGTCCCTTGTCGATCGATTGAATACCGGCACGAACAGTCTCGCCGATGGAAGCGGAGCGATAGATTGTCATGGCGACAAAGGCGGCTGCAAAAGCAGAAGGGATAAAAGATCCGCCTTCGAAGTTAAATCCTTTTAATGCGGGTATGATCCAGTTTAGCGGTTTATCGGCCAGAACGAACACGACCCCCACGAAAAGCAACAGGGCAACCAGAGCGGGATAGTAAAAAGCCAACTGTTTCCCGGTGCTTTTTCGGTAAGATCCCGACCAGCGAGAGAGCACCAGAAAACAAAGTGCGGCAATTACCGCAGCCAGGAGAGCCCAGGTAAATCCGGATTGAAAAACCGGTGAGGGAAAGTAAAATCCCCGGTTATTCAGAAAAAAAGTATCAAACAGGTCAAAGCTTTTTCTTGGTGCGGGAAGTGTCGAAAAAACAACGATGAACCAGAAGACAATCTGGATCAGCAAAGGAACGTTACGGAAAAATTCCACATACCAGCGAGAAAACTGTGCCACCAGAAAATTCCGCGACAGTCGGGCAATACCGACAACAAAGCCGAGTAGGGTGGAAAATATAATGATGAAAATCGATAAAACAATTGTGTTGACGATACCGACCAAATAAACCCGACCATAGGACATGGAAGGATCATACGGAATCAGCGACCAACTAACGTCAAAACCCGCGGTTGAGGTGATAAAACCAAAACCGAAGGGAAGCTCCATTTGCCTGAGATTGCCGACAATATTGGAGAGCAGGAAATAACCTAACCCCAGGGTGACCACAACGACCAAGACCTGCATAATCTTGGCACGGAAGGCCGAATTGTAAATTAGCTTTTTTAACGCTTTTCCGGAGAAAAATCGCTCTTGCGGAGAATCAACCACCTGTCCCTTTCATAATCGGTTGAAAATGATCAGTATTTTATTGTGAAACCGAATTGCAAACAGCGGGAGAAGACTGCCGTTTATCCCGCTGTTTGTGATCTTAACGGAAAGATTTTGAGTAAAGCAAGCCGCCCTTCGTCCACAGTTCGTTCAGGGTGCCCTTGCGATCAAGTGCCAGGGCAGTATCGGGTCCAAGGTTACGGTTGTAAATTTCCTCGTAGTTGCCGACCTGCTTGATCACCTGGTAAGCCCAATCCGCTTTCAGTCCCAGCCCCTTGTGAAGATCGCCTTCCAGACCCAGGAATCGTTTGATAATAGGGTTTTTGGTTGTACGGCGTACCTGGTCAACATTTTTGGAAGTGATGCCCAGCTCTTCGGCCTCCACTATAGCGGCGAAGGTCCATTTAACCACGTTAGCCCAGGCACTGTCGTTTTGGCGAACAGCAAAGGACAGGGCTTCTTTGGAGATTGTTTCCGGCAAGACAACATAGTCCGAAGGATTGACGGCGGATGACCGGGCTGCAGCCAAGCCCGACCGGTCGTTGGTGATGGCATCACAATTGTTGTTAAAAAAAGCGGCGTTCCGCACGGCTGAATCATCGAAAACAACGGGCTTTATCCCCAGTTTGTTCGTGCGATTGAAATCGGTAAGATTGAGTTCGGATGAGGTTCCGGTTAACACGCAAACGGTGGCTCCTTTTAGTTCGAGGGCTGAAGTGATCCCAAGGTCTTTACGAACCATAAATCCCTGGCCATCATAAAAGTAGGTGTCCAGAAAATCCAAACCCTGGGCAGTGTCGCGTGACAAAGTCCAGGTCATTCCTTTCGATAAAAGATCTCCGGCACCGCTTTTGATGGAAGTAAAACTTTGTGCCCATTGCACGGATTTGAACTTCGCTTTGTTTTTGTCACCAAATACCGCAGCGGCTACACTACGGCAGATGTCAATATCCATCCCTGACCAGTTGCCCTTTTTATCGACCGTATAAAAGCCGACAAAAGCATTACCAATGATACAATTGAGGTATCCTCTTTTTTTCACCGTGTCCAAAGTGGACCCGGCAGCCAAGGCTTGGGATTGGATATGGAATATACCGGCGATGGCCATTGCCGCGACCAGTAAAATGCGAGCCGTCCTTTTCATTGCTTCCTCCGTCTTTATTATGGTTACACTATACTATCTTTGGGTTTTCTGAGTTCTTTGAGGGAAATCGCCTTGAGATCTGACTTTAGTTGATCGGCGAAGTGAACAAAGCCGTACTGCAATCCGAATGCCACTAACTAGCGTTTATGGGCTGCGAACTCCTTGACCATAAACGATCAGATTGCGGATTGACAACCTGAATTTCCGCAACAAGTTGTTCCCGCTAACGACTTTTTTCATTTACCATGTCGGATCAATCTCAATCCCATGCTGCTTGTTCGATTGATTACGATGATGAGGAATGTCAATAAAGGGTTAAAAGGGTTGATTGGTGCAATCCTTTTAACCCTTTTATCCCTATTAAAGCAATCAAGATTTCTCTATGCTTAACGAAAAAGCGGTGTTGTTGCAGAGCTATAAGCTTCTTTTTTCCGGACGCTGATCATTGGTGTTTCAGTCGAAACCAGAGGGTTCATAAAGCAGGTTTCCGTGCCTGGTTTGTTTCTTGCTGTGGCACCGACGGTAGGTCCGCTTTACCGGTTATCGATACCGGGCATCGCGGATTAATGTACCGAGGGTGTTTTCTTGGGTTGAGGAAACCATAACAGGGGAATCGAATCCGCTTGGAAGACAATGAATAGCAGCACGTTGGTTTCTGATGATCAATCGCATAAAAGAGGGTGTATCATGTCGAAAAAAACCTTGGCGCTCATTACCTACCATTCGTACTCCATAGATATCTATGATATATTTGTCGTGCCGCTGTTAAGCGACTATATAAAAATAGAAAAATATCCCTTGGACAAGGTATCGATAGAAAAGGGCATTGTCGCGGATTTAGTCCTGCTTTCCGCCTACACCCTTTTTGCCGACGTCAAAAGACACGTTCTAAACGACGCGGAAATTATCATTGCCGACCATACGATAATGAAGCAGGGGATTGACAAGATCAAACGCCTGCCTGCCGGAACAAAGGCGATGCTGGTTAACATCAATTACAAGGTCTGCATCGAAACCATTTTGCTGATTCACCAACTGGGCTATCGAAACCTGGAATTGATTCCCGTATATCCCGGTTCGGTTCCTGCAATCGATATTGATCTGGCAATTACTCCCGGGGAAGGTGCTCTGGTTCCAAAAAACGTAACCAATATCATCGACATCGGGCATCGTGTTTTCAGCGTCAGTACCATTGCCGATATTGCGTCGAAACTGGGTGCCCGGGAAATTCTGGAAAGCAGGGCGTTCAAAGAATACTCTGAAACCATTGCTCCACCAAGTCTGGACCTGGACAATATTCTCGGGGATAACCAGATTCTAAACAAACAACTGGACAAGCTGCTGAATATCGTGGATAAGGCAATCGTCATCACGAATACCCAGGGAATCATCCATTCCTATAACGCCAGTGCTGAAAGAATCGTCGGATATAAAAAAGAACAGATGATCGGTGAAAACGCCGTCAATCTCATGCCGGAAATACCCTATTACGAAGTTTTGAAAACGGGTAAAGAAGTCAGCCAGAAACTGATTAACATAAACGGCAGTGATATAGCCGTGACGGTATCCCCAATTTTTGTGGGAGGGATATTGTACGGGGCGGTGGCGAATATTGAAAAATTCACCGAAACCGAAAAAAGCCAGCACAAGTTAAGGCTGCAGCTAATTGGAAAAGGCCACAAGGCGAGATACACTTTTGACGATATTCTCGGTGTAAGTGCCGGTATTGTAGAGTGTAAAAAAATCGCCAAACGAATGGCCAATTCAACCTCTTCAATCCTGATCATGGGTGAAAGCGGAACCGGGAAGGAACTCTTTGCCCAGGCTATCCATAATGAATCAGACAGAAAGGAGTACCAGTTTGTTGCGGTTAACTGTGCCGCACTGCCGGAAAGCCTGCTGGAAAGTGAATTATTCGGATATGTCAGCGGTGCTTTCTCGGGGGCTAAAAAAGAAGGCAAGATGGGCTTGTTTGAGTTGGCCCACAAAGGAACCCTTTTTTTAGACGAGATCGGGGAAATCTCTCCAACGATCCAGGTCAGGCTTTTACGGGTGTTGCAGGAACGCAATTTCATGAGGATAGGAGGGGATGAAGTGATCAGTGTTGATGTCAGGATAATTGCTGCCACTAATAGCAACCTGGAGGAGCTGGTCAGCCAAAAACGATTCAGGCAGGATCTGTATTATCGCTTAAAGGTGTTGCCGCTTAACATTCCTCCTTTAAGGAACCGGAAAGACGACATTTTGATGTTGATAAAAGAGTATCAACGCAGGTTAAATACCGAATTTGAGTTGAGTGAGGAAGCCAAAACCGTTTTCACCAATAACGATTGGCATGGAAACATCAGGGAGCTGATTAATTGTGTGGAATATCTCAGCAATTTTGAAGAAAAAAGGATCGAAGCAAGACATCTTCCCATTACTACTCATAAAGGTTCCGCAGGTGAGTCTGCCGCAGGGGAAGTACAAGCTTTGGATCAGATATTGAACGGCAGTAAATACGGAGCAGCAGATTATTTATTCGTTTTGGATTCACTGGAACAAGCTTATCTAAAACGTGAACGAGCCGGCAGAAGGAGTCTGTTTGCCAGGTCAAAGGAACAATCCTTGTTTTTAAGTGAGCAGGAAATCAGAAGCATGCTCACAAGGCTGCAACACTACGGAATGGTATCTATCAAGCAGGGAAGGGGCGGTACGAAAATAACGGATCAGGGAAAAGCGGCGCTGGCAAGATTAAGAGAACTGAAACAACCCAAAGCCGTCTAAACAGTTTGTTTAACCAATAGTGTCTATCATGTAACCAAAAAGAAAAGATGAAAGCAATCGTTCTCGGAATGGGGCAACAGGGAAAAGCGGTCATTCATGACCTGGAATCCAGCCAGTTGATCAGCGAAATCCTTGCAGCCGATCTTTTTCCCGATGAAACAAGTCTGGCAGAAGCTGATCAGTACCTTAATAACAGGGGATATTCAAAAACAAATCCTCTCAGGCTGGATGTTTCAAGCGGGTCTGACTTTTTTGCTGTGCTGTCTGCCGAAGACATAAATATTGTTGTTTGTATGCTTCCCATCCAACTGGCATTGACGGCTGCAAGGGCTGCCCTTGACTCCGGGATTCCATTTGTCAGTTCCAACTATACCTATGATTTACAGCAGCTTGATGAAGAAGCCAGAAGAAAACAAAGTATCATCCTGCCTGAAATGGGTCTTGATCCCGGCATAGACCTGGTGTTGGGCCGCATGGCCACCGAACAATTGGATGTGGTGCAGGGAGTTTCCTCATATGGCGGCGGTGTTCCGGCACCCGAAACAGCCGATAGCAGTCCGATCAAATATAAGGTTTCCTGGACCTTTGAGCGTGTACTCGATGTTTACGTTCGTGAGGCCAGGTTTGTCAGAAACGGTCAGACCCATACAATTCCCGGTAGTGAAATCTTTAAGGCGGAAAACGTCCATCAAATCGAATTCCCGAAGCTGGGAAAGGTCGAAGCCTATGCCAACGGAGATGCGGAACGATATGTTGACATTTTTGGTTTGGGCAACGAGCTAAAGGATATGCGACGCTATGCCTTGCGCTGGCCGGGACATTCGGCATTCTGGTATACCATGGTCAACCTGGGATTGCTCGACGAGAAACCGATCAATATCGAGCAGGCCAATGTTTCTCCCAGGGCTTTTCTGGCAAAATGCTTAGCGCCCAACCTTCAGTTTGAAGAGGATGAACGGGATGTTGCCTTGTTGAGAGTCGAAGCCTGGGGGCTCAAAGAGAATAAGAAAGTCAAGATCATTTATGACATGGTCGATTACCGGGATCTGGAAACCGGGCTTTTTGCCATGAATCGCACCGTCGGATTTACTTCAAGCATTGCGGCCTTAATGATCTTAAAGGGTCAAATCACCCAATGCGGCGTCTTGTCACCGGTTCGTCATGTCCCGGCCCGGGAATTCATTGATGAGATCACAGCCCGGGGCATCCAAGTCAACCATAGAATCAAGGAGCTGGAATAAGGCGGTGATGGCAAAAATAGCTGTTCTCGGCGCGGGATTTGTTACAAAACCGGCTGTCGACTATTTTATTGACAAATGTGGTTACCAGGTTATCGTTACTTCCTTAAACATAGAGGACGCCATCGCCGTAATCCGGGGAAGACCGGAAGGAACCGCCGTGGCCTGGACGACCAATCAACATGATCTGTTGGATCGCATTGTTGGTGAGGTTGACCTTGTGATGAGCATGATTCCCCCAACCATGCATCTCCAAGTGGCTAAGGTCTGTCTCAGGCATCGAAAAAACATGGTCACAACCTCCTATATCAGCCCGGAAATGGCGGCCCTGGATAAAAGTTGTCAAGATCGGGAAATACTCATACTAAATGAAATCGGAGAAGATCCCGGCCTAGACAACATGAATGCCAAAAAGATGATCGACCGGGTCAAGGCTGAAAAAGGAGGAGTGAGGGCCGTCACCTCTTATGGGGCAGGACTTCCGGCTTTTGAACACAATAACAATCCCTTCGGATACAAGTTTTCCTGGAGTCCCCAAGGATTGGTTTCGGCAGCACAAACACCAGCGGCATACCTGGAGAATGGAAGGAAGATATCCGTCGCTGCCGAAGAATTGTTTGATCACCATTGGATTGTCGATCTAAGCGGGATCGGCTCTTTTGAAACCTATCCCAATCGTGACTGCACCAAGTACCTGCAACCTTTTGGCCTCGACCATGACATCTCGTATTATCGAGGACTGCTGCGTTACCCGGGTTGGTGCAATACGATGATAGGCCTGGCTGAGCTCCGGTTACTTGATAACAAGGTCCAAAACGATTTTAGAGGAATGAGCTATGCTCAATTTGTCTCAGGACAGATTGGACGAAACAACCCCGGAAATACACGCGAACAAACTGCTGCCTATCTGAAGGTCAGGTCCAATTCCGATTTGATCAACAGGTTAAACTGGCTGGGGCTTTTCAGCGAAAAGGCAATTGCCATTGATAGCGGAACCAACGCCGATCTCCTGATTGACCTGATGACGAAAAAACTGTCGTACGGTCCCCGTGAAAAAGATATGGTCATTGTCCGAAATGAGATTCTGGCAGAATTTCCGGATCGTAAGGAAAAAAGAATGTCGACTCTCCTGGTCAAGGGAGAACCCGGGGGGGACTCGGCCATGTCGAGAGCGGTCTCTCTTCCTGCTGCCATTGCCGCTAAGTTAATTCTGGACAATACAATCAAATTGAACGGTGTTTGGAGCCCGACCGTGAAGGAGATCTATCACCCGGTACTCAGTGAAATGGAAGAGATGGGCTATTCATTTGAGACCGAAATCATAAAAACCGATATCGAAGAACGGATTTAAGCTAATAATAAACAATAAACCCTAAGAGCAAAGATGAATAAAATTATCGGAATTAGAAGAGAAGACAAGAATGAATGGGAAAGACGGGTACCGCTGGTACCGGCAGATATCAAAGAATTAAAGGATAAGTACGGCGTTGAAACCCTGGTTCAGCCATCCGACATTCGCATTTTCTCCAATAGCGACTATCAAAACGCCGGTGCCCGAATCAGTGAGAGCCTGGGAGAAGCTGACGTGGTATTTGCCGTTAAAGAGATTCCGGTCTCCCTGTTGGAACCGGGTAAAACCTATGTGTTTTTTTCCCATACCATCAAGGGGCAGCCCTATAATATGGATATGCTGAAACGGCTCATGGATCTTAAATGTAACCTGATAGACTACGAGCGCATGAGTGACAACTCGAATAGTCGAATCATCACCTTCAGCGTTTTTGCCGGAATGGCGGGAATGATCGAAACCTTCCACGCTTTCGGTCGTAAACTAAGCTTGCAGGGATACCACACACCTTTTGAAAGAATTAAGCAGGCTTATCAATACACATCGGAAATCCAGGCGAAAGCAGAAATTGAGAAGATTGGCCGTGAGATTTCCGAAAGTGGAATTCCCAAAGAGCTTCATCCGTTAACGATTGGAATTCTTGGTTATGGTAACGTCTCCAAGGGTGTACAAAGTATTCTCGATCTTTTGCCGACAAAAACACTCAGGCCCGATCAGCTTGCAGAGATCCCTTCAGACAACTCATGCCTGTACAAAATTGTTTTTGAAGAAAAGGATATGGTCCGGCCCCGGAGCGGTCAATTTGATCTCCAGGACTATTATGATCGTCCAGATCGTTATGAGTCCGTATTTCACAATTACCTGCCGCATCTCAGCATATTACTTAACACGATCTATTGGACCGAAGACTATCCCAGGAGCATCACCAGGGAAAACCTCAAAGCTTTCCATTTAAAGGAAAATAAACCGGGACTGCAGGTGATTGGAGATATCAGCTGCGATATTGAGGGCTCGATAGAAATTACCAGGGAAGCCACAATGCCGGACAATGCCTGCTACACCTACCATACGGAAAGAGACGAGTTTGAAAACGGAATCGGAAGCTCAGGTATCACTGTGATGGCCATTGACAACCTGCCCTGTGAATTCCCCGGGGAAGCATCCAGCTCCTTCTCTGCCGAATTAAAGGGGTTTGTTCACCGGATAGCAGGGGCCGATTTTAAATCCGATTTCGACCATCTCAACCTTCCCCCGGAGGTTAAAAAAGCGACTATCTTGCTGAACGGACAATTGACTCCTGATTATCAGTATTTGAAGCAGTTCATTTGATACCCATTTCAATTTCCCGACGCCTGATCCATGGTAATTGCTTGTGTGCGACTGGTATTGAACGAGAAACGTCAAACGCAGACTTGACCCCTTTGTTTGAAGCAGCTCCCTTGAATGAAAAGAGGGCTGCTTCGCTATTAAAAAGAAGTACAAGACAGTCAAATTGTAGGCCGAAGTACTTAATTTGTTGCTTAGGAAAGGGTTTAGTATTCCGGTGCTAGTTTACCCGTTTTTCCCGGCCTTTCCATTCTCCCTGGCGTAAAATATACTTCTGAATTTTACCGGTTGAGGTCTTGGGCAGATCGCGGAACTCCACGTATTTGGGAGCTTTAAATCTGGCCATTTTGTCTTTGCAAAATGCGATGATTTCTTCTTCAGTGGCAGAGGCTTTCTCTTTGAGTTTGACAAACGCTTTCGGTACTTCACCCCATTTGTCATCCGGTGTGGCAACCACTGCTGATTCAAGAATATCGGGATGACTGTAAAGAACGTTTTCGACTTCCACCGTTGAAATATTCTCGCCGCCGGAAATGATGATATCCTTTTGTCGGTCCATAATCTGGATATAGTTGTCAGGGTGAATGACAGCCAAATCGCCGGAATGGAACCAACCACCTGCAAAGGCTTTTTCCGTTGCTTCAGGGTCATTATAATAACCGAGCATCACGATGTTTCCGCGCATGACCACCTCACCAATGGTTTTCCCATCCCTGGGAACCTGTACCATGGTTTGCGGATCAACCACATCCATGAACTGGCTGACGGTATAAGCCACACCCTGTCGTGCGCGAATTGCGGAACGCTCGGTATCCGGCAGTTCATCCCACTCCTGATGCCAGGCGCAGACAGAATAAGGTCCGTAGACTTCAGTCAGACCGTAAACGTGTGTGATTCTCGCACCCATTGCTTCAAGCTGGGCAATCACCGTTGGTGAAGGTGGAGCTCCTCCGACCGCAATCTCCAGTGGATGCTTCAGCTTGAGATCACTTGACGCCGGATGATTCAAGATACCAATCAGTATAATCGGGGCAGCGCACATATGTGTGACCCCTTCCTCTTCAAAAAGGGTGATGATCTGTTCGGGATCAACTTTTCTCAGGCAGACATGGGTGGCTGCAACAGCGGTTACCGCCCATGGAAAACACCATCCGTTGCAATGAAACATCGGCAGTGTCCACAAGTAAGTCGAGTCGGATGTCAACCCCAGCTCCAGGCAATCACCCAAACCGTTTAAATAGGCTCCCCGATGATGATACATTACCCCTTTGGGCTTACCGGTAGTACCACTGGTATAGTTGATGGATATGACATCCCGCTCATCTTTTACCAGGATGGGGCGGTCTTCAGGCGAACCTGTTTCCAGAAAAGACTCGTAATCAGGGCCATCCAGAGGGCATTCATCACTGAAATCACAGATATTAATCACCTTTTCCAGCTTGGGGATATCATCAATGATAGGTTTCATAAGCCCCGCAAACTCGTTATCCACAAAACACACCGTCGTTTCGGAATGGTTAAGGATATATTTGACCTCATCCGAAGACAATCGGATATTCACAGAAACCAGTACTGCACCGATCATAGGCACTGCAAAATGTGCTTCAAGCATCGGTGGAATATTAGGGCAGATAAACGCTACCTTATCACCGGATCGGACCCCGATGTTTTCCAATGCATTTGCCAGGCGATTGACGCGCCGGTTGAACTCCCGGTAGGTGAATCGTTCTTTCCCGTTCACAATAGCGAGCTTTTCCGGATAAACTTCCACACTCCGTCGGAGGAAGTTCACCGGGGTTAATACTTCATAATTAACAGACTGATACATAGCAATCCTCTCTTAGATGGGCATTTTTGACTTAAGACACATGTCACAATATCGGAAAATCCAAGTCCTCATTCATTCCTGTTTTTTGCTCGACCCGGATTTTCCCCTTTTCAAGGCGAAGGCACATGAGATGTCCGGTAACTGATCGCTGCTCCAATGCCTTAGCCCATATGGAACTAGTCGCTCACGTTCGCCTTGCTGACCGCTACATCCTTGGCTGTCCCGAACTGGGGCAGCTTTGCAAGCAACAGCAAGAAATAGAGTCCAATGCCGATCCCTAAGCCCCAGGCAGGGCCAAACTTGGCGATAATCATACCCACGAAGAAGGCGTAGCCCTGGCTTGTCGGACTCTTGACCAGGGATATGGCTATATAGGCACAGGCAAATCCGGTCAGAATCAGGGTGATTGATAATGCGACGGGCAATAACGGCTTCATGAAGGTAACAACCGGAACCAGGACTGAAAGGAAAAATGCCGGCCAGTACCAGTTAAAGGTTCCTGAAAATATAGATTCCATATTTTTTCGACCGCTTTTATAGCGCTCTATCAGGAATACATGAACACCGGTCCACATAGGGCCGTGCAGAGGAATGAACGGACCTGCCATCAGCAGATGGCCGATATTTCTAAAGAAAAGCGTGAAATGTGTGCGAGTATTATCCACTTCAATGGCCTCATCCTTGCGAACCTCGGAAGCCTGTTCAAACAAGGTGTTTCCCAGGACGATATCGCCGAAAACAAATATATAGATCATGATAGCCAACGGCATGGCTTTCAGATACATATCCATGGAGGGCCAACCGATAGAGAAGGGAGAAATAGCAGTCAAATAAGCCCCGAATTGAGGAATGTGCCAACCCATCTTAATGTCAAAATTCAATTCTCCAAATATCGGTCCCACGATCGCCGCAACTAAAAATCCGATTAACATGGCCATGCTTGCCATTAGTTTGAAGACTTTGTATCTGTTTTTCGCCTTGGAAAACCAAACGGAAAACATCAGTACCAGCACAATTCCCCAGACAATGGGCAAGGTGAACGGCATTGTTTCCAGCCTGGCAAACTCAGCATTAAACGCCGAGACAGCACCGGCAAAGATAATTGCGGCCCGAAGCTCTGAAGGTACCCATTTGAAAAAGCTTGATCCCAGGCCCGTCACCGCGAAGAAAAAAAAGATCAGACATATGCAGATTGTAACGGCTGTCATTGCATGAATCGCTTCCACACCTGCCTGAAAAGTTCCTAAAAAGCCCATCACTAAAGGAAGTGCCGGTGTTATCCACCCGGGGGCATAAGGTTCGCCAAAAATAACGATATGCGCCACCAGCCAAAACAGTTGAATGAACATCACCGTCCAGGCGACCTCAAAGGGCACATTAAAAAACTTCACCGCCAAAGCTGCCACAACCCCCGCGGTAGCCGTGGTTAAAAGACCTCCCTGAATAGCTTCCGGAAGTGAAAAACCTATATGTACACCGGGAACTCGGGCCTTAAATTTCCACCACCGGATTCCGGGTTGGACCTGTCCATCCTCACGTTTGATCATATGCTGTCTCCTTGTGGAAAAGGTTGATCATGGAAATCTGCGATTTTCAGTTGGGCCAGTTTTATCCAAGCATCGCAAATCGATTAACCAGTCTTGAATACCTTTTAGCAAACCACGGGGGTAGCGTAAATTGGCAGAATTCCGAAATTCTTTTGGGTAATTTGGGGAACACGGCATAGGTAAATTACCTAGCAGCGCTGTAGGATGGGTAACTCCGTTACCCATCGGGCAGAACGTGATCAAAAGTCATATATAAAGAGTTGATGGGTAACAAGTTACCCACCCTACAGTCCATTCCGAGGAAAGAATGGTTGATATTAAGAGGCTGAGGCTTCTTGAAGCAAGGATTCAGGCATGATGAGGTACTGAAAGTGTGAACTCTAGATTTGGTGCTTGTCCCGCTCAGCCCACAATGCAGCGAATCGAACCAGTTCAGAGGAATGATTGATCTTCAATTTTTCCTTGATGCGTTCGGTGTGAGAGTAGACTGTCTTGGCACTAATGTGCAGGGATTTGGCGATATCCCCCGGAATCATTCCCTGGCCGATCAGGGTAAAAACTTCCAGTTCTCTGTCGGTGAGCTGTGTTACAGAAGGGGTGATCTCACTTGCGGACCCGCTTTGAAACTTATTGAGAATGGTATTTGTCATTTTGGGACTTAAAAAGATGTTACCGCTAAAAATCTGTCGGATCGCTTTAATCACCAGCTCCGAAGCCTCCTTCTTGTTGATGTATCCTCTTGCACCGGCATGAAGACAGCGTTCTGCATAAATGTTCTCATCGTAGGTTGATAAGACCAAAACAGGCGGGTGATTTCGTTCTTCATTGAGGATTTTTATCAGGTCCATTCCATTACTGGTTTTCAGTGAAAGATCAACGATCACCAGATCCGGGGACGCCTTCTCAATTACTTTGACGGCGTCCGTTACACTTTCGGCATGACCGCAAACATTAAAGTCGGATTCCTGCTCAATCAGGTCTGTCAGGCCCATGCGAAAAATGGGATGGTCTTCAACGATCAGGATCTCTTTCGTTTCGTTGTTTTCCGGTTTCTGAGCGGTCATAGGAAGTGCTTTTTCTGATTGGTTATTGCTTGAATGATGCAGGCGATTAAAAATACCTAACTATTTTTCCGGGGCAGCTGACCCGGGATATCATGGATTAAACGTCAGGCTTACTTGTGTCCCCGCCTGTTTTTTGTTGGAAATATTCAGGATTCCACCGATCCGCTTTGCGCGATAGTTCATAATTCCGATTCCCAATCCCCTGTTGTTGAAATCTTCGGGAAGACCGCAACCATCATCGTTCAGTTGTAATAAGACCGATCTTTCTTTTCGGAAAACGTTAAGGTTGATCATAGTGGCGCTACCATGCTTTACGGCGTTGAATGCTGCTTCCCGGGCAATATAGTAAACATGTTCCGCTTTTCTGGAATCCAGGTTGAGGTCTGTCTGTTTAATCTGGAGTCGGCAAGTTACTTCATATATCTGTTCTATATCCCGACACAGTTCTTCCAAAACCAAGTTGAGGCTATGTCCGGCAACCTTTGTGGGGCTAAGGCCGTATGAGATACGATCGATTTTCTGAATGGCCTCCTGAACCAGGTCTCGCTGTCTGGCGATGGATGCAAGGTCACCGTAGTTAAATTTCGCCAGCTTCTGGTGTAATACCTTCTGCATGACTTCAATTCCTAGCAGGTGGGATTTGAGATCGTCATGAAGATATTGCCCCAATTGTCTCCGCTCAGATTCGCTGATTTCTATGATTTCGCGTTCCAGGCGTTTGGTTTTGGTTAAATCCTCAATGGAACAAAGGATACATTTTTCTCCCCAGATGGAAACGGTTTCTACATTGATAATCCCCATTTTGGGAAGCTGACCGGCATCTTCAATCTCGATATCCAGGTTGCGAATTCTTCCCTGCTGCTCCAACATTTCAACTATTTGGTAGAATTTTTCCTCTCCGATAAATTTTGGAGCATCCAAAAGTGTCTTGTTAATAATCTCCTTTTGAGACAAACCAATGAACGTTAAAAAAGCGGGATTGGCATCAAGAAACCGATAATCGATCAACCTGGCAATGAAAATCCCACTGGGGCTGCCGTGAAAAGCCTTGGCAAACAGTTCTTCGGTTTTTTTCCGCTCTTCAATTTCCTTCTGAATTTTATGATTGAATTGCTCCAGCTTGTTCATAAAATAATTGAAATAAGTACCAAGCTTGCCGATTTCATCGTTGGCTTGTACATCAACCCTGCCGGTCAGGTTTCCTTCGGCTCCCTGGAAAAACTTTCTTTCAAGATCCTCTAACGGTTGGGTGATACCTCTTGAAATGATGAATGTGACCGGCAAAACAACGACCAGGATAATTGCAATCGTGGCAAAAAATATCGTTCTGGCAGAATTAATGGGAGCATAGAACTCCTCAATATAACTGGTTGAGGCCACGATCCAGTCGTACTCTTTAATATAATTATAAATTACCATTTTATCGCGAAAACGGTCTTCACCGGGATTTTTCCAGGTATAGAACATCTTGCCGTTTTTCGAGCGGATCTGTTGGCGAACCAGGTACTTCCCCTCTGAATCCTGCGCGTCTATGAGATTACCTGAGAGATAGGGGTGAATCACGATATCACCCTTGCTGTTTAGCACATAACTGTATCCCGTTTTACCGAAGGTCTGGGAAAAAATGGCATCTTTAAAATCGGAAATATTGATTAACTGACTGAATTCCGAACGGTAAGAGGAAACGGAGATGATCCAGTCCCATGGCTCGAAATAGGACATATACAGGGCTTTGGCTCTTGGTTCCTTTTCACCCGGGTTTTTCCACATATATTCCAGATAACCTTGCCTGCGAACCATTTGCTCTTGTATGAATTCAAATTGCGCGTAGTTCTGGCCCTCTACGGAGGCATTGGGATGCAAGACGGCTTTGCCTTCCGAATCCAGACAAAAAATATAACCCGTCTCTCCAATGGTCTGACTAAACAGGATTTGCCTGAGCCTGGCTATGGCTTCTTGTTTTGTCAGTTGTTTCGCTTGTACATCTTGATACAACCTTTCTACGATTTGCAGGTTTTTTTCCGAGACAGCTCTCAGGTAGTTTCTGATCGAGGCTTGGGCTGTTCTTTCCACTACTTTTAAGCTGACCGAAGTGGAATTTGAGAGAAGGTTTTCAATGTTTTCCTTGATGGTTTCGCTGACCTGTAAATAGACAGTAAAACCGACCAAAAACACCGTCATGACGACGATAATCGAATAGGCGTAAAACATTTTAAAGCGAATGGGTTGATCGATCAAATAATTCTTGATTAATCTCATGGCTGAAACCTCCCTGGAGTTGCAACTTGCCTGGTTGGAAACCCAACTTTTACATCAAGTGTTCCGCTTCTGTTTCACAATCCAACCTGTTTTGGCTGATATTGTCAATCATTGGACAAACACAGGCAGGGCTATTTTGTTCTTCCCCTGGGCAAACGATTAATACAGGTTTTTTCATATTGTTCTGATCAGAATCGATTTTAATCTGAAAGGTCATTATTTCTTCACCGTTAAGAACAACCAGCCAACCTTATTGGAAGAAATAGAATTCTATTTTGATAATATCAGCAGGAGACTCGAGGCCATGTAGAGAAGCTGCGGTCACAGGCGCGAGGAGAATCGTCGAGTCTGGGTAACCCAGGACCTGGAAGACTACTTAAAGTTTCCTCATGCAAGACAAGCGTTTAAGGTCGAGCGAGAAACCAAAAGCAAAAAAACCGGTAAAATCTCAAATGAGATTGTATATGGAATAACCAGCAGGTCTGAGGAAGAAGCGGATATG
>JANQLH010000255.1 GCA_028280735.1 SAR324 cluster bacterium | reverse complement strand
TCTCCGTGGGTGAATACAGGCAGTAAAAACCGATGACCGATCGTCCTTCCGATTTGGCTTGGTCGATACCAATAACATTTTTCTCGGCCAGGGTTTGAAGTTTTTGCAAATGCGTTAATTCCATAATGTTGTTTTAATTGAGTTTAAGCGATCCGTTTGATGTCATGAGCACTGAGCCGGGTTTTGAAAAACAATACATTCGGTATCCGGTTAAATTGTGATAACCTTGTCGGCAAACTGCATGGCGTTTACGATATCCGGCATATTGGTGGCACTGCCGACGCGTTTTTTATCCTCCAGGTTAAAATGCTGCAAACATGTAGTACAAACCAGGATATGCAGACCGTCTGCTTCGAGCCGTTGTAAAACGGAAAGAGCGTCAGCTTCATCCGTAGCGAGCTTTACCCCATTGTTAAGGAATATGAGTCGCCAGAGATCTGTTCCCATTTCGTTCAGATTCTTTAAAAAATTAACCATAAGTTTCGATCCCAACTCGTCATCGCCATGACCCATTTTGTCATTGGTGACGAGAATAAGAGTATTTGTTTCGGTTTCAGTCATTTACCGGTCCGTATCTATTTAATGGGTTGAAATCAATAAGGCGGCATGCTCAACCAAATCAGCATACCGGAAGCTTTCATCAGATCTCGTCCCGCGAAGGTGATTTGGTATTAATACCGCTTGGAAGCGTATTTATAGTAATCGTTCCCTTCTCCGTCCTTAGCTAAAAGTGTGATCCTAGCACCTTATCACCTGGCTGACGAATTGATAATTTCAATACGAAACGGGGATTCGATATCGGAAATCTATTGTTTGAAATGCGAGTGGCAGCCGGACATTGGAGGAAGTGTACCAGCTGGGAGGTTGCCTGAGATCAGGGTGTTTTTAAGGAAGTTCTCTAGTTTTTGTTTCTTCCGAAGTCTTCCTCGGTAAGCATGATGGTTTTTCTTCCCGTGATTGGTTTTACCTCTTTTTTCCCAAGCTGTGGAATCAAAGAAGACTCCGGTTTTTCCGTATCTTTCTCGGTAATAAGTGTTTGTCGGGATTCAAGCGAATGATCAGTGAGTTTAAATATACGAACCATATTTTGCAGTTCTGTGGCCTGTGAAGAGAGTTCAGAAGAGGCACTGGCCGATTCTTCGGAAATGGATGAGTTTTGCTGAACGATATCGTTGACGCTGGTGAGGCTGGTGTTAATCTCTGTCACGCCGGAGACCTGTTCTTGCGAGGCAGCTGAAATCTCACCGATGAAGTCGTTCACCTTGTCGATATCCCCCACAATCCCGCCAAGCACTTCAGCGGTTTTTGAAGCATTCTCCACGCCCGATGCGACTTCCTTAATCGAGTTCTCAATCAGTTGCGTGGTATCTTTAGCCGCATTAGCACTGCGGCCGGCAAGACTCCTCACTTCTTCTGCAACAACTGCAAAACCCTTGCCGTATTTGCCGGCCCTGGCTGCTTCCACCGCTGCGTTGAGCGCAAGCAGATTTGTCTGGAAAGCGATTTCGTCAATCACTTTAATTACCTTAGAAACTTCGGAACTGGTATTGCTGATATTTTCCATTGATTTTGTCATCAACTGCATCTGCCGATTACCATTGGAAACCCCCTTCGTGGTTTGTGTTGACAAGGCTTGTGCCTCGATCGATTTTTCATTGTTGATTTTTGCCTGCGCGCCAATTTCGCTCATGGCAGATGAGATCTCCTCCAGACTGGCAGCTTGCTGCGCTGTTCCGTTTGCCAGGTTCTGCGATCCCCGGGAGAGCTCCCTGGCTCCGCTTGTTACATGGCCACTGATTGTTGTTACCCTGGATACAATTTCTTCCAGCATATCCAAGGTATTATTGATTGTGGATTTTAATTGCTCAAAACCGGTGAAATCGGAAGTGATGCGTTTTGTAAGATCTCCTTGAGCAAGTGCTGATAATACGTCATTTGTATCATCCAGTGTTTGCACCTTCCGCTTTTCATCCATTCCGATTTTTTCGACGGTTCTTTCTAACTGATTTTGGAACTTCTGGTTCATTCTGCTGTAAGCAAACAACAAACCGGCGGAACCCAAAATGTTAATACTGTTTATCATTAATGAATCAATCGGATAGGTAATGTCGCCAAGGGTAATGACAAGGCTTTTCTCAAACAAAAAAATAATAACCAGGGTTGCAATGGACAACGCTCCAAAAAACAATCCTCCCCTCGTACCGATAACAATGTAAGCCATAAGGCAGATCATCCCATACCACGCAACAGTGAAATTCAACACCCCACTACTGATGATAAGCATGAAGGTAACGACGGTATAAAGAATGGATGTCAGTATGATTCCGGGAATAACAAACGAAGTGACCCACCTAAGAATAAAGGGAACGGAAAAGGCAAGAATTCCAGCCGCCAGAATGGGAATAGCCCTGATCGTGAAACCAAGAGAAAACTGCCAGGCAGACATGATGATAGACAATACACCCAGGATCAGGACAAAGACAATTATCACTTTGGCTTTGGAAAAATCTATCTGATTTTGCCTGATTTTCTCATTAACCATCCATTGCAACAGTGTACTTTCGTTTCGCGTGGTCATATTTTTCCCCTAATCTCATAAAGCCGTCTTACTTTTGCCGAAAAACCCGGGATGCAGTCTATCCACCTCCGTAATTTTTCTTACCTGGCTGAAATTATAAGCACACCATAGAGGATTTTTCAAACCTGCTTCAAAACCAGCGACACTTCACAATTAGAAATCAGCTAAAAGCCTGCGCAAAGCTGCCTTCGTCCCCAATTTTGATCATCGATAAATCTCAAATGTCAACATTTCAAACAAAAAGGGGGACGTAGTTGAAATGTTGACATTTGACTTTCAAGATTGATTCATACAAATAGCATATTGAAGCCCTATGACCTGTAAATCCCGTCTTTAAGCTTCAGATAGCCTCTTCCTCGTGATGCACGGGGTAACCTCTAACCGGAGGAGGTTTTTTAAGAACGGCAGGAGCTTGGAAAGGGCTTAAAACACCCAGGCTAAAAGCACACATTTTAGGGTTTTATTAACAAATCGTCCCGGCTTCTTCAGCCCTGCTCTCTTCATGTATTGATTTAGGAAGGATCAAAAAAAATGACTTGTTCACCATAACCACTCAGCATTACGTGACATACCACATCAGTGAAACAAATTCCGGGTTTGTTGACCAAGGACTCATCTTGGAATTGAAACGATTTTGGATAGAAAATCAATTTGATAATAGTCAGTTACCAACAAAAATCCAAAGGTCCATGTCTGGCCCCTTCACGGCCGATTCCCGGCCCCCACTACAATTTATAAAATGGAAACCAAATAAGCACAGCAAATCCAATAAAAAACACACCCATTGATAGAATGATCACATCTATCATTCTTACACCGGGTTCGGTCGCGGATTTTTCCGGTGACTCAGGGGAATATATCACGTTCAATTTTTGCCTTACATGATACTGCGACATTGTCAGTTTGGCTTCTGCTAAATCTTCTTCCGAATCAGTAACAATAAATTCATCATTCTTTCTTTCAATTCCGGTATATAGCTCACCGGCATGTTGATATTGGTAATGAATGGAAACACTGTAGCTTTTATCGTTCAAACTTCCCAAACTTTCATGTAATTCAATCTTTGTAACTGTTGCTTCCGTATTAGGCCATTCATGGTTATTCTTTGCCGTAGAAAAATGTTGAAATCCGAAAACCATGCATGACACACCTACAAATAAAATAAAGAGAGCAAGAAAATAGTGTCCACAGCCCGGTTTATCTTCATTTTTTTTTCTTTTCATTTTAGCGTATTTGTAGATGCCAGTCTTGTTATTATGCATGCTTATTTAAATAATCTATTCGTTTTAATAGGAGACCTCTTGTTCGAAAAAAGCCTTGGAAGAAAAAATAGATTGAACCTGTAACCAGAAGTAAGCCGAAGAATGAAATAAAAAAAATAGCAAACTTAGGGAAATATCGTGGCAATATAACAGGTAAAGTACTGACAACACCCATGACAATAGTAGAAGAACACCCCATTGTCAGATCCCCACTCCTGTCTTTTGTAGGCAGCGGAGCATATTTATTTTTGTTGAAGATATAAATAATAAAAACGAAATATACAGTAACAATGGAAAAAAAAGGAATTTGTAATCTTTCAGGAAGGAGCTTTATCCAAACAGGTAGCCATAAGTTAATGCCGATACCAAAAAATAATAATAAAATCAATGTAGTCACACCTGTAAAAAATATCCTCCAATTAATAAATGAAGTCACTACAAAAACTGGATATAAAAAAATAATTATTAGTGATATACGGTAAAAGAAATCGTAAGCTAGGTTAGCCCACCAGATTGCAGTAGCTGAAAATGCAAAAATCAAAAGCGGAAAAAAAAGAAAAAGAGAGAGTAATCGCAGTCTTTTATTACCTTTAATTGAAGGAATGCTATATAGATTCATACGACCTCATATAGTAATTCTGATAATACCATATCATAATAGAATCTGGTATTTGGTGGTTATTATTCAAATCGCATCGATTTCAAAGAATCCGTCAATGACTGTTTTTGTTTTTTCCTTTGCTGTTTCATGTCTATCTTCTGCTCCACTACCTTTGAGAGTTTTGCAAGTGAGCACAGAGGTCACCCACTGTTCCTTTTTTCAAACCATTTGATGCCTTAGATTGCAAACCTATCCCTGCCATTCGTTATTTCTAGAGAATGAGTACGATTCGATTAAACATGAGGGTAATATG
>JANQLH010000231.1 GCA_028280735.1 SAR324 cluster bacterium | reverse complement strand
GGCAATGTCCTTCAACATTTTCCCCAGGTTACCGACCATCTGGTTCATAGCTTCGGCCAACCTTCCCACTTCATCGTTCTGTTTAATATCCAGGGTTCGTGTCAGGTCGCCTTCCGACATTTTCTGAGCGAAACTGACTCCATCTATGATGGGCCTGGTAATGGAACGGGAGACCCACATAAAAATAAACATAGCGATAATGATCGCTAGTACCAAAATACCGGCTGTTTGCATTAAACGATTACGGAACTGCTGATCCGCTTTATCAAGCGATTGGATAACTTGAAACGCCCCGTGAATATCCCCGACTTTCCAGTTCTCCATCGTGCCACCGGTTGGGTCTTGGCCATCCGGCAATCCCCAAATCTTCATTGAGTTTTCAGGATCACCATGACAATTCATACAGATCGGGCTTAATTTAACCGGAAGGAAATACCTGACGGAGTTTATTTTTTCGTCAATAACATAATACTCGGATAGATTTTCTAGCTTGATCTTATTCAAAGCGGGGCCTTCAATGGCATAATCCAACCCGTAATCAGGCTCGTTTTCCGCCCTGCGGGGACTGAATTTTGGAACCCGAAATTCATACCCTCCTTGTTTCGATTTGCGCATGGCAGCCCTCCAGGCTGATACTACCGGGATGGATGAGAGTATAGCCTCTTGATCACCTTTGTTCATCAGGGCACGCAGTTGTTTGAGGTTAAAAAGGCCTTGCTCCCATTTTTCTTCCATCTCTTGCCTGACAGATTCCGCGGTGAGACAAATTGCCCGCGCTTTGGCAACATTGGCATCAATAGCTGCCTGTTTGTCAAAATAGGCACTGATTAAAAAACGGCTCAGTCCAAAAGCAACTAGTATTACAATTCCCACTGTCAGGAACTTGTTGGTTAATGACCAATCAGTAAATTTTTTCATGATTTCCAACTCCTGTTGTGTCTTTGCATCTCGTTCGTCAATAAGAAGTTAGGTTTGGTGTCTGAATAGTTCACCCGTTTTCAAAATGTTGTTTGTATTCCGCAAATAACCCGGTCGCAAAACAAAACGACACTACCAAAATAGCATATTTTCAGGCCTATATGTCAAGCGGATATCAATTAGGTTCCAAACAATAAAAGCTTCCCCGCTTGCGACCTCTACATTGAATAAGTTCCAACTCACTTATTTGCCATATATTCAAAAGATTTGATATTTATCTCGTAAAGCCGTATCATGGTTGTTATCTTCCTTTGTTCCGGGCAATGGAATAGTCAGGGTTTTAATTTAAACCGGTTCATTAGCTTGCAATATTAATCGAAAATAAGAGTATGGAAGGTCAGTACGCGCTGGACGAGATATTGGTAACTCATAAAAACAACGACCTGATAAAGGCCAAAGCAGTGATTGACTGTCTGGCAGAAATCGATCTCACCCAGAGAAAACGAGTCCTATTTGAATTGGCAAAACTGGATGATGTTTTTGCCATACCCATTCTCGCATACCTGATAGACAAACATCCGGCCCTGGTTGCCGAGACACCCCGGTTAAAAGATGTTCTTCTGGAAAAATCTGCCACAAATCCCGGTCTGGTCATAAAATGTCTACTGGAGATTGTCCCCGAAACCATTGTGTTTGTTGATTTAGTCGAAAAAGCAAACATTCGCGAAGCGCTCCCTCGCTTGAGACAGTTTCTCACCTTGGATATTGAAGATAAGCTGTTGCGGGCCACCATAAAAACATTGGGAAACCTCAAGGATGAAAATGCGGTAAAACCGCTGGCAGCTATAATTTCCAAATCGAATGAGTCCATACAAAGCGAAATCGTTTCAGCCTTGGGTAAAATTGGATCAAAAAAGGCCCTCGATGAGTTATCCAACTCCCTGGGGACTTCAGCGAATCTTGATGAAAAAATAGTTGATCTGTTTGCAAATCCGGATTCTGCTCAGTCAATTGAATACCTGGTCAATTCCCTTGTATCTGCAAACGCCGAGACACGCATACTGGGGAAGAGTAAACTAACGGCAATGGGAAGCAAAGCAATACCCGCCCTGGTAAAGGCTTTGGAGAAGAGTAATCCGGATCTTCAGATTCACGTACTCAACATTTTACTGGAGATAGGTGACAAATCGGCTGTCAAGGCCATTCGGCAGCTTCTTAACACGGAACCCGAAAATGCCAATGTCCGATTTGCCGCCTTTGAGGCGTTGGCATATTTACCCAGCCTGAAAGGTGATTACCTGCTTGCGACCGGCTTGACAGATAAGGACGACAGCATCCGGCTCGCAGCGGCCAAGGCTTTGGAAAAAAACCTTGACCGGAAGCTGGTCACCGGTGTGAAAAATATGATCCGGAGTTCAGATGCGGAGGCAGTTCGCATCATTAAAGCAATTATCGATGCGGAAGCGGGCGATTTGTTTATATCCTTGGTGGATCTGCCCTTTTTCCTCCGAATTTCAATCGATTACATCGCTCTCAAAGTACATGCAAGCATCAAAGCGTATTTTCTCAATGTTTTAAATGACAAGGAGAAGTCGCACATCGCTGATCAAATAAAAAAGGCATCGCAAAGACAGCAGGAAAAAACAGCCAGGCCGTTTATTTGCGCAGTGGATGATTCAACGATGATTTTAAGTGTTTACCGCAGGGTTATCAATGAACTGGGCTTTGAACCGGTTCTCTTTGATCAGCCGGAAAAAGCCCTGTTTTGGTTGGCAGAAAACAAACCCTCACTGGTTTTAACCGATTTAAACATGCCCGAAATAACAGGAATTGAGCTTTCAAAACGGATTAGGGAACAATACTCCCGATCTGATCTCCCAATAGTCATGGTGACTACACAGGAGGAAGGAAAAGATGACCGTGAACTGTCAGCAGCCGGAATCAATCAGGTTTTGAGCAAGCCCTTTGATACGGCTATGGTCCGGGAGGCATTAGCCGAGCTGTCCATATTGCCTCGATTTAATTCAGAAGGAGAACAGGTATGAATGAGTTAACGAAAAATGGAACCTGTGTTACCGTGAAGGTTGGCCCCTCCATCAATGCAAAGAACTCCAAGGAATTAAAAGAGACGTTGCGCCAGGTATTTGAGGAAGGAGCTGAACGAATTGTTATCGATATGTCAGATACGGAAATCATTGACTCTATTGGCCTGGGATTGCTGGCTGCCACTCATAACTCACTGAAAACCAGGGATTCAAAACTGGAGCTCATCAACGTCAGGGCAGAAGTTTTCAAAGTCATTAACCTGATGAGACTGGACAAGTATTTTTTAATTTCGAGCGCGGAAAAACCAGCCTGAAACCTTGTAATATTGAACGACACCCGGAGATTATGCCATGACAACCTTCCTGGATGACGAAACCCTGGCATTATACATCGAGGAATCAAAGGAACACCTGGAATCGATCGAATCCGATTTGCTGGAATTGGAAAAACAGGGAGAACAATTTGATGAAGATCTTGTTAACAAGGTATTTAGGGCCGCCCATTCCATTAAAGGAGGCGGCGGGTTCCTGGGATTAAATACCATTAAGGCGCTTGCTCACAAAATCGAGAACATCCTCCATTTGATACGAACCGACCAGCTTCTTCCCGGGTCAGACCTGATCAATGTCCTGCTGGCTGCCTACGATCGCCTGGGAGAACTAATCGATAATCCCTCCGAAAGCAATAATGCAGACATCTCTTTACATATAAACAGGCTGGAAGCAGCTGCTTCAGGAGATCCCGAAGAGGGGGCCTCACAAACGGGCGCTGTGAATTTCACCATTCGGCATCCCAAGCTCGATATCGAGTTTACTTTGAATGAACACGATATCCGGGATGCGCAACAAGGAGGGAAGCAGATCTATATTTTGGATTTTGATTTAATCCAGGATGTTCACAAACAAAACAAAACCCCGTTTGATTTAATTACCATGATGGAGGACAGCGGTATCATTGTGGATATCAGCACTTCCATAGATGGGTGTGGCGATCTTTTCAGCGATATTGAAATGCCGGTCATTTCTCTCTGCGTACTTTACTCGACCATAGTCGAACCGGACCTGGTAGGAATATTGTACAATTTGGATGATTCGAAGGTTGCCCTGATTGAAAAAGACAAAATTAAACCAACAGAAAGCCCGGCTACCGAGAATCTCAAAAAAGATCCCGCTCCCGTGGCTGCAAAGCAAACAGCATCAGCTGACCAGTTACTACCCCGGGAGGAGCTCCCGGTATCAACTCCTGAAGAACAAACCCCTGATCAAAAAGAAATAGCTAAAAAACCGGCTTCCAAACCGACTTCAATCACATCCGAAACCTTACGGGTAAATGTCAGTATTCTTGATCAACTAATGAACCGGGCAGGTGAGCTGGTTCTGGCCAGGAACCAACTACTACAGGCAGTTCAAACCCGGGATCATCAGAGCCTGGTAACCGCCGGGCAACGTGTTGACCTGGTCACTTCCGAACTACAGGAAACCATCATGCTGACCAGGATGCAGCCTGTCGGAATTGTTTTTAACAAGTTCCCTCGCCTGGCCAGGGGTCTGGCCATGGATTTGGGCAAAAAAATTGATCTGCAATTGGAAGGCACCGACGTAGAGCTGGATAAAACCATTATTGAAGGACTGGCAGATCCGTTAACACACCTGGTTCGAAACTCTGCCGATCATGGCATAGAATTACCCGACGTTCGGGAACAAAAGGGAAAACCCAGAATCGGTAAAATCAACCTCCGGGCATATTATGAATCGGGACAGGTGCTGATCGAAATTAATGACGACGGGAAAGGGCTTGATCCGGAAAAGATTGCGGCAAAGGCAGTCAACAAAGGTCTATGCAGCGATGAAGAAATCTCGGGTTTATCTGATAAGGAAAAACTCGGCTTTATTATGCTACCCGGGTTTTCAACAGCCGAACAAGTAACAGACGTTTCGGGACGAGGCGTGGGAATGGATGTCGTAAAAACCAACCTGGATAAAATGGGAGGCCAGGTGGAACTTTTATCGGAAGTAGACAGGGGCACTACCATCCGAATAAAACTTCCCTTAACCCTGGCGATAATTCCCAGTCTGCTGGTACAAGCCACTCAAAAAAGATTCGCAGTCCCCCAGGCTAATGTTGCCGAGTTATTGCGAATTCCGGCTGCGGATATCAGGCAAAGGGTGGAAAAGGTCGGTGATGCGGACGTGCTTATCTTGAGAGGAGAGTTGATTCCCTTACTCCAGTTAAACAATGTTCTAAAACTGAATCCAAGCTATTACGATTACAAAACCGGCACCTTCAAATCCGATCGTCGTAGCGGTGTCGTAGATCAAAGGCTGATTGATGAATCACATTCACACGCTGACCCTCAATCCACAACCAAATCAGTTTCCCGGGAAAAATCAAGCGGTATAACAACACCCGAAAGAAGACGACGCAGGGATAGTGATATCGTTATCGTCATCCTGACTGACGGTTCTCAAAAATACGGATTAATAGTCGATTCCGTTTCCGATTCCGTGGAGATTGTTGTAAAGCCCCTGGGCCGCCATCTTGCAGGAAACAAGGCTTACGCCGGGGCAACCATCATGGGAGACGGACACGTTGCGTTAATCCTTGATATTCGAGGCATGGCCGAACTGGCTGACTTAAAATCCGTAGCCGAATCGGAACGCGATGCGGAAAAAGAAGAAGAACCGACAATTTCCATAGGTGCGACACGGCAGACCCTGTTGATTTTTCACAACGGTCCCGATGAATCCTGTGCTGTTCCTTTAGCTGAAGTTATACGAGTCGAGAGAATCAAGGCGACGGATATCGAAGTCAAGGGCGGAAAAAAAATCATCCAGTATCGAGGCGGCAGCCTGAC
>JANQLH010000203.1 GCA_028280735.1 SAR324 cluster bacterium | reverse complement strand
TGGTATCAACATGGTATTTTCGGTTAACAGCTGGCATGAATGGATCTGCCATACCAATTTTTCCTTTTTGCTGGGAGCGTCGCATCCCCATGAACTGGTGCATCGGGCAGTAAGCCTGGGATATCACGGATTGGGAATTAGCGATCTGGATGGTGTCTATGGTATTGCCCGTTGTTATCGCGAACTGAAAGAGCTAAAGGAAAAGGAAAGCTCTCTGCCCCTGAGACTTTATTATGGTGCGGAGATCCACCTGGAAAAAGATCACACCTTGCCCGTGTATTTCCAAAATACACTCGTGCTTTATGCGAGAAGTCACCGGGGATATTTTAACCTTTGCCGTTTGCTTACATACAGCCATAGGGATGGGAAAGAAAACGCCACCGTGCCGTTGGATTATCTCCTGGCAGCCGATGTTGAAGACCTGGTAGCCATCCAACCCATGCGCGGTTTGATTCGCCGGGAAGAAGGAAATGACCCGACATTTCTGCAGAGTCATTTTGGAAAACTCGAAGAGCATTTTACCGGATGGTTCTATTTTGCCATCAGCCGCCATCTCAACAATGTAGAGGACAAATGGATCTCTCCCACTTTGCACCTGGCCGACAGACTGAATGCTCCCATTTTACCCAGTCAGGATGTTTACTTTGCCACAGCTGCGGATAAGGATATCAGCGACTTGCTGCATGGTATTCGCCACAATAAAACCCTGGATGAGGTCCCGAATCAGCTGTTTGTAAACAGCAAACGCTGTTTGCACTCCTTGCCGGCCCTGCAGAAAATCTATGGTGATATTCCCGGCATAGAGACTGCGCTGCGCAATTCCCTTGAACTGTCGGAAACCTTTGCCTTTGACCTGGATGAGTTGACCTATCACTATCCCAAAGAGATGATTCCGGATGAATACGATGCCCAGCAATACCTGGAGTACCTGGTTTGGGAAGCAGCAAAGAAAAAATATGGAAATCCTTTGCCTGACAAGGTATCAGCCTTGCTGGGGCATGAGCTGGGTTTGGTCAAGCAGCTGAAATTTGCCGATTACTTTTTGACTGTCTGGGATATTGTGCGCTGGGCACGCTCACAGAACATTCTTTGCCAGGGCAGGGGGAGTGCTGCCAATAGTGCGATTTGCTATACCCTGGGAATAACGGCTATCAATCCTGACAAATTTGATCTGTTGTTTGAACGCTTTATCTCGGTAGAAAGAGGTGATCCGCCTGATATTGATGTGGATTTCGAAAACGCTCGACGCGAGGAAGTAATCCAGTATATTTATGAGCGCTACGGCCGACAAAAGGCTGCCATGGTTTGCAATGTGATTACCTTTAAATCCAAGGGAGCCATGCGTTTTAGCGGAAAAGCCCTGGGGATTCCGGAACCTGTGATAGACAGGGCTTCAAAATTGCGTGGGCTTATGAGTTTTCGCGGAAGTACGATTGAGGAAACCATTGCAGGCGTAAAACAGGAGTTTGAAAAGAACGGGTTTCCCCTGGAAATCAGTGACTATGCCTGGCGATTGTGGGCCGAAATGTCGCAACGGATTCTGCATTTCCCCAAATACCTGGGAATCCATTCCGGTGGTTTTATGCTGGCGGAAAGGGAAATCGACTGGCTGGTGCCACAGGAGCCGGCCACTATGGATGGTCGCACGGTTATCCAGTGGTGTAAGGAAGATATCGAAGCCCTGGGTTTTTTCAAAATAGATGTGCTGGCCCTGGGCATGCTGACCGCTATTCGCAAATGCTTTGAACTACTCAACGATTATCATGGAATCAAAATGACTTTGGATGGCATTCCCCCTGATGATCGGGCAACCTACAATATGATTCAACAGGCTGATACGACCGGCGTGTTTCAGATCGAATCCACCGCCCAGATGTCCAGCCTGCCTACTCTGCAACCCGCCAACTTTTACGACTTAGTGGTTCAGGTGGCTATTATTCGTCCCGGTCCTATCCTGGCTGGTGTGAAACATCCCTATTTGAGAAGACGCAATGGTTTGGAAGCGGTTACCTATGCGCATCCAAAGTTGGAACCCATTTTGAAGCGAACCTACGGCACCATTATTTTTCAGGAGCAGCTAATGCGGGTTGCCATGGCGATCGGTAATTTCTCCCCGGGAGAAGCTAATGAAATTCGCAAAAACATCGGTTCTTTCAGCTCCAATGGAAAAATTGGCAAATGGGTGGGAAAACTGACCCAGGGGATGATTGCCAATGGTGTTAGTGAAGAGTTTATCAGCGAGGTCATTCAGCAGATTAGAGGATTTGCCAGCTATGGTTTTCCTGAATCCCATGCGGCTTCTTTTGCACTTTTGGCGTATTCATCCTCTTTTTTGAAATGCCATTTTCCCGGGGCGTTTTTTACTTCGGTATTGAATTCCCAACCCATGGGCTTCTATCAACCCGATACCCTGATCAAAACTGCCGGGAGATGCGGTGTGAGGGTTCTGCCTATCTGCATTAATCACTCCGAATGGGATACGATTCTGGAATTACTGGGGTGGGAATCGGGTCAGGCTGAATATGGGATGCGCCTGGGGTTTCGATTGGTAAAGGGACTGGGTGAAACAGGCATGCAGCAGCTGATAGAGTTGCGCAGCAGAGCTGGTGTATGGCATTCCATGGGGGATTTTTTGCAGGACAACCAGTTGTCTCGCTCCGATCTGTCAGTATTAGCAGCGGCCAATGCCTTTTCGATCTTCGGCATTCAGCGTAAAGATGCCATCTGGATGGCAGAAGCTGCCCCTTACCAAACAGCAGATACTCCTAGAGGTTATCCGGAACCATCTGTTCCCGAGTACAAAGTGGCAGAACCGGATGTTGTGTTTGCAACAGAAAGCGAAATTGAAAATGTGGAAGCCGATTATCGGGCAACAGGAACATCCCTGGGCAGGCACCTCTCTCGCCTGATCCGTGAACAAGCATGGGTTTACCAGATTCCCCAGGAACAGGTCATTGCTTCCAATCGTATCATGAAATGCCGACCGAATCGTTTCATTCCGGTTTTTGGTATGGTGATGGTACGCCAGTCTCCAGGGACTGCCCGCAAAATGTTGTTTGTAACCCTGGAAGATGAATACGGCACCATCCCCCTGGTGATCCGGCCTGGTATTTATCGCCGATACAGCCATTTGATCGAAGGACAGGCCTTTTTGTGTGTGCTGGGCAAGCTGCAGGTAGAGGGCAACGGTTTCTCGCTGCTGGTATCCCAGGTATTTGGACCGCAACAAAGAAAAGCAGATGTGATTCAAGTGCAAAGGCGCAGGCGCTATGATGAAATTAATTCAGGAGATTTCCGCAAAATCAGAAACTATATGTAATACATTTTAGATTTTAGATCTTAGATTTAAGATTTTCGGTATGTGTCGGCTACGCCGACGATTGGGATATTTAAAATATCCATACTGACATGATTAAATCGAGGGGAGAACGGTAGGGCGGCCCACTACATTTTAGATTTTAGATCTTAGATTTAAGATTTTCTGCATGTGTCGGCTCTGCCGACAGTTAAAGCATTCTTTAAATCCTGCTGAGGCATGATTAAATCGAGATTAAAACGGTAGGGCGGCCCACTACATTTTAGATTTTAGAGTTTAGATTTAAGATTTTCTGCATGTGTCGGCTCTGCCGACAGTTAAAACATTCTTTAAATCCTGCTGAGGCATGATTAAATCGAGATTAAAACGGTAGGGCGGCCCACTACATTTTAGATTTAAGATTTTCGGTATGTGCCGGCTACGCCGACGATTGGGATATTTAAAATATCCATACTGACATGATTAAATCGAGGAGAAACGGCAGCAGTTGTAGGATGGGCAACTTGTTGCCCATCAATCGGACAGATGTTGGGAATAACAATTTGTGGCTTGGAGAGAAGGATTTACCAGGGTTCCTAGACATCCACCAACTTGGATATCTTTGCAATCAGCTTGTCATTAAGCTTTTTAACATCGGGCATGCTCATTTTGATGGCTTCATCAGGGCAGATGGTGACGCAGCGGCCACACCCTCTGCAATCGTCAGATATTTCTGCTTTTTCGCCATTCATAGAAATAGCTTCAACAAAGCATTGATCTATGCAGGTCTCACAAGCCTGGCAATTGCCGGTTACCATGACCTGAACACCTTCCAGTCGTTGAACGCTTTCGCCGATTGGCTGGAAAGCATTGGGGATCAGAATTTTCCAGAGGCAACAGCATTCGCAGCAATTACAGATTGTCAGTAGTTTTTCTCCAGGTTTGGCATTTAACCATACAGAATCCAGTTTATTCCTGCCGATCAAATGGACCAGGCCGGCTTTCTGACAGCGCTCGACATGCTCCAGTCCCTCTTCAACGGAAACAGGCCTTCCCAAGGCAGGATTAATCTGTTCTGTAGCCTCTCCTAAAAACAAACATCCAATATCCGAAGGGTAATCCTGACAGCCGGATGCTGAACGGCAAATGCATTCGTTCATTATCCAGCGAAACTCGCTTGTTTTCACAAAATGGCGAACTACATCCGATGGAAGGGCGATATTTTCTTCCCCGGGGACTGATTCGTTGATGGGAAGGTAAACAATGTCGTCTTTGTGAAAGAGAAGGTGTTGAGCTAATTTGCCAATCAGAGGAAGCCGCGTCAGCTTGGCGATACTTGGCGTGGGAAACGATTTCTTGATCAGACTGACTTGCCAGAGCGGTCGTGACATAGCTTGTACCAGTGCTATGATGTGATTCTATTCTTACCTGAACCTAAAGCAAACTGAAGCAGTGAATCGATGTTTTGATTAATTTTATAATACTTGATTAAACCATTTACGATAACAAACAACAAGGCCAGGTACAAAGCGATAGCGGAAATATCTCCTCCGGTTACCATGGCTCTGAGTCTGGCATAAATGAAGAAATACATTATCAGGACCAATACCATGTAAACAATGTTCCCGGCTTTAGGGCTCCTTGGATTGTATATTCCCATAGGTAAAGCGAAGATGGCGAAGCAAAGACAGGAGAGAACGGTCACGATGCGGGCATGAAATTCATCAATATACTCAAAATAATCTTTTGAATCGGATGGCAGGCTGGAAATTTCATTGTAGAGCTCACCAATAGTCAATTCCGTGTCCATTTTGCTTCTGCTCGGATGCTCCTTGTTAAACTTGCTTGGTACCTTTTGGTTTTCCGCTTTCGGCGGAGTCAGGTCGTAATCCAGCTTCTCAAAAGATATGATTCGATATCCCTCATCATCAATCCGATTGTGAACCTTTCCATCATAAAGCTGAAAAACAATTTTGTGTTTCTTGTCATCCAGATAGATTCTACCGCTCTTGGCTTCGATAATTCCACTTTGTTCAGTTGCGTTCCAATCTGAAATAAAAATGCCTTTGAATAAATCGTCTTGCTTATCAAATATATAGATTAGTTTTTGACCGAAAAAGTTGTTAATTTGCTGTACGGAAAGGTTAATTCGGGTCTGCTTTTTCAAAATGTTATATTTTAATTCTTCCAGATTTTGTACTCCAAGAGGTCCCAGGAAAAAAGTCTGTAACAGTACAAAGATGGAGACGACAGAAGCCATGAACAAAGCGGGTTTAAAAAAGAAGGAAAGTGAAACACCCGAGGCTCTCATCACAATGAGCTCCGAATCGGCAGAGAGTCGGCTGATGCCCGCGTAGATCCCGATCATCAAACTGATTGGAACGGATATCATCAGTATCGGCGGAAGTGAAAAAAGGATCATTTGAAAGATAACGTCCAGTTCCACACCTGCTGACTGCAGAAAAGGGATGAACTCAAAAATCTGGTTCATCATCAGAATGGTGGTGATTACCCCGGTGGCCAACAAAAAGGGGAACACCATTTCCATTACTACATAAAAGAATAACAGCACGACATCTATTCGAAATAGTCTTGTATTACCTTACCATAATGAAAGGTTATCAGGCTCTCCACCGAGATACCGCAATCCTATGGTGATATAAAAGATACGCAGAATCCGACCGTCTTCGTCACGAACGATAAACGGTTCGAGCTGCTTTGTTTCTTCAAAAAAATCGGGGATTCGCTTTTTATATGAATCGGGTTCATCACCGACATAAATAGTGTTTGCACCCGGTTTTTTATTACCTTTTTCCCAAAGCAGGTAACTTTTACCATGAACCACATCCTTTGTCACATTCATAAGGTAAAAGTTAGGATGGCTTGGCGTATAAAAACCCAGCATCGAGGCTAAACTGTAATCTTTTGAAGTCATGAACAGCCCTTCCGGTTTGTTTTCCCATTTTTTGATGATGGTGTCGATATGCCTTCCGGCTTCCTTCCATCCAAAGTAATGAGAAAGAACGGGAGCTTCACCATACACTTTTTCCGTATAGATCATTTTGTCCGGTAATACCTTCGGAAAAAGGACCAGGAATGATAACAGGGCTGAAATAACCAGTGAAAACGAAAAACTGCTCCAGTACAATCCGGATTGAAGTTTTGGTGCCCTGGTGAAGAAAGAAGAGTTTTTATGGAGCCAGGTAACGAGTAACACAACACCGGGACCGTAAATGATTGCCGGCCAGTGCGGGGCAACTTCAACACCCAGGGAAGTTCCTGCAAAGTAAACCAAAGGAAACGCCGTAAAATACGAAAGCAGCAAAATAGTGTCATCTCTCTTTTGTCCGGCTTTGGATCTCTTGCGATGAAGACGGAACAAAAAGACTACCAAAGCGACGATCAACAACAAGAACACCAATGGTGATCCGGCAAACAGTTGACCTGCGAGATAAGTAGCTGGTTTGACGGGATCGAATCCTTCTTCCCGGTGTCTCATGAAAAAATTGAACTGAAAGGTCAACCAACTGTTTTGATAATTCCAATAGAGAAACGGGCTGAATATTATCAAAGCCAACAGGGAACCGAGATAAGGCTCTTTGGTCAAAAAAACTTTTCGATAACGAGCGTTAATCAGCAGAAAGAGAAATAAACCCGGGAAAAACAACACCGCCATAAACTTGGTGAGTAACATGGCTCCGCCGGTGAGACCGACCAGGTACCAGTTATTTCTCTTATCATCAATGACTGCAAGCTTGGAGAAATAAACAGCCGCCGTGAAAAAAAACACCAAGCCGGCATCCGTTGTCATGGCTGTTCCCAATACCATTGATATTGGTAAGGCGGCATATAACAAAGCCGATAAAAAGGCCGGTTTTTGAGTTTTAAACAGATCCAGTGCAATCCGGTAGACCAGGATAATAGTACCAAGATGCAGCAAAATGGCAGGCAGGCGGACATTATACTTAAACACTCCGAACAGATTTGTCGTTAAGGCCACCAGCCATGCGGTCATTGGGGGGTGAGCGTAGTAGCCCAACGCCAAATGACGTGACCATTCCCAAAAGGTAGCTTCATCTCCGTTTAAAGGCGGCATCAAAGCGACAATGGAATGCAGACCAAATGAAGCTAATACTAATAATACCAATCCTTTATGTTTGTATAATGTGGCCATAAACTTTATCTATAATGATTTATCCAGGCTGCAAATGAAATATCTTTAGTTTACGCAGAACTTTTCCATTGTGCAGGGTTTGAACCTCACCTAAATATCTGAAATTAGACTTAAATCGATCACTTGCATCTTCCAACAATTCTTCGCATTCTGCCCTGGGGCAAACCAGTAGAGCGCCATTTTCACGGACTGTACGAACCGGACTCCACATGTTTCTTTCCTTTTTTTCAATGGCATGAGGCCAGGGATTATTCTCCATATACAGTCCCAGGGCGCTTGCAAGCTGGTATTCTCTGGATATCACGTAGTCCGGGACATCGATTTTGTTGTATTCACAGAGTTCTTTAATCTGGGTTGCTGATTTGTTCCATCCCGTCATGACTTTCAATGATGGTGTGTCAGGGAATTGGTAAGGGATGAAAATATAATGAATTTGAACCAGGACAATAGTAAGCAGGGAGAAGCTCAGGATTGTAGAGCTCAAAAACATCGTTGCCTGTCGGCTGATTTGTCCTTGGGTGATATTTATTACAACAAATCGCGCCAGTAACATGAAGAAACTAAAATAGGCAACATTAACCCAGTGAGGATCTGTTCGACTGCCGAGGAAACTGGTTACCGTGAAAAACAGAAACGGCACTAAGCCCGAATAGAGCAAAAATTTCCATTTCTGTGCAACAACGACCTTATCATTTGAAATGATGGTGGAGTTCAAATTTTTTGTGCCCAGTTGCCACCAAAAATACAACGAATAGATAGCAGAGAAAAGGAAAAACTGGGAGACGATAAAATGCATAAAATGAACCCCGAAACTGGCTCCTTTCAGACCTTTATCCAGGACAAATCCGAAAGTTACCCAGTCGTTTTGCGAATTCCAGTAAATATTTGGCGCCATGATGGCGAAAGCCAGTAACGCTCCGACATAAGACTGCCAATTGCCTAGAAGTTTTCTTGAATGCTTGTTGGATATAATCCAAAATACCATGGAGAGCGGAAGCAGTATCATTATATATTTGGACATTGCCCCTAGACCGGCGGACAATCCGAATAAAATCATCCAGTTCGGGTTTTGTGTGCTGATGTACTTGCCAATGATCAGCAGACAAATCAGCCAGAAAGCCATGTAAGGCTGATCAATATGCCAGAAAACCGAGCCTGTGGAGAAGTAAGGAGTACTGATAAGAATCAGCACGAAAACGAGCGCTGTTTTCCTTTCAAAGAATTCCTCTGCCGCCAAATAAGCCAGATACAGTATAATGACCGAAAAAAGAACACTTCCCAGTTTCAATCCCAAGACAACATCGCTGAAAATCAAGGTGATAATTCGCATGGTAAATGCGACAAAAGGCGGATGTTCATAATATCCAAAGGAGAGATAGCGAGACCAGATCCAGTGATCTGCCATGTCCGGGTGGATGTCTAGAAAGTTAAAAACGGTGAACCAAATGATGAAGTGGATAATCAAAATAATCCAGATGGTATATTTGGATGCTAAAAATCTGTCTACTATTGTCATTTACTTCCTGATGAAAAGTGGCTTATAAGTTATTCGAATTTGATTTGTTGATCAGTTAATAGTTGATGACTTCTCAATTCTATACAAGCAAAATCGGCCAACCTGGTTGATCTTCTCAACCAAGGGGTGGTCTTTTTGCAAGCGTTTCGCATTTTTGTAATCACTAATAATGTATGTATCCTCAGTAAAACGACGATTCAGAATTTGCGGGTCCCCGGGGAATTTATAGTTGTGAAGGATTTCAATAGGCCCGTTTCCGTAAAAAAAAGCGGCAAAGGAAACCATCCTGTAAAAGACGACTTTGCTTGATTTCTGTTGTGCTTCCTTTACAACATCGATCAATGGCTGCTGATGAATTGCTACAAACACCGGTAAGTGGATTCGCCACAATCCCTGTGTAAAAACCAGCATGGCTGCTGCGATGAACACCAGACCAAGCGTTAACTTTTTTCTGTGAAGGTAAAACATCGATGCAAAAAACAAAGCCAGAATCAGTCCGCCGGTTACAATTACAACGCTCATTGCTACATCCGGCATTGAAACCAGCTGTACCTTGGAATATTCTTCGAGTATCGCGGGTATACCGATGAACAGCAATGCGAAAAAAACACCGATCACACCGGTTCCCCAAATACTCCATTTGGGTAAACCTTTTCCGGTTATAAATGCGTTTTCAATATTTACTGCTACCAGCATGCTCAAGGGAATGTATATTGAAGCTGAATAGTGCGGTAGTTTAGTGGAGACAAAGGAAAATAAAGCCAAAACAAAGGCAACCCAGGTGATGCTGAAGCGAAACAGGAATCGGGTATGATTATTCTCCCACTTAACCTGTGAGGGTCGAAATGCAAACAGAAGTACTGTCCATGGCAGCAAGCCAAAAATGGCGACAACCAGATGATAGAAGAAAGGGCCCTCATGCCCTTCCATGGGCTTGGAAAAGAGCAAAAGCTGAAATTTGATAAATCCTTCCAAAAAAGACTCACCAGTATTCAACCAGTTAATCAAGTACCAGGACAAAGCTATAGAAAGCGATAGTATCGCGCAATAGAGAAAATGAACCAATCGAATTCCCGGTTTTCGATTAAACACCTTATAACCTGCAAAGGCAACGAGGGGAATTACACCTGCCAATGGACCTTTGGTCAACGTTCCCAGTCCCATGCATATACTTGCAACTGTCAGGTAGATTAAGTATACCCTTTTTGGTGGTAATTTCCTTCTGCCCAACCTGGTAAGCGCATCCAGGTGATTGCGATAGGCATGGTCAAATAGATAAAGGAAGTAAGCAGCCGTGGCAATAAACAGATTGAAGGTATGATCGATCACGGCGACTCGTCCAAAAACCGAGGGTAAAAATGAAGTCAGATAAACCAATGCCCAAACAAGCCCGAAGCGTGGTGATCCAATTTTACTCCCGACAAAAAAAAGCAGCACTATCATCAATAAACCGGCGACGGACGAAGGAAAGCGAGCCGCAAACTCATTAACACCAAATAGCTTATAGCTCAATACTTGCTCCCAAAAATAAAAAGGCGGCTTTTCTGCAAACAAGTGATTGTTTACATAAACATTTAAATAGTCTCCGCGAACCATCATTTGCCGACTGGCTTCCGCATAGATATTCTCATCCCAATCAACAAGCTGAACATTGCCAATACCCGGAATTAAGAACAATGCGCCAAAAATCAACAACAGTACAAATTGTCTTTGGATGGTTTTAGGATCAAAACTGGATTTAACTTTCATGGAATTGACATTGGATTAGTCTGAAGCGGTCGTTGAACATGCTGTTTGATTCTCTCTCAAATCAATGGGGCTGGGGATTCATCAGCGCCTTTGAACAGAAAGAGTACGATTATAAAGCTTTTCAATGTTAATGTCATCCACGGCTGGTAATAGAATTGATAACAATGGTCGATGGCGGCAAAAACTTCAACTCGCTCATGAATGGTGCCCGGGGATTCCTGTTTACCTAAATGCTCAGGTTCTTTATACTTTTCAAAACCTAGTATTCATATGTGATTATCACGTTTTTTCCGGAACTATCATAATTAATCTCAGCATGTATCCTTCTGAAACCAAAATTGCGGTCCTTATTCCTTGTTATAATGAAGAAATAACCATTGGCAAAGTTATCGATGATTTTAGAAAAGAACTCCCCACTGCCGATATATACGTATTCGACAACAACTCCACGGATAAATCCGCCCAAATAGCCAAAGAAAAGGGGGCAATCGTCGTAAAAGAGCCTAAACAAGGCAAAGGGTTTGTTGTTGTTTCCATGTTTCAGAAAGTTGAAGCGGATATATTTGTCATGGTGGATGGCGACGATACCTATCCTGCCGAGTCGGTTCATGAGCTAATCAAACCGGTGTTAAATCAAGATGCGGACATGACGGTGGGGACACGCCTTGCCAAATACAAATCCAAAGCGTTTAAACCGTTAAACTTGTTGGGGAATTTCCTGGTAGTGGCATTGGTCAATTGGATTTTTGATAACAGGCTAAAAGACATTATGTCCGGCTACAGGGTTTTTAACAGGGATTTTGTTAAAAACATTCCCTTGGATTCAAGGGGATTCGAGGTCGAAACTCAACTCGTTATACAATCTCTCTATTATCAATACAAAACGCTTGAGGTTGAGATCGAACTTCGACAACGACCCGAAGGGTCGTCTTCAAAATTGAACACTATCAGGGATGGTATTCGTGTGTTATTGACAATTGCCAACATCGCCAAAGCATACAGGCCGCTTTTCTTTTTTGGAACTCTAGGTATACTTTTTCTGTTTTCGGGTCTTGGACTTGGTTTGATTCCCATTGTTGAGTTCTTTAAAACAGGTCTGGTAACCCATTTCCCGACAGCAATACTGGCAACAGGTCTGGTCCTGGTTTCAACCGTTTTTTTTGCAATAGGCTTAATCCTGGATTCCATAAACTTCAGGATGAGAGAAATCATTCAAATCATCAGAAAACATTAGCTTGTTTTATAAGTTTTTATGGATCTGTCGTTTGGCAAAAATCTGGCATTAACCGCTTAAGAATCAGTTCATGCACCTATAACAGCTACAAAACTTGCGATGAAACAGATATCTGTCCTATTTCCACTGTTAGTTATATTCATGGTTTCCGCTTGCGCCCCGACTTACAAAAGGCAGCCAACACAAAGCAGAGAGTTTTTCACACCCCGAAACTGGCAAATTCCTATCGAAAAAGAGGATCAACCAGGTCCTGCTTCTGTCACGCCGACCAAAATCAAACCGAATATTGTAATGCCGGACGAGGAGGATGAACCTAAAAATCCCGAAGAACAGATGATAGGTTTTGCTTCCTGGTATGGTCCGGGGTTTCACGGTGAGAAAACGGCAAACGGTGAACAATATGACCAGGATGCCTTAACAGCAGCACATCGCTTTCTTCCCATGAATACCTGGGTTCAGGTTACCAATCTGGAAAACAATAAAACGGTTATTGTGAGAATCAACGACCGTGGACCCTACAAGAAAAACAGAATTATCGATTTGACGAGAAGAGCGGCTGAATCCCTGGAGTTCAAAGAACAGGGAACAGCACGTGTATCATTGAAAGTTATTCGCTATCCAAAGGATTATGATCCAACGGAAGGTATGACACCGTATAAACAAATGATAGTTCAGATTGGTGTTTTCAGCACAATGCAACGTGCGGATGCTTTTAAAATAAAATTAAATCAGAAGTTTACAAAGATCCCCATCTTCGTTGAAACAAGAAAAGATCTCTTTTATGTGTTAGCGGGGCCTTATGATGAAAAGAACGCTGCTGACCGTGTAAGCAATGTCCTGAAAAGAGGAGGGATAGATAATTTCGTTCGCAGTTACAAAAAATAGAACCCGATCAATCTAAATCTTGACCCTAAAAATAATCCTTTGATTGAAAGTAAGACTTCTGCAAATCCGCGAAGTCAAATTTTTTTTTGGGTGCATGGTGTTTACACGCTTTCAAATCATCGTTATTAATAGCCGAGTCGATTGTAAATTTATAGTCGGAATCGCTCTTTTTTTCGCTTAGTTTGTTGATCAGTAAAACAATCCCTGCGACGGAGAGTATTGTCTTTATCACAAAGGCAAGAGCATGAAAAATCTTCATTTCAAGTCCTATTCGAGCAGTGGAATAAGTATTAACTCTAAATTCGGATGTAAATGAATTTGCAGTTATTATATAGATGACGACACCACATATACTTTTGCATGTAACTAAAAGATAATTCAATTCTGCTTTTTTATGAAGACAATAGAGGCCTTCAAACGTAAATTTTATGTAAAAGCACCATCTTTGCTCTGCCCGCTATTACTGATTTTAGCGCTTGTATTATTGACAAGACCGGTGTTTTCACAAGAGCAATACCCCATTGAATATACAGACTTTTTTACAAAAGCGGAAAACATCTTTTTAATGCATCCGGAATTGGTGAGAGATGTTTTTTTTGGTTTGATCGAACTAAAAGGAAATCGTAGTACGGCAAGGAGTCGAATCAATTCGGATGTGCTGGGCTGTAGAAATTATATCAAAGGAAACAAGGGATGCAGGATAAAAAAACTGAAAATGGAGCAAAAGGCATCCGGTCTAACCGGCTCCCTGGAGATTCCCGTGAATTTTACTTACGTCAAGGCATCCCGGCATACACGAGCCAAACAAAGGATACATCTTCGCTGGCGACCCGAATTAATTAAACCGCCTGCCGTCAGCGTACAGGATTTTCTCAATGATGTTTGGGCTGCTAAGGAATCGAAATACTTTGAAATCAAAAAAGGCATTGAGCGAATCCAGCTAAACCCCGTTTTGGAGCGTGATATATACTTTATCACGGATAATCGCATGGCGAACAGTCTTGTCGGTGTTTATAAAAAATTACCTACCGACAGGCAGGACTCGATCACCTTTATTTTTGATTACAGCATCCCCACCAAACGGCATATTACCATGGACTTTTTCATCCATTTGAAAGCAGACAAAGTCATTATGAACAAACAGGTATTTTATCCGGTCGAAAGGAAAAAGCATTGGTGATGACCAGTTGGGACAGTAAACAACCGATACAGCTTACGCAAGATTCCGCGACCAACAGGAACATTAAACAAGGGACTTTATGATAGGCATGATTTTAGCCGGAGGAAGCGGAACACGCCTCTGGCCGTTTAGCAGAACAATGACTCCAAAACAGTTCTTAAACCTGGGGTCCACGCATGAATCCCTCCTGCAAGAAACCATCAAGCGTTTATCTCCTCTCCTGGATAAAGATCACATGCTCATTATTGGCTCTATAGTGCACGAACACGAATTGTGGAGCCAAATTGAACAATTGATTCCGGATTATCCAAAACAAAACCTGTTATTGGAGCCCCAGAGTAAAAACACAGCCCCGGCAATTCTCTGGGGGCTTAGTCAAATTCCGGAAAACCTTCGTGACGAAGCCGTCGTCATTTTACCTGCGGATCACTTGATCCAGAAAGAGCAACAATTTCTCGACAAGCTAAAAGCAGGTGAAAAGCTGGCAAAAGAAGGCTGGATCGTCACCTTTGGCATTAAACCGGATCATCCACATACGGGGTATGGCTACATTAAATCCGGCAAGCCTTTAAACGGAGGATTCAAGGTCGACCGCTTTACTGAAAAACCGGATAAGGAAACAGCAGAGGAATTCATCAAAAACGGCAACTATAGCTGGAACGCCGGAATTTTCATGGCAACTCCCAATACCTTGTTAAATGAATACAAAGAGCTAAATCCTGAATCCTACAATCTTTTTTTCGAAGGAGTCCAGGTAAAGCCGGAACTCACCGAAGACAGCGGAATTCACCAGGTATTTTCCCGCGTGGTTTCCAATTCAATCGATTACGCAATTCTTGAGAAATCCAAAAACGTTGCCGTTTTTACCATTGATGTCGGTTGGAGCGATCTTGGCAGTTGGGAAAGTATCTACGAAATCAGCAATAAAGACGACAATGGTAATGTAACCCGTGGTAATGTGATAATGAGAGACAGTGAGAATTGTTTGATCATATCTGACAAACGTTTAATCACCTGTTCCGGATTAAAGAACATTATCATAATTGAGACTGAAGACGCCCTTCTGGCATGTGACCTTACCAAATCCCAGGATGTGAAGAAGATTGTTGAAACATTAAAACGGGAAGATCGCTTTGAATACAAATTTCATACTACCGTTGCCCGCCCCTGGGGGAGTTATCGAGTAATTGCCGAAGGCAAGGATTACCAGATTAAAACACTTACCGTGCTACCCGGTAAACGGTTATCATTGCAACGACACTTTCATCGTAATGAACATTGGGTAGTGGTTTCGGGGTCAGCAGAGGTTAAAAGGGGAGAACAAACCTACTTTCTGGCAGAAAATGAATCCACCTATATTCCCAAAAACGAGTTTCACCGACTGGCCAATCCGGGTAAAATCCCGCTGGAAATCATTGAAGTCAGGCAAGGAAGTTATCTTTCGGAAGATGATATCGAACGTTTGGAAGACGATTTTGGTAGAGCTGAAACCTTTGTCTGAAGAAGTTGGCTTAAAAAGGTAAGGCGGATTATTACAGCAAAAAAAAAGCCGGGAATAGCTAAAACACCCCGGCTTTTTTTATTTTATCGGTATACCGACTATTGTAGGTCGGTCTCTGCTCTCCGGTTCTTTCGCCATGCATTCTCGTTGTGCCCGCCATCAAGCGGCTTTTCCTCTCCGTAAGAGATGATGTTGATATTATCAGCCAGAAAACCGAGACTGATTAAATATCTCTTAACAGCAAACGCCCTGCGTTCACCAAGTGCGAGGTTATACTCATTGGAACCTCTCTCATCCGCATGACCGGCAATCAACAATTCAGTAGATTCCTTGTTTTCAACATTCGCCAGGTCCGTTCTTAGTTGCTGTCTGAACTCGGCTCTCAGGTAGGACTTGTCAAACTCAAACAAAACATTATTGATCGCTACTACAATCTGATTTTGTTCAGTTGTTGTCGATTCAACGGTTGTCGTGGGTTGAGTTGGTTCTTCCGGTTCAGGTTCCGTTGTTGTAGGCTCTGTTGTCGGAGGAGGCTGGGTTACATCTGTTTGCTCAATAACTTCAATACCCTCGAATTTATCAAAGGCAAGGGAAGCTTTGCCGCTAAATACTTCGACAACATTCTCTCCGCCACCCCTGAGGTAAAGTAGGAAATACTCTGCTGTTTTTGCTGTATTCTCCGGAACTGTATAAAGCACCTCACTTGTGAAATCAGCTGCGGCAACCTCGGCCAGCAAGGCTCCTTTTCCTGTATCATTTGGAGCTGTTCCCCAGTAAATTACGTAGTGAGTCACTAGATCAGGCTTTAAGTTGGCCGGCAAATCGAGAGTTATATCACCACCGAGTTCACCTTCATCATTGTCATTGTCTGCAAAAGAGAATGTGATTTGACTCAGTGAGTTGTTATCCCAGGGTTTGACTTGCTGTTGTGGACATCCTGCCAGAGTGAATACAATGAAAGCGATAGTAATTAACTTTATAAACTTTTTAATATTTTTAGTCATTGTCTGCTTCTGGGAAATGGTTTTTCAGTAACTCGGCTGAAAAACAAGTGATTGGTATTATAAGAAATAAATGATGAAGAATGGTTCCCACAGTATTCCCTGATTTCTTACTTAATTCGGCCTAGTTTGGCAACCCCTTTTTAAAATAACAAAAAAACCAGTTGCTTATCAGTAAAACTATGACGGATGTAGTATAGCACAATTCAGACCAATTCTTCGATTGAAATAACTTGGATACCCGCACATTGCCGGGCTTTGAAACGTCAAAAAAAACAAAGGATACTCTAACTTGATTAATTGCGAGGAGTCCATACTTTGTCGTGATACTTCGGGAGTGGTTTAAAAAAGTATTAACACTGCAACAACTCATAGAATCGCATACCTACTTTCTTTTTTACCAAATATTTATTAGAATCATGGAACAAAAATAAAAAAGATATTCATGTTCTTCGATCATTACACAACCTACACCTTTTCTTTGTAAAAAAAATGCTAAAGATTATTCAAACGATCTTCCAATCAACGGCTATTAAGTTCCTATTTCGTCTTATTGCCAGTATAGCCAGCGCGATTGTAATGATCAGCGGATTTTTATACCTGATGAATCTTGGGCAGAGAGAAAAGGAAGAAGATAAGGACTCACAAGAAGAAGATGCCTCAATTTCCCGTGATGACGACTTAGAGGATAATCTGAACTGAAGGGTAGAAACCGACTAATTATACCGCAACTCCTTCCACTGGTAGCTGGTTCTGTAAAACGCTGGAAGCGAACCGTAACTTTCCAGGTGCCATTTCACAAATTCCAGAGTTTTTTTATTCGCATAGCCTCCCCCGCCTATTTCACCGTATGCATCCATAAACGGTTTGCAGAGCTCGAAGATTTGCCTGTCCCTTTCTGTTTTTGCCAGAATCGAAGCTGCTGCCACACTGACATACTTCCCGTCAGCTTTGTTATAGGCTTTGATGTTTTCGCTTTCTATCGGTGCAAAAAGATTTTTACCATCCAAAACAACCCTGTCCGACTTTAGTGAAGAGATGATATCAAGGGCGGTTTCCTGTTCCAAACGATTCAGGCTGCTGTTGCGAACATAATGATCTACAGTTTCCGAAGATAGAATGATTACCTGGTGCGGAAAGCGTTCCTTTATTTGTTCAGCGAGTTTTTCTCGCATTCCCCTTGCTTTTTTACCACTCCCAAAAGTCTTTGAATCGGCAACACCCCACTCATGAAGAACCTGTTGCTCACCGGCTGATACCACAACACCTGCCATTACCATAGGTCCAAGCACAGGCCCCCTGCCTGCTTCGTCTATTCCGAGTTCCAACTCGTTCTTCAAGGCTTAATCCTTTTTTAGGATAGTCAGATTATCGCCGAGGGAAAGCCGATGCTTTTTTATGTACCCGGCAGGCAATTCCAAAACCATATCGGAATCGACACCATGGCCATATCGCTCCAGATAGTCATCCGGTGTGCCGTGTTCGGGAAAAGGTATGTTTTCCTCAAATTTCACCGCTTTGTTCCCCAGAAACCAGATGATGTCGATGGAAAAATTCATGCGTTTCATCCAAAAAATCCGACTTCCCGGTCTCTCGTACACAAAGAGCATGCCCTGTCCTTCGGGCAGGGAAAAGCGATCGCCCAATCCCATGCGTTGCTCTTCATTGGTTATAACGACCTCTGCGTCTATTGGAATCTCATTGACCTTAATTTTCCACCAAGTTGTTGCGGAAATTGGCTGCACTGCGAGAAGTATCAGGCATACCAGAAACGCTGTAACGGTGAGGAGAGTTTTGGCAGAATTAAGCATAACGCTTTTTTAGTTTCTTTCTAATCATGTTTCGTTGCAATGTGGGAAGGTAATCGATAAAAAGCTTACCTTCAAGATGATCCATCTCGTGCTGGATACAAATGGATTTTAAGCCACTGGCTTCCATGGTGTGCTCATTACCTTCCACGTCCTGGTACTTAAGGGAAATAGTACCGACCCTTTTTACCTCAGCCCTGAATTCCGGCACAGAGAGACACCCTTCTTCGTTAACCTGTTCTTCAGAGCTTTCTGTAATTTCAGGATTCACAATTACCATTGGATTGCGGGCGGATTCCGGAAGTTCTTTGTTGTAAGTAACATCCATCACAAATAAACGCTTGCCAAAGCCTATTTGAACAGCCGCCAAACCAATACCGGATTTCTCGTACATGGTTTCAATCATGTTGTCGGAAATCTCTTTCAACTTTTCATCAAACTCCGTAACAGGGGTGGCAACGGTTTTTAAAAAAGGATCAGGATAAGTCAGAATTTTATATATTGTCATAGGTTGCCTTTGTGGTAATAATAACAGCAGGTTACCCTTTGCCCGGATATTTTGCACTCTATTTGTGTTTCGTGAACACAGACCAGTTCCCGGAAAGATATCCAATACCCAACATTAATATCATGTTAAGTTTTCCTGCCCCTTAATGCAAGCAGGATACCTTCGCTATAGATGATTTAAACCCGAAATCGGATGACTAATTTGAGTGGACGAGATGGTAGTTTTGGCGGATATTTTGTCCAATTCTTACAATACAATTGGCGGCTGTGGAATCCGGAAAGTGCAGGATGATTGGCTTACGCTGTCTGATCGATTGAATAACGTAACTGTCATGCTCGACAAAACCGACATACCCGAGATTCACACCAAAGTACTTTTTGCTGGCTGCGGTCATGGAGAAACCAACACGGACATCGGTCGGCGTTCTTACCTGGTTTAGAATCAATTTCGGTGTAAAATTGGACAACTCATACTTCAACGATTCACCAGCCTGGGGATTAATGTCTGAGATATCTGAAACCAGTTCAGCCGGAGTTCTGGGACTTTCTTCATGTTTACTTTCAGTTATTTTCTCCAGAAAAGCCCGTACTTCCTGATGTTTGATCACCGATTTCAATTTTCGATAGAAAGCAGACTTGATAAAACGATAGGTGTTTTCGACAGATGTAGGCTCCGGTGCGGCGACAAGGACTCCCACATCGGCCATCAGAAAAAGATCCAGCGTATAGGAGCTGGTTCCGGCTCCCAGGTCAACCAGAACATAGTCGACATCAAGGGTCTTAATTGCCTTGACCAGTTTATTTTGTTGAATGACATTCAGGTTAGCCATCCCCAGCACGTCATGAGCGCCACTGGCCAGCTTGAGATTAGCTATTCCGGTGGGAAGCAAGATATCATCAAGGCGTAGCTGGTTACTTTTGATAAAATCGGAAACACTAATTATGGATGTGCTTATGCCAAAAAAGGTGTGAATATTAGGACCGCCAAAATCCGCATCAATAAGCACAACACTGTTACCCCTTTGCGCCAGATCGATGCTGAGGTTACTGCACAACAAGCTTTTACCAACTCCTCCTTTGCCCCCCGCAATGGTCCAAATTCCTTTTCTCGCCATAGTCTTTAAGTCTGTTCGGTATCCTTCGTACCCTTCAAATGTTCCAAATAATCAGGCAATTCTATTTGCCTATTCAAGCCATCGAATTTCGGATGTGCAATAAAAGCTCCAAAAGTCGAATCATATGTAAAAAAGGCAGCTTTTCTTGAGAAATAGCGAGCAACACCGCAGTATTGGTACTAATTGTATTAGGAACTCTGGCTTGGGGAAGTAGAAAAAAGAGATGTTGTGAGGAATGGTGGTACCAAGGAGGAGAGTCGAACTCCCAAGAGCCAAAGCTCACACGGACCTGAACCGTGCGCGTCTACCAGTTCCGCCACCTTGGTATACCATCTAAAAAATATATGATTGAATCGCTAAAGGTGTCAAGAGAAAAAGCAGGTTGACTCTCGTGAAACCCCCTATAGTACCTCCAGACTGTCTATTCTTCCCGGTTCATCCCGAAACTCCCCCGGCAGAATCAAGGAAGGATTTCTATAATTTACAATCCACAACTGATGCGCAGCCCGGGATGCAGCGATGTGAAGCAGATACCTGGAGTAGTTGTCATTCCGGTAGTTCTCCGTGTCCACGTCCAGCAATACTACATAGTCAAATTCCAATCCCTTCACTTGTCTTACATCGGTTATGTCAATTCCGGGGGTAAAGGGAAAATTTTGATCATCAATCAGTCTTAAGTCGGCAATTTCAACATTGTTGAGGAGTTCAAAGTAAGCTTTTGCCTCTTCGGGAGAGATACAAATGACGGCAATACTAGCCATCGGTTCGTTGATCATGGTATCGATCAAGCTTCTGCTCAAATACTGGATCACCTCACCCTGGTTGCTGAATTTAAAGACTTCCACAGGCGGACCTTGCCGCGTTGCCATGAATTCCTTGTTTTGGGAAAGGTTACCCAATACTCTAAATGAGAAATCCATAATTTCATAAGTAGAGCGATAACCGACTTTTAAGGTGGATACTTTTTGCCCCTTGATTCCCAGGTTCCCAAAGGTGGTTTCCCAATTGATGAATCCGCTTTCCTTTATCATTTTCTGATTCACATCCCCGGCAAAGGTAAGGCTCAGAGGCTGCTTTGCGATATTGGTCAGCACAGCCAGTTCAATGGGGCTGAAATCCTGAACTTCATCAACCATAATATGATTGTATTGCAGGGGTTTTTTGTTTTTCTTTGCGATCTCTTTAAGCAATCGCTGGTACATGTAAAGAAGGATAGGATCATCCTCATAATCCAGCGAGGTTCTGGGAGCACTTGAATTTTCTTCATTGGAGACAATTTCAACCAGATCTTTCTGAGGAACCGGGTCTTTAGTGTTGATTTCAGCAAACTGATGTCTCAGCCAGTCGATTACTTCATCAATTTGGATTGCTGTAAAATCTTCAGACCCTTCATTAAAACCAAACTGCAGAAAATGGTAATCGGTAAACAGGTCCTCCCAGAATTCCAGCAGCATGGACATGCGATCCTTCTCAGGATCGATCAGGTCAGTCACCAATCGGAGTAAGTTGGTCTTGGTAACAGCATCAAAATCGGGTTTACAACTTCCGAGTGTGCGTTTTCCTTCCAGCCATTCGTAAAAATTGTACAAGCGGGATATTAAAGGAACCCCCTCCAAATCCATCAATACGGAACGAAACTTTTGCTGATCGACCAACTCTGAAATACCAACATTGAACTCCCGTTCTTTGGCTTCAATAAAATCATTAATCAGTTGAAACAACACTGGGTGCTTTTTGAAACGAATCACCGTCACCGGGGTGTGTTCCGAATAACTCCGTGGTAAATGACCGGAAAAAAGACGGATTCTCAGCTTGCTGACCCAGTTTTCAAAGTTCTCAATGATAATACCGCTAACACCCAACGAAGGGAGCACTTTTGAAATGTAGTTGGAAAGGGCACGATTAAAAACCATCACCAAGATTTTTTCTGCAGAAAATCGTTGCCTGTCTTGAAAATGCAGCCAGGCAACCCTGTGCAGGGCAATGGTAGTCTTTCCGCTACCTGCCAGACCTTGAATGGCTACTACGCCGGTTTTGGGTTGGGTAATCAGGTCAAACTGACTTGGGTCGATCAGGGCGGTAATCTCCGGCAGGAATTTACTGCCTCGAATGCCGCTATCTGATCCAATTCCCATTTTGGATTTGATGGAAGCTGTATTTTGCGGACGCGGTGCAGAGCCGGCTCCCCCTTTTAGCAAATACCGCCGGGTATCGCTTTGCACCCAGGAACCGTCGTCGGAGCTTTTAAGGATCTGGTCACCTGTCTGAATCTCAACAATCTTTCCATCCACAATACGTAAGATCCGCTTGAAAAGGACTTCCCCCTCAAAGGTCCTTCCCTCAATATCTTCTTCGTATTCGTCTCCCTCTTCATAAAGAAAATAAACCCGGCCTATGGGAGACGTTTTCCAATCGATAATCTGAATACTGCCGTCCACGGATCGATATACCTGGGTTCCCAAATAGAGATCTTTGATACCATGCTGATCCTCGAGTTTCATATGCCCGAAATAAGGATTCAGTATGTCCAGTTTGGTAGTGCCGGCAGAATCGATCTGACTCAACACGGCATCCAATCTTATCAGCTGGGCTTTGACCTGGGGTAAATCATCGCTGTTGACATCCGGAATCAGCTCATTGAGCTCGGTGATCTCATTGAGGATGTCATCACGAAGAGTATCTTTGATCTGGTTTGCAAAACTCTTTTGCAAGCGTCGCAGGTTGTTTTCTTCTTCTTTAATAATACTGAGTTCCGAATCGGAAAGACTCATGCTCGAACCTCGTTAAACGCAAAATGTGTAATAGTAAGGTAGTGATGTCTTGTAAACCTGATGTCCCGGGAATTGAAAGGTGTCTATTAAAATCGGCCCGGATATCCGTCAGTGGCTGGGATGAACCAGATTCCATGTTTTTGCCTTAACCGAAGTAATTCATCAGATTCTCTTCTATCATTTAGCTTATGGGCTCCGTTAACAGCCGTATAGATGCTGCCTCCGTAAAATCCGATGGTGAGCAATCCAAAAACAGCTCCGGATTCGTCATTATCATTATTCACCGCATCCATGGTAGCCAGGTAGAACAGTGCTGTCAGGAAGAATGCGTAGGTCCCTTCCATGTATCTGCCTGTGTAATAGCTCCCCGCACCGGGTACAACGGCAGAAAGTGTGCCTGCCAGCCATGGCGATTTTTTATCTATGTTTCTTTTTTCCCAGGCCGTTACAAATCGTCGAATACTTGGAGCAAAAAGATCGGTGTCTTCCAGCTTATTGAATATCCCTACGGCTTTGCTGACGTTTCGCTTGCGAAAGCTGAAGATCGCAGTCTGGTTGAGATCCAACAGGGAAATCCCCAGTAGTATCCTCATGCGCTCCAGTCGATCCGCCTGCAATTCGGAACGATTGAGTTGTGTTTCCCAATGGTCGATAGCATTTTCAGTCCGGCTGCCTGCAAGATAAGATCTGCCAATTTGCATTACTGCGGTTTCAGCAAGCTCATCCCGGGGAAAAAAGAAAATCAGGCGTTTATACTCGGTGATCGCCCTGTAATACTGCCTGTCCTTATATAAATGTGTGGCGTAATCAAACAGTTGCCGTTTACTTAGCTGTATATCTGAAGCCAGAATATCACGATTCACGCTGCTGACAAGCAATAATGGGGTAATAAAGTAAATCAGAAGTTTGCAGATCCCACCGGGTGTATGCTTAAAATCTGAAAAGGCGGCTCTTGTCATTGGAGTACGGAGAAGCCCTTGGGTGGAAAGTAACTCGGGAAGGTCGGGTGGTGGTGCGAGCAGAGAGAATCGAACTCTCACGGCCTAGGGCCACAGCCCCCTCAAGACTGCGTGTCTACCAGTTCCACCATGCTCGCGTATCAATTTTGTGTAAAACGACATTTTCAGATATGAAGATAATAGTGTCAAGCAAAAAGTTGCAGAGTAGGATTTGGTCGGGTACTACAAGTATTGATTTTGATCTGCTTTTTGGATCAAATATCAACGGAAAATTAAATTTGCCGTTTTATGCCTTGACACCAAATTAAATCAAATATAACTTTAGGGGATAAAGGGATGATTAAGTCAGTATTTGCCAACCCAGTTAAATAGCGACTTAAGCCAATCTTAGCACACCAAAGAGGCGACATAGCCAAGCGGTTAGGCAGAGGTCTGCAAAACCTTTTAGATCGGTTCGACTCCGATTGTCGCCTCCAGAAAATCCCACTCAAGACACCCCAAAGACGATCCTGCCTGGATGGCGGAATTGGTAGACGCGTGAGACTTAAAATCTCATGTCCGCAAGGACGTCCCGGTTCGATTCCGGGTCCAGGTACCAACACAGGGTCTTCAGAAGAATCCCATCAAAATTCACACCACGTTAATACTCCAAATCATTTTCTGCAGACTAGCTTCGCTTACAACCTTACGACAAATCTACATTAAAAATCGTTCCAGACTCAATCCGATATCCACAAATGCAAATATGGAGCACTCACAACGCGTCATATCATTCCGGACTTGATCCGGAATCTA